>CANKOW010000056.1 GCA_947484295.1 Alcaligenaceae bacterium | reverse complement strand
TGACATGAGTAGCTTGGCACAGTGCTCGGCGTAGCCGTCGCAGATATTATGCCCAGCGGTATCCACATAGGCGACCTCAGAACCCTTGATGCGCTGATGCATTTGCTCATAGGCGTCGGCGTGTCCGATGGACTCTTTGCCAGCCGCCACAATCAAGGTAGGGCACTTGATACCCACGAGTTCTTCCATGAAGTCATGCGTGCACATGTGCAACACGAACCGCCCAATAAAGGCTGGGTCATTTGAACCCGCTTGCTCGATAAACCAAGCCACTAACGCCGGATCCGCAGTTTCATCAAAGCGTTCGTAAATGGTGTCAGATAAAAACTTTTTTAACCCAATCTGCTGAATCTTTGGGATCCAAGTGGGAGCATGGCTATTTTTCAAACCTGGGGTTGCGCCGTATAACGCAAGTGTTTTAACGCGAGTGGGATATTGCAACGTCAGTTGTTGCGCCACATAACCACCAGCCGAGTTACCCACGACGTGCGCCTGTTCGCAACCAAGGTGATCCAACAGCGCCGCGGCATCGTCGACCAAGTGTTGTAACGAAAAGGCCTGCTCCGAATGCGGGATCGTCGACTGCCCGTGTCCACGCAAATCCATACGAATCACGCGGTAATGCTTCGCAAGCTCTGGCACCCAGCTAAACCAGCGTTGCGAATTACCCATTGCAGCGTGCAATAAAAACACCGTTTGTGGCTTGACCCACGGCTTGGTGAAGTCATCAACGTAATAGGCGAGTTTCAGGCCGTCACGATTTAGGTAGTGCTGCATAAAGAATCCTAATAATTGAAGGTTTTGCGTAATAAGTTAGGCGAGTACTGAGCTTTGCGTATTCGCGTAACCAGCTATTTGATGACTTAGGTATCAATGCGTCTGGAGATTGTTGGTGCACCGTCGCGCTGCACTGAACAACTGGCGCAGACTAATGACGTCTGCGCCAGTTGTGCTGTGAGTCGCCTTAGTTTGCCTTGATCCCAGCGGTTTTTATCACTTGGCGCCATTTTTCGATTTCAGTGGTGAGCAACTTGGTGTACGCCGCCGGCGGGCCGCCCGCCACGTCATAGCCAAGCGCTGTGATGCGCTCTTTGATCGCCGGGTCGGCCAACACCTGATTGACCGCAGCATTCAGTTTTGCAACCACCTCTGGCGGCATCCCTGCTGGGCCCAACAGACCCCAGTGGCTACTGCAATCCACGCTAGGCAAACCACTTTCGGCAAACGTCGGCACGTTGGGCAACGCGGCATTACGCTTGGTGCCCGTGAGTGCGAGTGCGCGCAAGCGCCCTGCCTCAACGGCTTGCCGTACTGAGCTAATCCCCGAATACGTCAGCGGCACTTGGCCCGCCAGCACCGACGACAACGCCTCACCCGTACCCTTGTAGGGCACATGGGTAATCGCTACACCCGAGGCGATATTGAAGAGTTCACCCGCCATATGTGGCGAAGAGCCGTTGCCGCCCGAACCATACAACAAGCTTTCTGGCTTGGCTTTACCCAAGGCAATCAGCTCAGCGAGCGTCTGCGCGGGCACCGAAGGGTGCACCACTAAAATCACCGGTGCCACAGCCATATGCACGATAGGAGTCAAATCTTTCATCGTGTTGTAAGGCAACTCGGTACGCAACCCAGGGTTCACGTAAATCGATGAATCCACCATCATCAAGGTGTAGCCATCGGGTGCCGCTTGCACGACGATTTGCGATCCGATGATGCTCGAAGCCCCCGGTTTGTTTTCAACCACCACCTGCTGCCCTAGCGCTTCAGAGAGCTTTGGGGCGATCACGCGGGCCAAAATATCCGTGCCGCCGCCCGGTGCAAAGGGGATCACCAAGCGTAATGACCTCGTGGGCCAAGTCTGCGCCTGTGCAAAGGTAGCCGAAAAGAGTAAAAGTGCGGCCAACCCGGTGCGCAATGCGGCAAGAGCAGTGAAGCGTGTCATATGGGGTCCTTTCTGTTAATTTAGAACATCCTGCATGGCTTTTCAGGCAAAGCCTCCTGATCAAGGATCAAAACACATTTGACCTCTGTTGTCATCTGTCATGCTTTCTCTGATAATCAATCACCTGACGGGATTTTGCGCGAAGCACACGCGTGCACCTGTCTACTCTGCTTGGGATACAACGAAATATGATTCACGCGGCAATTATCGGCATGGGCGTTTGGGGGCAAAATTTGGTCACCAGCGTTCAAGGTTTAAGCCAAGACATACAGTTTGTCGCGGGCGCTACACGTACGCCTGCCAAAGCGAGCGAGTTCGCTGCGAAGCACAAGCTTCGTCTGCTCGACAGCTTTGAGGCTGTACTGGCCGATCCCTCTATTGACGCGGTCGTCTTGGCCACGCCCCACTCGCTGCATACCGAGCAAATCGTCGCCGCCGCCAAAGCCGGCAAACACGTGTTTTGCGAAAAGCCTCTTGGTTTAGATCACGCCAGCACCCAACGCGCCGCGCAGGCGGCCGCTGACCACAACATTATTTTGGGTGTGGGCTACAACTGGCGCTATCAACCGGCGCTACAAGAAATTCGTCGCATGATCGACGATGGTCGTTTGGGTAAGGTCTTGCATATCGAAGGTAATTTTTGCGGGCCAAGCACCTATCGCTTTCCGAAGGGCCATTGGCGCCATGCCTCTGACGAATCCCCTGCAGGCGGAATGACTGGCCGCGGGGTGCACGTCATTGATGCCATGCTGTATCTGGCCGGCCCGATCGACCGTGTCACCGCACAAAGCTATCGTCTTGCGCAAGACTTTGGTTCAGATGACACGACCTCGATGATGCTGCATTTCGCCGGCGGTTCAACAGGCTATTTGGGCACCATAATTGCCACGGCAGAAACTTGGCGCATGCAAGTCTTTGGGTCAAATGGCTGGGTCGCAATGGGTGACGTCAGTCACTTGCATACCTGGGATCTCACCACTTGTATGATCGACCGCAGCAACGTGACCAACAAACAAAAGCCTGTCACGACAAGTTTTCCAACCACCAGCACCGAGCGCGCCGAGCTCGAACACTTTGCCGCATGCATTGCCAGTAAACAACCACTCGTCACGCCTGACGGCGATGCTGTACGCAATGCCGCAGTACTTGAAGCGATTGTTCGCTCTTCAACGACGCACACCACCGTGCAAGTCGGGTAACTTACCCCAAGGATCTCATGTCCAGCTTTCAGGTATTCAATGCCACACCGCTCAGCGTCATACGCAGCATGCGGCAACTGCTCGTCATCGCTAGCGCCTGTCTTGCACCCGTCTTGGCGCCGATGGCGCAAACTTCCGAAGGCGCTGCAGCGTCAAACTATCCAACCAAACCCATCCGCGTGATCGTACCTTCGCCCCCAGGAGGCCCGCCAGACCTATTGATGCGCATCCTTGCCCCCAAACTTTCTGTGTCACTCGGGCAAAGCGTGATCGTCGAAAATCGTCTGGGCGCTGGGGGCTTAGTGGGCACCGCCTACGTCGCCAAGCTTCCCGCTGACGGCTACACCTGGTTATTCACGACGGCCTCTCACACCAATATCCCCCCCTTTAACGAAAACGTCACTTACGACTCAGTCAAAGACTTTGCCCACGTCACCTTAGCCGCTCAAAATTTTGGGCAGGTTTTGCTCGTACCTATCGACTCACCAGCTAAAACCTTCAAAGACCTCATCGCGCTTGCCAAGAAAAATCCCGGCAAGCTAACTTACGCCCACGCCGGCCTAGGTACCGCGAGCCATATCCCCGCCGAAGTCATGAAAACCATGACCGACACCGAGATCTTGGCTGTACCTTATAAAGGTGTGGCCGAAGCCACAAACGATTTAATCGCTGGGCGCATTGACATCTTTTTTGTAGGCACCCAAATCGCACAACAGCACGTGCAAAGTGGTCGGCTTCGCGCGTTAGCCGTGACTGGCGCAAAACGCTGGAAAGGCATGCCCGATACGCCCACCTTGCAAGAGCTGGGTTTAAAAGACTTCAACGTTGTGAACTGGTTTGGCCTATGGTTACCTGTCAACGCCCCAGCAACGATTGTGAGTCGACTACAAGCCGAAATTGTTAAAGCGGTTGCACAGCCTGATGTCATCGCACAATTCGATACGCTTGGGTTAGAAGGTGTTGGCATGCCTTCGGCTGAGTTCGGACTGTTTGTTGCCAAAGAAGCGGCGTCGGCCAAAGAGATCGCGCGCAACGTCGCGCCTGCTGTGGTCAAAGTAACCACGACACCGATCACCGTAGGTAACGAGGCAAAAAAATGATGGCTTTTACGCATAGTGCCGCTGAGACAACAGCATGAACACACCCTCGCTCGAACCTTGGCAGTGGCCTGACGCGCACTGGCAAGGCATTGTGAACCATGTGCGCGCCGGGCGTACCCTGCGCCCACGCCTTTGGCCTGAAGGCGCACGCTGCGCAGTGGCATTGTCGTTTGACTCAGATCACGAAACCAACGAACTACGCGAAGGCGGAGAATCAATTGGCAAATTGTCGCAAGGCCAATATGGCAATCGCCAGGGGATGCCACGCATTCTCAATATCTTGAAACAACACGACGTACCCGCCAGTTTTTATGTACCGGCCGTAACCGCACTGTTATATCCAGACGAACAGCAACGGGTGGTCGCCGAGGGTCACGAGGTTGGTATCCATGGCTGGATTCACGAACGCAATTCAGTATTGCCTTACGCCGCCGAAAAAGATCTGATGCAACGCAGCTCAGATGTCTTAGAAAAAATCACTGGTGTGCGCCCTGTTGGGATGCGCACACCATCCTGGGATTTCAGTCCGAATACGCTTGCGCTCACACGCGACATGGGTTTGCTTTATGACTCTTCGCTGATGGCCGATGTCGACTGTTATGAGTTGTTGCTAGATGGTGAAGCGACCGGTGTAATTGAGTTGCCGGTTGAGTGGGTTCGTGACGATGCGGTGTACTTTGGGATGAACCGGTTTGCTGGCCTGCGCCCTTACACCCCGCCCGCAGATGTGTTTGATATTTTTAAACGTGAATTTGATGCGGCTTACAAAGAGGGCGGGCTGTTTCAGTTAACGATGCATCCACACATAATCGGGTATCGCTCGCGCATCTGGATTCTTGAAGAGTTGGTTCGCTACATGCGCAGCTTGCCCGGCGTATGGTTCGCGACGCATGCTGATGTCGTGCGCCACGCGAAGAAGCACGGGTAGGCTGGTGGATGAACGGCGTCGAGGCTATCTCGGCGTTGCACAAAATCGAAGCGCTCTTGGCGCTCATAAAAATAGAAGAGGCGTAGATGGACGATAATTTTTCAAACTCGCAAACCACTCGTAAAGTTGTGATCGCCACCAAAGCGGGTGTGGTCGCCGCGCAGCATCGCCGCGCCGCTGAGGTAGGTGCTGCCGTGCTTGACGCAGGTGGCGATGCCGTCGATGCCGCGATCGCAACGTCTTTTGCAATAGGCGTTGTCGAGCCCTGGATGAGCGGCCCTGCTGCCGGTGGCACGATGGTATTGTGGCGCGCCAACGAGGCCAAAGCACGGGTGATTAATTTTGGTTGCCGCTCGCCTCGCGAGTTAAACCCAGCTGACTATCCCCTAAGTGGTGCCGGCAAATCGTCTGATTTGTTTCCCTGGCCTTCAGTCGTTGATGATCGCAACGTGATGGGCGCCACGGCAGTTGCTGTGCCCGGCGTTGTCGCTGGCATGGGCTTGGCGCACGAGCACTTTGGCCGTATGCCTTGGCAAGAGCTCGTCACCCCAGCGGCCAACCTGGCTGAAGCTGGGTTGTTGGTGGATTGGTATACAACCCTCGTTACCGCAGCAAATGCCCGTGTCTTAGCCAAAGACCCTGATACCGCTGCCATGTTTTTAGATGACGGTCATTGGCCCATCGCCGGCGACTGGACATCCGTTAACCAACGACGCTTAAATCAAAAAGCCTTTGCGCAAACACTGCGGCAAATCGCCGAAGGCGGCGCGCGGGCCTTTTATAAAGGCGACATCGCACAGGCGCTCGCGCGCGACGTTCGCGCAAAAGGCGGCAGCTTAAGCGTTGAAGACCTCGCTGACTATAGCGCCGAGATGGTCGAACCCCTTACCCTGAAGTATCGCGGCGGTCGTGTGTTTGCCACGCCTGGTCTGACAGGCGGCCCGACCTTTGGCAAAGCACTTGAGCTGCTCGCGCAAGAATTCACGCCAGGCGCCAGCGCACCCAACTCCGCGACCTATGCGGGCTTTGCGCGTGCACTAGACGCCGCATTTAAATTACGCTTTGAGCATATGGGCGATCACGAATCACCCAAAGCGCCAGGCTGCACAACGCATTTCAGCGTTGTCGATCGTCACGGAAATATGTGCTCGGTGACGCAAACCTTGCTGTCAATTTTTGGTTCGCGGGTGGTGTCGCCCTCAACGGGCCTGCTGCTCAACAATGGCATCATGTGGTTTGACCCCGAACCTGGCAAGCCCAACTCGCTGGCGCCCAACAAGCGTTGCCTGGCCAATTATTCGCCAGTGATTGGCGAAGATCGCAAAGGGCGACGCTTTGCCATTGGCGCCTCAGGCGGGCGCAAGATTTTAGGTACCGTGATGCAACTGACCTCTTTCCTGATGGATCACGGCTTAAGTCTTGAAGAAGCGTTTCATCAGCCACGCCTAGATGTCAGTGGTGGGCCGCGCATCGTCGCCGACAAAGCCTTGTCAGCTGATGTCATGCAAGCCTTGGGCAAGGTCATGCCCGTGGAAGCAGCCCGCAGCACCACCTATCCTTACGCCTTTGCTTGTCCTGCGGGTGTGATGCGCGATGGCGACCTAAACATGGGTTGCACTGAAATCATGTCACCCTATGGCGATGCAGTGAGCGGGGGCTAAGCCACTGGCAGCGACAACTCAATCCACCGCCCGGTGCGCAGTAAATGCGCATCTTGCTTATACGGGGCAATCAACTGAAGGCCAAGCGGCAAGCCCTTGGCTGAACGCGCGATTGGCACGGTCAGCGCGGGCAACCCCAGAAAGCTCCAGAGCGCACAAAACACGGGGTCGCCCGTAAAGTCTAAGCCCTCGGGCGCTTCGCCTGTCGCCGGGATTGTCAAAATTGCATCAAAGCCCTTGAGTTGCGCCGCTGCATCGGCACGCAAGCGCTGCTGTAAGGCTCGCGCGCCCAGGTAATCAAGCGCAGAGCGTGCGCGGCCTTTTTCAACCAACTCTTTGAGATGCACACTTGAACGCTCAGCGAAGTGCGTGACGTGCTCTTGATGGATCGCGCCACCTTCGCACTCAAGCAGACAAAACATCGCGTCGATTCCGGTCCAGTATTCATCGGGTAGCGCAAACTCTTCAATGACGGCGCCTTGCGCACGCAGTTGCTTGACGGTACGTTCCATGGCCTGCTTTTGTTCAGCCGTGACGCGCTCATCGTAGGGTGTGCGCAGCCACGCCAGGCGCGGCGCAGCTTGAGGCTCGATGCCTGTATCGGTCTTCATTGGCACGGCGGGCAACACGATGCTATCGGGCTCAGTCGCGGCGCGATTGCGCAACAAATTAAAAGCGTACGCAACGTCGTTGACGGATCTGGCAATAAAGCCCACATGGTCAAGTGACCCGGCTAACGGAAACACGCCTGCGCGCGGTACCGCGCCAAAGCTGGCTTTGAAGCCCACCACGCCACAAAAGGCAGCAGGTCGAATCACCGAGCCAACGGTTTGTGTCCCTAACGCCAAGGGCACAATACCCGCGCCAACCGCTGCCGCCGAGCCACTTGATGATCCACCTGGGGTATGGCCAGCATGAAACGGATTCACCGTTGGGCCAGGCTGTCGCCAGGCAAATTCTGTCGTCACCGTTTTACCAAAGACCGCAGCGCCCAATTGACGGATATGCGCGACGATCGGTGCATCGTAGTCAAGCACTTGGTCTGCATAGATCGGCGAACCGTTGGTCGTGGTAAGCGTACGCGTCGCAATTAAGTCTTTTACGCCAACAGGGATCCCGGCCCACTCACCACCGCTGACCGAATCCAACACCTCTTGTGTAGGGGTTCGAGCAACAAAGGCATGCAGCGTAGGTTCACGCTCGTCGGCACGCGCGAGACATTGCTGCAAATACTCTTTGGGCGACAAGCTACCCTCTGCAATCGCACGTGTTGCTGCAAACAGGCCAAGCGGCAATTTATTCGGTTTCATTCTTAATCTCGTTTCAATCTGTGTACACTGACTTTAGCGCGAACCTCTGTCTCGAGCAATGACAAGGTTAATTAACTTTTATTTATACTGAATGCGCGAATCCCTCTCGGGTCACTCACATCATTTATCTTTAAGTCAGCGAACCCAACATGTACAACCCGAAACATTTTGAACAAAATGACCTGACTGTCGTCGGCGAGCTGATCAAAAACTTTCCGTTGGGCACGCTCATTACGCGCGATGGCGAAGCACTTGAAGCCAACCACATCCCCTTTATGCTTGAGGGTGACTTAAGTCCGGGCACCAAGTTAATTGGTCATGTGGCCAAAGGAAACCCCGTCTGGCAAACCGCCAACCCCGAGGCCGAATCGCTGGTGGTGTTTCAAGGCCCAAGCGCCTACATCACGCCTAATTGGTACCCGTCTAAGCTTGAAACCCACAAAGTGGTGCCCACTTATAACTACGCCGTGGCCCACGTGTACGGCTGGCTCACGGTCTCGCACGACCCCGCTGTTAAGCAACAAGTGGTGGCAGACTTAACCGCAAAAATGGAGCTCAGCCGCAACAGCAATTGGCGCGTCACCGATGCACCCGCTGATTACCTGGCCATGATGCTAGACGCCATTGTCGCCATTGAGCTCACGATTATCCGCGTACAGGCAAAGTGGAAAGTCAGCCAAAACCGTGGTGAATCTGACCGGATGGGGGTTGCGCAGGGCTTGGCTAGTGCCGCAGGCCAAACTGACACCGACCTGCAGATGAGTCGCATTGTTGGGGCCAGCGGCGGTTTGGGTTAGCGACGGCTTCGCGCGCCGACAATTCGTTTGCGCGAACGGTGAGGGGTCGGGCAAACGATGTTTGCGTCAGACCCTAGTCAAGCGCCAGTCGGTCTGCCGTTAATCAATTACTTGGTGCAGCTAACCGTCGCATGTAAAAGCAAGCCGTCGGCTTCATGACCAGGTACGACTTGGGCGTTGACCACGCGACAACCTGTCACTTTTTCGATGCCCGCGACCTGACGTGCTTTTTGCACCCCAAGGTCTGGCTTCATCCCTCCCTCTTTACCACCATAGGCTTCCCAACGATTTTCGCCTAGAGGGATGATGCTGATCTCGCGCTTATCTAAGACCACGATCTGACGGGCTGGGTCGCGATGGTAGTAGACGGGGCTACCCTGGCAACCCACCAAAACAAACACCGCAAGCGCTACCAACATCCTCATGCCACTCTCCTAGACGTTTCGCCCCTTCGGGAAATCATCGCGTCAATAATATCTATATTCAGGACGGCTATGCCGTGATGGTCTCCACAGCCCAACTCTATAAGAGCCCGCCTCGTGGCTGCCTAACCGCCTATCGATCAACCGTTATATTGCCCTTAAGTTTTGTAGCATAACGTGGTTTGCGAGAATCACTCGCAGATTTTGACGCCTTTTGGTATCGTCATTGCACAAGCTTTATTCGTTGTATCGCATATGCTGTATTCAAGTGCGTCGTTTATCCACTAAAAATAACATTTCTGAGGCAAACCATCATGGCAAAAGTAGGCGTTTTACAGCTCCCCTCAATGAAGGGCAAGGTCTCTGACGCTGAGTGGCAAGCACGTGTCGATCTGGCCGCCTGTTACCGACTGGTCGCGATCTATGGCATGGCCGATATGGCCGCCAACCACATTTCAGCCCGGGTCCCTGGCGAAGAAGGCACGTTTTTGATCAATGCCTACGGCATGATGTACGAAGAAATCACCGCTTCGAGTCTGCTTAAAGTTGATCACCACGGCAACATCTTGACCAGCCCCGATTTTGGCGACCTCAACTATGGCTTAAACAAAGCTGGTTCGGTCATCCACAGCGCCATTCACCACGCCCGTGCTGATGTTGGCTGCGTGATTCACACGCATAGCTGGGCCTCGATGGCGATTTCTTCGCTTGAGTGCGGCCTATTACCACTCACCCAAACCGCGATGCGTTTCTTAAAGGTCACTTATCACAACTACGAAGGTGTCGTGCTGGATGAAAGTGAGCAAGAATCACTTTGCAAAGACCTAGGGATGAGCGAAGCCATGATTCTGCGCAATCACGGCGCACTGACCGTGGGGCGCACCGTTGGAGAAGCGTTTAACTGGATGCACCGCCTTGAACTGTCGTGTCACGCACAGCTCGGTGCAATGTCATGCAATAGCCCGCTTTCAAAAGTGCCGCAAAAAGTGCTGGATGAAACCTGGAATAACTACCAACCTGGCACACGCCGGGCCTATGGCGTCATGGAGTGGCCTGCTCTGTTACGTAAACTCGACCGTACGGATATTTCTTATCGTGATTAAATCTATTGCTTCGCTGTTTTTAAGTTCGGTACTCGGGTGCGTGATGTCTGTTCACGCCCAAAATGCGCCAGAGTATCCGAGCAAGCCTGTCAAAATCATTGTGTCCTTCACGGCGGGCGGTACCACCGACATCATCGCCCGTAGTGTTGGTTTAAATCTTGCCGAGAAGCTCAAACAACCGTTTGTGATCGAAAACAAGCCGGGCTCGGGGGGCAATATCGGCACCGAATTGGCCGCACGCGCGCCGGCCGATGGCTACACCGTGACCATTGCTTCGGTCGGGCCGATTGCCATCAACCCAACGCTGTATAAAGACCTGCGCTTCGATGCACTGGTTGACTTGGTACCTGTCGTGCTCATCGCCGACGTACCCAACGTATTAGTCATCAGCCCCAACTTACCGGTCAAAAACTTTGCAGAGTTTGTCGCGTACGCAAAGTCGAGGCCGGCGGGCACACTGAATTACTCTTCAACGGGTACGGGCACCTCTTCACACTTGTCGAGCTATATGTTGATGGAGGCCATTAGCGTCAACGCGCAACATATCCCCTACAAAGGTGCTGAAGCCCTCAATGATTTAATCGCAAGCCGTATCGACTTTATGTTTGCAACAATCCCCTCGGTCATTTCGCAAATTAAGGGCGGCAAGCTGCGTGCCATTGCGGTCAGTAGCCCCAAGCCGTCGCGTTCGTTACCCGGCGTACCCACCGTTGCTGAAAGCGGGTTTCCGGATTTCTCGGCCGGCTCTTGGTTTGGCATGTTGGCGCCCAAGGGCACACCACAAGCCATTATTGACAAGCTGAACAAAGAAGTGAACCTCGCGATGATCCCGCTTGAGCACCGCTTTGTTCAAGAAGGTGCTGACCCTGTCGGGGGCACTGCCGCTTACTTTCAAGACTTTATTCGCGCTGAACACCTTAAGTGGAAGAAAGTCGTGATTGACTCAGGTGCGACTCCACGTTAAGGAAATTAGCATGCCAAACATCGTGTTGAATCACACCCCGCGCATCCTCCTGTCTGACAAAACAGCGCTCGAGCTTGCTCCGCAAATGAGCGCTATTCTTGGGCCCTCGGGCTATCAGCGTGTCAGTGCCGCAGACATACACGCTGGCACACAAGACTTGGATTTCTGTTTTATTTCGCGCGACATCACTGCGGGCTCGACCAAGCATCAAATTGAAGCCAGTACACAATATGTGTACGACGCCCTACTCAAATCCAAAACACTGCAGTGGGTACACGTGCACTCTGCGGGCGTTGACCGACAAGTGTTTCTGGATTTGATGGCACGCGGGGTGACCATCACTTCGTCTTCTGGTGCGAGTGCGAGCTTGGTAGCTCAAACCGCCTTGACAGGATTGCTGTCGCTCGCGCGACGCTTTCCACAACTCGCCGCCGCCCAGCGTGCCCATGTCTGGGCGCCGTTTATGAAAACCGGATTGCCGCCCGACCTCGAAGGTCAAACGGCAACGATCGTGGGCTGGGGCCCCATTGGACAAAAACTTGGCGCCTGGTTGACCGCACTCGGCTTAAAAATCATCGTGGTGCGTCAGTCTGCTGCCTCGGTGATTGAAAACACGCGTGTCGTGAGTTTTGATGGTTTTAAGCAAATCTTGCCAGAAACCGACTGGCTGGTGCTGGCTTGCCCGCTCACCAAACAAACCACTAACTTAATGAGCAAAGACGCACTCGCCTTGATGAAGCACGGCGCGCACATCGTGAATATTTCACGCGGCACCGTGATTGACGAACCTGCCATGATCGAGGCCTTGCAAAAGGGGCACTTAGCGGGCGCCTACCTTGACGTGTTTGCGCAAGAGCCTTTGCATGTCGACTCGCCGTTGTGGGACATGCCGAATGTCATTTGCACGCCACACACCTCTGGGTTTTCAGATGCGATCCTGCACCGCATGGCGCAAAAATTTATTGAAAACCTAGGCTACTGGAAGCGTGGCGAGCCAATGATTAACGCGGCGTCGCTACGATAAGTTCGATTTGACGTACAATTGCTGCACGGCACAACGTTCCAGTCCTCGTGCCGCTCTAAGCCCCAACACTGTGGGCGCTCGCCTCCAAGGCGTTTTACTCCCTGTTCGTCTGCCCCGATTGGAGCCCGCACCCTGTGCAGGCCGGCATGACGATGGAGCTGTTCTCTTGTCTACTACGATTACTTTTGCTGACCTCGGGTTGGCCGATCCCCTTATGCGTGCGATTGCCGATGCCGGCTACACCATACCTACTCCTATCCAAGCGCAGGCGATTCCGCGCGTGCTTGCTGGCGGCGATTTATTAGCCGCAGCCCAAACCGGCACGGGCAAAACGGCTGGCTTCACGCTGCCCATTTTGCACATGCTGCTCGCCAAACCTCTTGAAGTACGCAAAGCCGGTCGCCCACGCGTATTGATTTTGACCCCCACCCGCGAACTCACCGCCCAGGTCGAAGAATCTGTCAAAACCTACGGCTGCCACACAAAAATCTCGTCAATGGTGATTTTTGGCGGTGTCAATATCAATCCGCAAATCTCTGCCCTGCGCAAGCCCATCGACATTTTGGTGGCCACCCCCGGTCGCCTGCTTGACCACTGCCAACAGCGCACCGTTAACTTATCTGGCATTGAGATCTTGGTGCTTGACGAAGCCGATCGCATGCTCGATATGGGCTTTATTCGCGATATCCGCAAGATCCTGGCCTTGATGCCACGTCAGCGGCAAAACCTGCTGTTTTCGGCGACCTTCTCGGACGAAATCCGCGAGTTGTCAAAAAGCGTTTTATCAAACGCCACTGAAGTCTCGGTTGCAGCACGTAACACGACGGCCGAACGCGTTGATCAAACTGTGTATTTGGTTGATCAAGCGCACAAGCGCGACATCCTAAGCCATATCATCAGCGAAAGTGGCTGGCATCAGGTGTTGGTCTTTACCCGCACTAAGCATGGCGCAAACCGTTTAGCTGAAAAGCTGGTTAAAGACGGCTTGTCGGCCTCGGCCATTCACGGCAATAAAAGTCAGGCTGCGCGCACCCGCGCACTTGATGACTTTAAAAAGGGCAAGGTCGCCGTGTTGGTCGCCACCGATATCGCCGCGCGCGGTCTCGATATTGATCAGCTCCCTCAGGTCGTGAACTTTGAACTACCCAACATTCCCGAAGATTACGTGCATCGTATTGGTCGCACAGGGCGCGCAGGCGCGGCAGGTTCTGCCATCTCGTTAGTCGACTCGAGCGAAATTAAATACCTCAAGGCCATCGAGCGCATCATCAAAAAGACGATTCCTCAATTGCCAGCCCCAACGGGCTGGACCGCCTCACCTCCCTCACCACACGGTGCCGATGACGAGGCACGTGCCGAAGGCCGGCGCGATGGTCAGCGCCGTCCACAGCAACGCTCAGCACGCCCTGGTGGCGCGGTCAGATCCGGCACTGGCACTGGCGCACGTACCAGCACCCGTACTGGCGCACCAAGCGGCTCGACCCCACGCAGCGCCACCGGCGACCAGGCCAATCGCCCACGTCGTCCGGCTCTCTTTAACAAGTAAATTGCACGCACACAGGCTGGCTGCGCCAGCCTGTAAAATCCGCCACCATGAGTATTCAAACTGAAGTCGCACGGCGCCGAACGTTCGCCATTATTTCGCACCCTGATGCCGGTAAAACGACGCTCACCGAAAAGCTGCTGCTTTTTGCGGGTGCGATCCAAATCGCCGGTAGCGTCAAAGCACGTAAAGCTTCGCGGCACGCCTCGTCAGACTGGATGGAGATCGAAAAACAACGTGGCATCTCGGTCGCCTCGTCGGTCATGCAGATGGAATACCGCGATTGCGTAATCAACCTGCTTGATACCCCTGGTCACCAAGACTTTTCTGAAGACACCTACCGTGTACTCACTGCGGTTGACGCGGCTCTGATGGTGATTGACGCGGCCAACGGGGTCGAGCCACAAACTATCCGTTTGCTGCAGGTCTGTCGCGCCCGCAATACCCCCATCATCACTTTCATTAACAAGATGGATCGCGAAGTCCGCGAACCGCTTGAACTGTTATCTGAAATCGAGCACCACATCGGCATGGATGCCGTGCCGTTTTCGTGGCCTGTCGGGATGGGCAAGGCCTTTGGTGGCGTGTTTGATATCCAGCGCGATCGCATGCGTTTGTTTAAGTCCGGACAAGAACGTCGCAACGATACGGGTGACGACTTTATCGACGGGCTCGACAACCCAGAAATTGCCAGTCGGTTTGGCCGCTCTTTTGAACAAGCTAAAGGCGAGATCGAACTCATTCAAGCGGCAGCACCTGTTTTTGACCCGGCAGCCTTTCTGGCGGGCAAACAAACCCCCGTATTTTTTGGTTCGGCGATAAACAACTTTGGCGTTCAAGAAGTGCTTGATGCCTTAGTCGATCAGGCACCACCGCCAGGCTCACGCCAAGCGCTCGAGCGCATCGTGCACCCCGAAGAACCCAAGTTCACCGGCGTGGTCTTTAAAGTACAAGCCAACATGGATCCGGCGCACCGCGATCGGGTGGCTTTTGTACGCGTCAGTTCGGGCAAGTTTGAGCGTGGTATGCGGCTTAAAGTCTCGCGCAACAATAAAGAGATTCGCCCCAATAACGTGGTGTCGTTTTTATCGCAACGCCGCGAACTCGTTGACGAGGCCTACGCCGGGGATGTGATTGGCATCCCTAATCATGGCATTTTGCACCTGGGTGATGTCTTAACCGAAGGCGAGGCTTTGCACTTTACGGGTTTGCCATTTTTCGCACCTGAACTTTTTCAGGCGGTTGAAACCAAAGATCCCTTGCGTACCAAACAACTACGTACCGGACTGCTTCAACTCGGTGAAGAAGGTGCAATCCAGGTGTTCAGGCCGTTGGTGGCGGGCGGCGCACTGCTACTGGGTGCGGTTGGCCAGCTGCAGTTTGAGGTCGTTGCCCATCGCCTGCAGGCGGAGTACGGCGCCGAAGCGCGACTGATGCCCTCGCGCTACAACATGGCGCGCTGGGTCACGGCCGAAGACCCCAAAGAGCTGCGCAAATTCATCGATGCTAACGTCTCAAACATCGCCTATGATGTCGTCGAAGCACCGGCGTTTTTAGTGAGCTCCACCGCTCAGTTACGCGTCGCCGAAGAGCGCTACCCGGCGATTCGTTTTCACGCCATGCGCGAGCATGGCGGTCAAGTGTTTGCCGATAAAGTTTAATCCTCGCCCCTCCGAGATCCCTTATGTCCTGGCGTGTCTTAATTGTCTTGTTAGTGCTTGCCGCGGTAGCCTCATGGCAGGGCGGCGTGCAACTAGGCAATTGGCTGGTGACGCGCGCGCCTGATACGGTGGCGTCGGTCGCCGACAAAGACTACAAAACCTTAAAGCTCGACGCCCTTGGCCGTCCAATCACTGCGCAGCCGCCTCAGCCTCGCATCGATGGCAGCTTGGGTGTGCCGCGCGAGCTCAAACCGATCGAGTGGGCGATTGAGGCCATTACGGCCGACGATTTAGAAGCCGATCCCAACAAAATGAAAGTAGACGATGACGATGAGGGTAACGTCAGCGAAGGCTCAGAGACGGCAGATGCCAGACGTTTGGTGCAAGACAACACTCGGCGTATTGATCGCCTTGATGTTGCCGCAAATCAGGCTGGCTCTACACAGCGGCCCGCCGCGCCGCCCGTACCGCCAGGCATTACCGTGACCGTGACCACGTGGCAGCAATCACTGAAACAAGAACTTGAACAATGTACGAAGGTGGGCTTTTTTCAACGCCCGACTTGCTTGCAAAACGCCCGCAACAAATACTGCGCACCCAATGATGCGTGGGGAAGAACCCCAGATTGCCCCGCGCGGCAAAACGAACAACTCCTCGGCAACTAGCGAGCCCCCGCTTGCGACTTGCGTAGCGGTGCCGTCGGGATGCGTAATAACTCTCGATATTTAGCCACCGTTCGCCGCGCAATCGTGATCCCATCTTGGTCGAGCAAACTCACCAGTTGACTATCCGACAAAGGCTTTTTGCGATCTTCACTTGTGATCAAAATTTGAATGCGTGTTTGCACGGCTGTCGCCGACGTGGCTTCTTTACCCTCGGTGGTTAAGCCCGTGCTAAAGAAGCGCTTAAGTTCAAAGGTGCCGTGCGGCGTCAGCATAAATTTTTGCGTAGTCGCCCGCGAAATCGTTGACTCATGCATTCCAATCTCGGCAGCGATGTCTTTCAGTGTCAGTGGCCTGACCGCCCCCCAGCCGCTTGAAAAAAACGCCTGCTGATGGGCAACAATCACCTGCGAAACTTTCAAAATCGTTTCAAACCGCTGCGCGACATTTCGAATCATCCAGCGCGCCTCTTGCAACTGGCCGTGCAGTGCAGTGTGCGCGCCGCTTCG
>CANKOW010000055.1 GCA_947484295.1 Alcaligenaceae bacterium | reverse complement strand
GCTGCTGGTGCAGCTGGGCGTGCGGCTTGTTGCGCACGCGCTGCTGGACGGGGCGCACTTGAGCCGCCTTCGTTACCACCCGAAGACCCGCCGTCGCCACCATCGCGCCCACCGAGCAACTGCATATTGTCAGCGATTACCTCGGTGGTGGTTTGCTCAACGCCTTCTTTGTTTTGCCATTTGCGGGTTTTGATACGACCCTCAACGTAAACAGGACGACCTTTCTTTAAATACTCGCCAGCGATTTCGGCTAAGCGGTTGTAGAACACCACACGGTGCCATTCGGTTTCTTCGCGGCGCTCGCCCGAAGTTTTGTCTTTCCAGCTACTGGTGGTGGCAATCGATACATTGCATACGGCCGCGCCGTCAGGGCTATAACGCACCTCGGGGTCGCGTCCAAGATTACCCATCAAAATAACTTTATTGACCGAGGCCATGCCGAGCTCCTTAAAAACTTTATTTATCGATGCCCTGTCGGGCCCGTACCAAGCGCCATCATGCCCCTGGCTACCCGCCAGTGCTAGACGCAAAACTACGCATGGCAGATAGTTTACGGCAGGATTTGACCTAAGAACCGCCCGAAAACTTTGCCCAGAGCCCGCAAGCTACGCTTTCACCCTCAACAGGGTATATTATTTGAAACGGTTTAACACTCAAAAGAACGGACAAAGCCATGATTCAAGCGACCCCAAGCGGACAGGGCCTAGGCGCCCGCGTCGACAACATCGACCTTTCGCAGCCCTTGTCACTAGATCAATATAAAACCATCGAAGGCCTGTTGGGTAAGCACGGTGTGTTGTGGTTTTCAAAGCAAACACTCACCTCGGCTCAGCTAAAAGCCTTTAGCAGCACCTTTGGCACGCTCGAGGTCAATGTGGCCAATATGTATCAAGACCCAGGTATCCCCGAGGTGATGATTTTGTCGAACAAAAAAGTCGACGGCAAACCCTTGGGCTTGGCGGACGCCGGCCAAGACTGGCACACCGATATGTCTTATAGCAAGATGATCGCGTTTACCAATGTGCTGTACGGCATTGAAATCCCGCATCGCGATGGCAAGCCGCTGGGCAATACCGAGTTTTCAAACATGCGGGCGGCCTACGCTGCCCTGTCAGACGAGTTAAAAAAGAAACTTGAGGGCATGACCGTCTTGCACGACTTTAATAAGTTTTGGGAAAACATGCGCAAGCAGCCAGGCTGTACGCGCCCACCACTGACTGAGGCTCAATTAAAAGCCAAACCGCCGGTGTCGCATCCTATCTTTTTGACGCACCCGATTACGGGCGAAAAAATTCTGTATGCCAACCCTGGCTATGCGATGCGTATTAATGAACTGCCCGAAAAAGATAGCGAAGACATCCTAAACTTTTTGTTCGAACATCAGTTGCAACCGCAGTTTCGCTACCGCCACCTTTGGACAGTTGGCGATGTGCTGATGTGGGACAACATGGGCACGATTCACAACGCGGTTGCTGACTACGCGCCAGAAGAGCATCGCTTTATCAAGCGCTGTCAGGTGATGGCGGATCGCTATTTTCCGCTCGCGGCTTAAAGTTTAGTTTGCCCTTTATTCACGTTTAAAAATTGAGATCGGTCGAAAAATCATGAAAAAAACTAGCTTTGCTTTTTTACTGAGTGCGCTGTGCGTTTTTGCAACGCCCGCTTCGGCACAATCTGCAGCCTATCCAAACCAGACGATCAAGGTCATTATTGGTTTTGCAGCAGGCGGCCCCACCGATGTGATTGGGCGTATTTTGGCCCAACACATGACGGGTACGCTGGGCCAATCGGTTGTGGTTGAAAACCGCACCGGAGCCAACTCACTCATCGGCACGCGCGAAGTAGCTAAGGCCAAGCCAGACGGCCACACCCTTTTGCTGGCGTCGCTGTCGCACAACGTCAACCCGTTGTTACTGAAAGAAAAGGCTGAATACGAGCCCCTCGGTAATTTTGCCCCCGTGTCACTGGTGGCGAATTTACCTTTGGTAGTCGTGACCGCCTATGAAGCCCCCTACAACAGCTTGGCAGATCTGATCGCCAAGGCCAAAAGCGCGCCAGACACCCTAAGTTATGGCTCCGCCGGCAATGGTGGTTCGGCGCACTTAGCCGGCGCCTTAATGAGTACCGTTGCAGGCATTAAGACCTTGCATGTGCCGTTTCGGGGTAACGCGCCGGCGCTGACCGAGGTGATGGCTGGCCGAGTGTCGTTTATGTTTTATCCCATGATCGGCATCGCCAACTTAGTGGCAGACAAGCGCCTAAAAGTCTTGGCCGTGGGTTCAAGCAAACCGTTACCAGATTTTCCGGGCGTACCAACGATGGACCAATCGGGTTTCAAAGATTTTGAGCAGACCGCACCATGGGTAGGCATGCTCGCCCCAGCGGGCACGCCAGAGGCGGTGTTGAACACGCTTAATCGCGCGATGAAATTAGCGCTTCAGCAATCTGAAGTGATCCAGCGCATGAAAGACTTAGGGGCCACACCAATCGGTGACTCACCCGCTGAGTTCAAAGCGTTTTTAATCAGTGACCGTGAGCGCTGGGCTAAGGTAATTGAGGCTTCTGGGATTCGGGCTGAGTAACACGCTGCTGGCCTTGGGCTAGCTTCTGGCCCGCTACTAGACGGTTTTTCTGCAGCTGCTAATGTTTAGGTCCAAGGGGCCGCAAGCCCCACGTCACCAACAACCAAAGTGCCGATAATGCACAGGCCGCCCAAAATACAGTGACGGCCCCGCCCCAAACCACTAAGACGCCACCCAAGCTGCCACCCAAAAACAGGCCGGCGGCTTGTGCGGTGTTGTAAAACCCGAGCGCCAAGCCCTTAAGCTCGGGGGGTGCTACGCGCGACACCAGCGACGGTTGCAGCGCTTCAAGCACGTTAAACATCACAAAAAATGCGGTCAGCCCTGCGGCCAGCAGATAAAAACCTTGACTTGCCCAAGGTAACAGCGCAAACACCACGACAAGACCCGCAACCGCTAAGCGCAACATCGCACGGTGCGCCCGCTTCTTTTCAGCAACAAAAATCATCGGCACCATAAAAATAAACGAGCCAAAAATCACTGGCAAGTAAACCTTCCAGAGCTCGGCCGAGCTTAAGCCACCTAGCTTAGTAAACAAGGGCGGCACCACCACAAACATCGCCACCTGTATCAAATGCAGACAAAACACGCCAAAATTTAAACGTAATAAATCAACGTGAGTGAACACTTGCATTGCCCGAGCAGGCTGTGCTGGCTTGGCGGCTAAGGGCACGACCGGCACCACAAAGCGGGCCACCGCCAGGCATACAACGCCTAGCAGGGCAATACTCCAGAACAACCCTGACAAACCGCCTGCACCCACAATCAAGGGGGCTGCAACCAAGGCCAGCGCAAACGACAAGCCAATCGAGCCACCCACCATTGCCATCGCACGGGTCCGCACCTCGGGTCGGGTGGCGTCGGCCAACCAGGCCGTGATGGCCGCCGAGATTGCGCCCGAGCCCTGAACCGCCCTGCCGATCGTGATCCAGAAAATATCGTACGATAGCGCGCAAATCACACTACCCAAGACAAACAAAAGCAAACCCACCAGTACGACAGGTCGACGGCCCCAACGATCAGAGGCCAAACCAAGGGGGATTTGCATACAGGCTTGCGTCAGACCATACATGCCTAAGGCCAAGCCAACCCGCGCCGGGTCATCACCGCCCACCACACCCAGAGCGGCCACCGCAAACACAGGCAACAGCAAAAACAAACCCAACATACGTGCCGCAAACAAGCCCGCGAGCGCAAAACTGGCGCGACGCTCGATAGGGGTTAGGGACAACGACTGGGTGTCAGACATCAAACTCTAATTTCAAAGTGGAAAGCACATACACGACGGTAGCATCAGGGCGTTATAGTACCAAGTTGCCCTGCGTAAACGTAGCGGTCGCTAAAATACACAAATACATCACAGGCCACATGGAAGAAATTCGTATTCGGGGTGCTCGCACTCATAACCTCAAAAACGTGTCGCTTAACCTGCCTCGCCACAAACTGGTGGTCGTGACGGGCTTATCGGGGTCGGGCAAGTCATCGCTAGCCTTTGATACGCTTTATGCCGAGGGGCAACGCCGTTACGTTGAAAGCTTATCGGCCTACGCCCGCCAGTTTTTGCAGTTAATGGATAAGCCCGATGTCGATTTAATCGAAGGCCTGTCGCCCGCCATTTCAATCGAGCAAAAGGCCGCTGGGCATAACCCACGCTCAACCGTGGGCACCATCACCGAAATCCATGACTATCTGCGCCTGTTGTTTGCCCGCGTCGGTACGCCGTATTGCCCGTCGCACGGCCTGCCACTGGCGGCGCAAAACGTCAGTCAAATGGTCGATAGCGTGTTGGCTTGGCCCGCCGAACGGCGCTTAGCCATCCTGGCCCCGATGGTGCGCGACCGTAAGGGTAGTTTTGAAGATGAGTGCGCAAGCCTGCAGGCCCAGGGTTTTGTCAGATTGCGGGTCGACGGCGCAATGGTTGACTTGGACAGCATGCCCGAGCTCAACAAAAACGAGAAACACGACATCGACGTGGTGATCGATCGTTTGCGCATCAAACCAGAAAGCAAACAGCGTTTAGCCGAAAGCTTTGAAACGGCTTTAACGCTGGCGCAAGGTCGGGTCGTCGCGCTTGATATGGACACCGATCAAGAACACTTGTTTTCAAGCCGTTATGCCTGTCCGGTGTGTAGCCACAGCCTACCCGAGCTTGAGCCGCGTTTGTTCAGTTTTAACAATCCGGTCGGGGCCTGTGCCAGCTGCGATGGCTTGGGGCATGTTGGCTTTTTTGATCCAAAACGGGTGGTGGCGTTTCCGGAATTAAGCTTGGGCTCAGGCGCTATTCGCGGCTGGGATAAGCGCAATGCGTTTACCTTTTCAATGCTCTCAAGCCTAGCCACGCATTATGAATTTGATATCGAAACCGCTTGGGACACCCTTCCAGAGCCGCTTCGCCAAATTGTGCTGTACGGCTCGGGCGAGGTCGAGCTGCCGTTTTTTTATCTGAATGAAAAAGGTCGCAGCAGCGTCAAGCGACACGCCTTTGAAGGCGTCATCCCCAACCTCGAGCGCCGCTGGAAAGAAACCGACTCGTCCGCTGTACGCGAAGAACTGGGCAAATACCGTGCGGTACAAACCTGCCCCGCCTGCCAGGGTTCGCGTCTGCGCGCCGAGGCGCGTCATGTACGGATTGGTTCTGAGCGTATTGCGCCACCCAAAGCACTAGAAGGCACGCCCGAGGCGCTGCAATGGCAAGAACAAGGCCTGGCGATTTATGAAGTTGAAGCACAGCCGTTGTCGCAATGCCTTAAATGGTTTCAAGACTTAACGTTAACTGGCGCGCGCCAAGAAATTGCCCAACGCATCGTGCGCGAAATCGAAGCGCGTTTAAGTTTCTTAAACAATGTGGGTTTAAATTATTTATCGCTCGATCGCAGCGCAGATACGATTTCGGGTGGCGAAGCGCAGCGCATCAGGCTTGCCAGCCAGATTGGCTCGGGGCTCACTGGCGTCATGTACGTGTTGGATGAACCCTCGATCGGCCTGCACCAGCGCGATAACGATCGCTTAATCGCTACGCTACAACATCTGCGCGATTTAGGGAACAGTGTGATTGTGGTTGAGCACGACGAAGACATGATCCGACAAGCCGACTGGGTGGTGGATATGGGCCCGGGCGCCGGTGAACATGGCGGACAAATTGTGGCGCAAGGCACACCCACACAAATTGAACAAAACCCCGCGTCGATCACTGGCCAGTACATGAGTGGCGCACGCGCGATTGCAGTCCCCAAACGTCGACCATTAAGCGAAGAACAAGCTTGGCTCACACTGACAGGTTGCAGTGGCAATAATTTGAAATACGTCGAGCTGCGCATCCCTGCCGGAAAATTCGTCTGTGTCAGCGGCGTCTCGGGTTCGGGCAAATCTACACTCATTAACGATACGCTAGCAGTGGTCATGTCACGCGCCTTGCACCATGCGCAAAGTGAACCCGCACCCTATTTGGGCCTGACAGGTCTTGAAAATTTTGACAAGATCATTAGTGTCGATCAAAGCCCGATTGGTCGCACACCGCGCAGCAATCCCGCTACCTATACGGGGATGTTCACACCGATTCGAGAGCTGTTTGCCGGCACACCCGAAGCGCGCACGCGAGGCTATGATCCGGGGCGCTTTAGCTTTAACGTTAAGGGCGGGCGCTGTGAAGCTTGTCAGGGCGACGGCGTGGTGAAAGTTGAAATGCATTTTTTGCCTGATATGTATGTGCCGTGCGACGTATGTGTCGGCAAACGCTACAACCGTGAGACGCTTGAAATTCGCTATCGTGGACGCAACATCACCGAGGTGCTCGAGTTAACGGTTGAGCAGGCGCTGGTGTATTTTGACGCGGTACCGTCGATTGCACGCAAGCTACAAACCTTGATGGATGTGGGGCTCTCGTATCTACGCCTGGGGCAAAGCGCCACCACGCTTTCGGGTGGTGAAGCCCAACGCGTCAAGTTGTCGCTTGAGTTGTCAAAACGCAGTACCGGACGCACCTTTTATATTTTGGATGAGCCCACGACCGGGCTGCATTTTCAGGATATCGCCTTACTTCTACAGGTGCTCAACCAATTGGTCGAGGCGGGCAACACGGTGGTGGTGATTGAACACAATCTTGATGTCATCAAAACAGCTGACTGGGTGATTGATATGGGCCCAGAAGGCGGCGATGGTGGTGGCCAGATCGTGGCGCAGGGCACGCCTGAATTGATTGCCGCCACTAAAGCCAGTCACACCGGGCATTATTTAGCGCCGGTGTTGAAACGCCCTCGCGCTCGCCCTCGTGCGTTATAGCGCTCAAGCGTTGTAGCTTTGCAGTGGTGTAGCGTTTTGGCATCGCAAGCAACGCTGCGAGCGCTTAAGCTGGCAGCGACCGCGCGTTAAGGCAAACCAAAAAATCTTAATTGCGCAGCTGCGTTGCTGCCGCAGCGTCCCGACTCAAACAAGGGTAACTTTGAATCGCAGCGCAGTCCGCCACTTAAGCCCGAAGCGTCAAGTGGTTTGCCTGGTTCACCGCTACCAGCGCCTGGTTGATCGGCTGACCAACGCCCCCACAGCACATTGACCTGGCTAGATTTTCTGCAACCGCCTTGCGTGCGGCCGTCACAAATATTGAACGCTGCGGTCAAGGCGCTGTTTGCATTAGGATGGCCACACACGGCGGCGTAAGCGCGTAAGGTACCACCGCCCTGAACTGAGCCTTGTTGCGATACCACTGACGCCACCCAACCCGGTGAGCAGGTGCTTTCGACGGTTGCGCGCGAGGTCGCTTCGCCTTCAGTACGGCTGAGATAGTCACGCGTGAGCGCCGCAGGATCTTGCCCGGCACGGGCCTCAACAAAGACAAGATTACAAGTGTTACCCGAGCGGGTTGGAGTGCAAGTCTGCACGAGCGAGAGTTTAAGCTCACCCAGGTTGGCGGGGCCGCCCGTGACAATCACAGCCGAACCGGTTTTCTCGGCGGCAGGCTGCGCAACCGAACTTGAAAACGCTGCGGGTGCGTTTTCAACTAGGGGTGTGCCTGCGACTGGCGTAGTAGAAAAATCACCCGGCGCAGCTATCGGCATCGCCATCGCAACCGGACTATTGTCGGTTAAACCACCGCTTGCGTTACCAATCGGTGCGGCACGCTGTGAACAAGCTGTTAACCCTGTCAACGCCACCAAGGCAAGCGCGAGTAGGCTTGCACGCGCACGCTGTGAGCATTGATGTAGAGCGATTTGTTTGAAGTGTTTCACGGTATCCCCTCTGTACTGACGCAGCCCGGCGAATACGCCGACTCTGTAATCCTAGCACCGATCGAGGCGCGCACCCAAGCTTCACGTTCAGCAAACTGATCGGCCATGCTTGACACTCATTAAACTGATTGTCCTTGCTTGACACTAATCAAACTGATCGGCCGTACCTGACACTAATCAAATTGATCGCCCATACGAAATAAGCGATGGTGCTCGCGGATTGCGTACCGGTCGGTCATGCCTGCAATGTAATCCGAAATCGCACGCGCTTGAACCGTTTTATCATCATGCCAGTAATCAGGCGGTAACAAACGCGGCTCTTGCATAAACGCACTAAATAATTCGCGCACGATCCGACGCGCCTTGTTCGTCATACGCATCACTTTGTAGTGGCGATACAAGTTCTCAAACAAGAATTTTTTAAGCGTATCGGCCTCGTGCCTGACATCACTTGAAAACGCGACCAGCTGGCCGCAGCGTCTTGCAGCTTGGGCGTCAGCGGGCTGAGCCTGGGCCAGCTTGGCCGAAGTGGTTTGGGTCACATCAGTGATCAAGGTGTTGATCATGCTGCGAATGGTTTCTGCGACTAAGCGTCGTGCAGCCAAGTCAGGCCACGCCTGTGTGACCCGCGCATAATGTCGAGCAAAAATCGGTACCGTTTGTAATTGCTCAAGCGTCAGCAAGCCCGAACGCAAACCGTCATCAATATCGTGATTGTTGTAGGCGATTTCATCGGCCAAGTTTGCCAGTTGCGCTTCAAGCGAGGGCTGCGTGCGATCGATAAAGCGTTGCCCGACATCGCCCAGAAGCTTGGCGTGTGCGAGCGAACAATGTTTCAATATACCTTCGCGCGTTTCAAAGCAAAGGTTTAAGCCGTTAAAGGCTGCGTACCGTTCTTCAAGCTCATCGACCACCCGCAAGCTTTGCAGATTATGCTCAAACCCGCCCGCCTCAGGCGCAAGCTCGCGCATGCAGGCGTTAAGTTCATCTTGCCCTGCATGGCCAAACGGGGTGTGTCCTAAATCATGGGCCAGGGCGATCGCTTCAGTGAGGTCTTCGCTTAAGCGCAAACTGCGCGCAATCACCCGCGCAATTTGTGCCACCTCAAGAGAGTGGGTGAGCCGTGTGCGAAACAGATCGCCTTCATGGTTGATAAAAACTTGTGTTTTGTATTCGAGTCGCCTGAAGGCGCCCGCGTGCACAATACGATCGCGATCGCGTTGAAACTCGCTGCGATTAGAGGGGGCGGGCTCTTGATGCCGACGGCCCCGGCTTTGCTCTGATGTAGACGCATAAACAGCAAGTTCAATCATCGTGTGTTGTCCCCAAAACCCTTCAAGCCGTGTTACGCAAAATCACCTTTGCCACCAAATCGGCAGGTGCCGCACGACGAATCGTTTCGCCAATTTTTGGCATCAAAATAAAATTGATTTCGCCGGCTTCGGTTTTTTTATCACCCCGCATCAGTTGCATCCAATGGTCAACGCCGCCAAGCCGTGGCCCCAGTATCGGGCAACCAATCGCGCGCACCAGAGCACGCACCCGTTGCACATCCGCCTGCGAAAATCCAAACAGCTCTGCCGACAAATCAGCCGCCATCACCAGCCCGCAGCCCACCGCTTCGCCATGTAACCACTCACCATACCCCAGGCCGGCTTCAATCGCATGACCAAACGTATGGCCCAGATTCAAGATCGCCCGCAACCCGGTTTCGCGTTCATCTTTTGAAACGACCCAGGCTTTAAATTCGCACGAACGGCGGATGGCAAGGGCCAAGAGTTCGGGATCGCGCGCGCGCAGACCCGCTACGTTTTTTTCGCACCACTCAAAAAATTCTGGATCAAGAATCAAGCCGTATTTGATCACTTCAGCCAGGCCCGCAGACATTTCGCGATCGGGTAGCGTGTTCAGCACCGTGGTATCAATCTCAACAGCCAGCGGTTGGTAAAACGCGCCGATCATGTTTTTACCGTGCGGATGATTCACGGCGGTTTTGCCGCCAACGGACGAGTCCACTTGCGCCAACAACGTTGTGGGCACTTGCACAAAGCGCACGCCGCGTTGGTAGACCGCGGCAGCAAAGCCCGCCATATCGCCAATCACGCCGCCCCCCAAGGCAACGATGACCGTACGCCGATCAAGTTGCGCGCCAAGCATGGCATCAAAAATCAGGTTCAGCGTTTCTAAGGTTTTATAGGCTTCGCCATCAGGCAAAATGACCGGTATCACGCGCTTACCCGTTGTTGCCAGCACTTGAGTGACCTGCTCACCCATCAGCGCCTGCACGACAGGGTTGGTGATCAGTACGATCGAGGTCGCATCAGACGGTATCGTTTGAGCAAGGGACTCAAGGCGCCCGGGGGCGATACGAATCGGATAGTGCCCGCCTGGGGTTGCGACATCTACGGTGTGCATGGCTTGTTCTCTGGTGGATGACTGGCAGTAAAGTCTGCCCGCATATTTTCTGAAGAGTTCTCGGGCTGGCGCTGCGCGTGTTGGTCAATCGCCTTATTCATCTGTTTGAGTCGCTCGACGAGCTGCGTCACTAATTGCGCAACCGAGGTCGACCCCGTGTCCATCACAATATCAGCCACCTCGCGATACAAGGGCTCGCGTAATTCGAGCAAGCTGCGCAAAGTGCCGCGGGGGTCTGCCGTGGCCAACAGGGGCCGATTGCGATCGCGGCTGGTTCGGCGATACAACTCATCGACGCTTGCTCTCAGATAAATCACGACACCGCGAGTACGTAAGGCGTTGCGATTTTCTAGGGCTAGCACGGCACCACCGCCCGTGGCCATCACCAGGCCTGGTCGCAGCGTGCAGTCGTCTAGCACTTGGCACTCGCGCTTACGAAAACCTGTTTCGCCTTCGATTTCAAAAATAGTCGGAATACGCACACCGCAGCGTGCCTCGAGCTCGTGGTCAAGGTCGAGAAACTCGCGCTGCAACGCTTTTGACAGGCTTTTACCAATGGTCGTTTTGCCAGCGCCCATCATCCCGACCAAAAAGATCGGGATCCGGTTTGCGTAGACGCTCTGCGGCGCGGGCACAGCCGGTGCCGTGCGCGTAAGATTTAGGTCGCCACTGTCGTGCGGCTCGGGGGTCAACACGTTGTTCATCACAGGATTATCCCATTGACCGCCGTACACCCCAAACTCACTCGGGTACCCCCCCAAAAATCACCGACCTTGCCCACCTAAACAATGAGGATTTCCACGCATTCCGTTAAAATAAGTAGTAATGAGCAAATTCACCGATCGGCACGACCACGACGAACCCGAAGAGCCTAAGCGACGCGGCTCTTGGATCATTGGGTTTGTTCTTAAACTGACGATTTTGTCGGCAGGCTTAGTCCTGTGCGGCGCCCTGCTGTTTAGCATGGCCTTAGCACTGGCCTGGCCCAATGTGCCTGAACTGACGGCCATGACAGATTACCGTCCGCGCGTGCCCCTGCGCATCTTCACCGCCGACAAAATTATGATCGGCGAGTTCGGCGAAGAACGCCGCAACGTCCTGCGTTTTAACGAGATCCCTGATGTGATGAAATCGGCCGTGCTGTCGGCTGAAGACGACCGCTTTTATCAACACGGCGGCGTCGACTGGGTAGGCGTTGTACGTGCTGGCCTGACCAATCTGATTTCGATGCAAAAATCGCAAGGCGCCAGCACGATCACGATGCAGGTTGCCCGTAATTTTTACCTTTCCTCTGAAAAAACCTATTCGCGCAAGTTTTATGAGCTGTTGCTTACTTTTAAGATTGAAGCCAATCTCAGCAAAGACCAGATTCTTGAGCTCTATCTCAATCAAATTTATTTGGGTAATCGGGCTTATGGGTTTGCTGCCGCCTCTCGCACCTATTTAGGCAAGTCAATCTCTGAGATCACGCCGGCAGATGCGGCTTTACTCGCCGGTATCCCCAAGGCGCCGTCGCGTTTTAACCCGATCGCCAATAAGCCCCGCGCCGTGCTGCGCCAGCGTTACGTGCTAGGTCGAATGCATTCCTTGGGGTATCTCACCGATGCCGAATACAAAAAGGCACTTGATCAGCCGGTCATTATCAAATCAGCCGAAGGCACGCCCGCCGGTGGGTTTTCAATACACGGCGAATACGTCTCTGAGCTCGCAAGGCAGTTGATGATGAGTGTGTATCCCGATAACGTGTACTCGCGCGGCTTAAATGTCTACACCACTATTCAATCAAAAGATCAGCAGTGGGCCTACACGTCATTGCGCGAGGGTGTGCTCGATTACACCCGCCGGGCACCCTATCCAGGCCCCGAAGCCCAGTTAACGATGCCTGTTGGCATTGAAAATGTTCCGGCAAAGCTCGATGAATTTCTAGATGGGGTGTTTGACAAACACCCCGATCGCACCGAAATGCTGATCGGCGTGGTGCTCTCGGTCAAACCCGACGAAGTCAGAGTCGCCCGCAGCTCAACTGACATCATCGCGATAAAAGATAAAAAAGCACTTAGTGTCATTGCGCGGGCGTTAAATCCCAAGGCGCCTAACGACTTACGCCTGCAGCGCGGCTCGGTCGTTTACCTGCACAAAACTGCCGACTACTGGGAGATCCTGAACCTCCCCACGGTGCAATCTGCCTTTGTCTCGATGATTCCGCAAGATGGCGCCATCCGTGCCATGGTCGGAGGTTTTGACTTCTATCACGGCAACTTTAACCGGGTGACACAGGCCTGGCGCCAGCCCGGGTCAGCGTTCAAACCCTTCATTTATGCAGCCTCACTCGAACGTGGCTTAACCCCGGGTACAGTGATTTCTGATCAGCCCTTTGAGCTAACCGCCGAACAAACCGGCTCTAAGGCCTGGGCACCTAAAAACTACGGCGGGCAATACGACGACAAGCTCACCATGCGCGAGGCCATTGCGCGCTCCAAAAATATGGTGTCGATCCGAATTCTGCAGTCAATCGGGCCGAAATACGCACAAGACTACATCACCCGCTTTGGCTTTGATAAAGCGCGTCACCCGGCTTATCTGCCCATGGCACTGGGCTCTGGCGCGGTCACCCCGATGCAGCTTGCCGCTGGTTTCTCGGTCTTTGCCAACGGTGGCTACCGGATCACACCTTTTCTGATTGACCGGGTCACGGATGCCAATGGTCAGGTCCTCATGCAAGCTCGCCCAACCGTGTCCGGCGACTCTGCGGCACGCGCGATTGACGCCCGTACTGCTTATGTCATGGATGATTTACTGCGCGGAGTGGCCACCTCGGGCACTGCGGCGCGTTCGCGACAAGTGCTCAAGCGGGGCGACCTAGCGGGCAAAACGGGTACCACCAACGACTCGGTCGATGCCTGGTTTGCGGGCT
Organism: Alcaligenaceae bacterium; assembly: GCA_947484295.1. Taxonomy (GTDB): domain Bacteria; phylum Pseudomonadota; class Gammaproteobacteria; order Burkholderiales; family Burkholderiaceae_B; genus Zwartia. The sequence continues at coordinate 4,197 of CANKOW010000055.1, read as the reverse complement.
ATACGCCTCAGTTGGTGGGGGTGGCCTGGATGGGCTACGACCAACCAAAATCGCTTGGCTCACGCGAAACTGGTGGCGGCGCTTCGCTACCAGTCTGGCTGGGCTACATGGAAAATGCGCTGAAGGCGTTTCCTGAACAAAAACGCCTACCACCGCCTGAGGGCTTAGTGGTTGAGGCCGGCAACATGTATTTCAGGGAGTTTCCGCCCGGCCAAGCCATCATGAAACTTGGCACCGCCGAAAAAAATGACTCATTGGGCGACTTTTTGAACAATATTGAAACCAACCGCCCCAATCCGGCGCTGGCTAACTAAAATACGATGGTTAACGGTTTGCCAGTGGCATCTGAGCAAACCTGAGATAAAGTATCGTGCAAGTCGGCGCCACCACGGGTATCTTTCCAGTGTTGGCCGTCAAAGCGATAATGAAAGCCGCCGCTTCGGGCAGCGAGCCACATTTCGTGCAGCGGTGCCTGACTATTGATCACGACTTGATGGCCGTTTTCAAAAATCAGGTTCAGTACATTGCCCTGACGTTTGGTTTCAACGTCAAGGTCGAGTTGATCAAACCAGTGGTCGGCTTGGGCTTCAACTGCATCTAACAATGCGGTCACCCGAGCATGAAATTCAGTATCGTTCATAATCCTTATCCTCACGTTTGACGGAGCGCGCAGTGATCAGCAAAACCGACAGCCACCAAAGTGCTCGCATTGTAGCGATGCTGACACTTGTCGTGTTGGTCGCAGGCTGCGGCTATAAAGGCCCGCTGTATTTGCCTCCGCAACCCGCTGAAATCAAGCCCTACACCACACCTTTTTCAATGTATGGGGTCATTCCAGACGAACAAGGCACGGTCGTGCCATTCTTTGACGAAGATTTAATGCTGATCCCAACGCCTGTTGTTATTGATTAAGCGAACCGCTTTGCTCAAAATTGTTACCTCATTTATCTTTTCGTCGCGCACTTATTGACTATCGCAACGTAACGCTTGATTGCATTGTTGCCTAAATCGCTTGCCAAACCTTGAATACCCACAGCCACAACATGACCGCTCACCTTGCCTCGCCAACAGGCGCACCCTTTTTTCACTACCAAGCAGGCCAATTGCAGGCTGAGGGCGTCTCGCTTGCAGAGCTTGGCCAAGAGCTTGGCACGCCGTTGTATGTGTATTCGCGGGGCGCGCTGGCTGCGGCTTTGGCCTCTTACCAAGAGGCCTGCGTGGGTCACAATGTCTTGGTGTGCTTTGGCATGAAAGCCAATTCAAATCTTGCGGTTCTTAAAGAGTTCGCGCGTTTGGGCAGCGGCTTTGACATCGTGTCTGGTGGCGAACTTGCGCGCGTCTTGGCCGCCGGAGCCGATCCTGCAAAAGTGGTGTTTTCGGGCGTGGGGAAGCAAGCCTGGGAGATGCAGGCCGCGCTTAAAGTGGGCGTGAAATGTTTTAACGTTGAATCGCTGCCTGAAATAACGCGCTTGTCAGAGGTTGCTGTGGCCTTGGGCAAAATCGCGTCGGTTTCGCTACGCGTCAATCCTGATGTCGACGCAAAAACGCACCCCTACATTTCAACCGGCTTAAAAGAAAACAAATTTGGAATCGCCATCGAAGAGGCGCCTCACGCTTACACGCTTGCGGCTTCTTTGCCCGGCCTATCAGTCGTGGGTGTTGACTGCCACATCGGCTCGCAGATCACTGAGGTAAGCCCTTACCTGGATGCCTTAGACAAGTTACTGAAGCTGATTGATCAGCTCAAAACTGCCGGCATTACGCTTAAACACTTGGATCTGGGAGGCGGTTTGGGGATTCGTTACGACGACGAAACACCGCTTGCGCCTAAAGTGTTATTGGATAAAGTCTTTGCGCAACTGCAAGCACGTGGTTACGGACATTTGCAATTGGTACTTGAGCCGGGCCGTTCGCTTGTCGGCAACGCAGGCGTCTTGCTGACCACTGTTCAATATCTTAAGCACACTGAGGCGCGCAATTTCGCCATTGTGGATGCCGCCATGAACGACCTGATGCGCCCGGCACTTTACGAGGCGTGGCATGGTGTTCTACCTGTTGCCCCGCGCGCAACCGAGTCGACACTCTATGATGTAGTCGGCCCCGTATGCGAAAGCGCCGACTGGCTGGCACGTGCCCGACAACTCGCCTTAGCCGAAGGCGATTTATTAGCGATTGAATCCGCCGGCGCCTACGGCTTTGTCATGGCGGGCAACTACAACAGCCGGCCGCGCCCCGCCGAGATCATGGTAGACGGTGATCAATTTCATGTGATCCGCCAGCGCGAAACCTTTGCCGATTTGATTCGTGGCGAAAGCTGTTTACCGGATTAATTTGTCTTAGCGCCCAAGCAATCCTTTAAAGAAGCTTTCAGTGTTCACTGCGAGCGTCTCAAGGTGATAGCCGCCCTCTTGCACGACCACGGTCGGTATCTTCAGCCCCGCAATCATTTGGCCAAGTCGCCCAAAGCCTTCAGTGGTGACGGCGACTTTAGATTGGGGATCATCTTTGTACACATCAAATCCCAAGGCCAACACCAGTGCGTCGGGCTTGAAAGCGTGCAATGCAAGCAAGGCTTTTTCAACTTGCTTAAAAAATACCTCTTCGCTTGAGCCATGAGGCATGGGTAGATTCAAGTTATAGCCTTTGCCTTGTTGCGCGCCGCCTTCGTCATCAAAACCTGCGACTGCAGGATAAAAATTCAGTGGGTCGCCATGCGTTGAGATATAAAACACATCCTCTCGCTCGTAAAAAATTTCTTGAATGCCTTGCCCGTGATGCACATCGGTATCCAAAATCACCACGCGCTGATGCTTTGCACGCAGCACCTGCGCAGCAATCGCGGCATTGTTGATATAGCAAAAACCACCTGCAGCGTCTTTCCGCGTGTGGTGCCCAGGCGGGCGACACAACGCATACGCCTGTTGGTCGCCCCCTAACACCGCCTTCGCTGCCGATACCGCTGCTTGCGCGGCCCAATAAGACGAAGTCCAGGTATCAGGGCCTACGGGGCAACTGCCATCTGCCAGATAGCGCGCCGTCTGCGCCAAAATCCCGCGCAAGGCGTTAGGCGAGCGCACAAAAATATTTGAGATAACTTCGTCGCCCCAGTCAGGACCCGCTTGTTTCCAGAGGGAGTGGGCGGTTTCAAGGTACTGTAAATATCCAGCGTCGTGGATAGCCAACAGGGGTTGCATGCCGTGGTCTACCGGCTCGGTGACCGTCAATCCTAAATCGGCGATACCTTTTAAAATCTGCACGACACGCTCTGGAATTTCTTGGGGAGTCCGCATTTGGCCACGCGACAGGTAAGTACGTGGATGATGCAGCTTTTGTTTTGGATGAAAATACGTTTTCATAACGAGGTCTCAAAAAGAATCCACAAAGGTGTGACGTCAGCGGCAAAACACCACGATCGCTTACGCATGCTTTTCACGAAAATATGCCAACAACATCGGAACCGTCAACGATAAACCCGCAACCACAATCAACGCAATGCCCGTTAAAGATAGTAACGAAGGCAAGTGAGCAAAAAATAGCTCGCCAAAAATCACAGCAAGCACAAGTTGAAAATAATTGAGAGGTGCAAGCGTCGAGGCCGGAACAATCTTAAACGCGTAAATCAGTAAAAATTGCGCGATGCCACCACTCAAACCCATCAAAATCATTTCAATGGAGTCTCGAACATCTGGCCATTTAGTCGGCCACCAAAAAATCAACGCGACAACACTCAGCAACCAACAGATCAGCGCTGAATACGCAAAAATCTGTTCGCTTTGCACGCGGTGCGCCAGCTTGCGCGTGAACAGTTGCACCAAGGCATAACCGATTGCGGCCACTAGCATTAACAGGGTGCCAAATAACGAGGCCCCCGCCTCAGCACTTTGAGCGCTTGAGGTATTGCCGAGTGGATTCACAATCAACAACATTCCAACCATTCCAAGCGCGACCGCCGCGTATTGTTTAAAACTAACGCTTTCGCGTAACAACATCGGGGCAAGCAACACGACGATTAAAGGCGATACAAAATAAAGTGCGGTGGCTTCAGCTAAAGGCAAATAGGGTAGTGCCGCCATAAAACAGATACTGACGCCGCCAAGCATCGCACCACGACAAATGAGTAGTGTGCGCTCAGCCGGCTCGATACGCACCGGCACACGCTTGACCCACATAATGCACCAGGCCAACACAATGATGACG
>CANKOW010000054.1 GCA_947484295.1 Alcaligenaceae bacterium | reverse complement strand
GCGCTAGAGCCTTTTGCACAACAAGTTCGCTCGATGCGCGACAAAATGACAGCGGGCCATCCAAACACCACCGCGCTGTTTGATCTGAAGCACGATCATGGCGGCATGGTCGACCTAGAATTTGTGACGCAGTATTTGGTGCTGGTGCACGCAGGCCAATACCCCGAATTATTACAAAACTTGGGCAATATTGCATTACTACAACTTGCCGGCCAAGTCGGGCTCATCCCGATCGAGCTCGCGCAGCGCGCCAGCGACGCCTACCGTAACTTGCGACGGCGCCAGCATGAAGTGCGCTTGCAGGGGGCAGAGAAAGCGCGCGTCGAGCAAGATCAACTGCTTGCAGAGCGTCGTGCCGTACAAGAACTATGGGAGGCGGTTTTGAGTGAATCGCCGCAAAGCAAGCGTCTTGTCGTTTAGGTCTCAACAAGAGATCTGCCGTACTTCTTGATAAACTTGTACACAATTCACGAAAGCACGTTTTTCTTGCAGGTACGACCCCTCACCTTGCCTGTATGTTGTACGCAAACATCTTCTTTACCTTGGGGCTATCGCCTCTCGACAATTGTTAAAAATTTGGATTGGATCGTGCCAGACGTCTTACGCCCTAGTTTTTCATTACCCGAAGGCAAAACCAAGGTGCTCTTGCATTCTTGCTGTGCGCCCTGTTCGGGCGAAGTCATGGAAGCCATGCTGGCAGCTGGGATTCAATACGATATCTTTTTTTACAATCCTAATATTCATCCGGTAAAAGAATACGAAATCCGCAAAAATGAAAACATCCGATTTGCCGAAAAACACGGCATCCGGATGATTGATGCCGACTACGACGTCGATAATTGGTTTGAGCGTATTAAAGGGCTAGAAAATGAGCCCGAGCGCGGCGAGCGCTGCACACAATGTTTTGATATGCGCTTTGAGCGCACCGCGCTGTATGCCTATGAGCATGGTTACGACACCATCACGAGCTCGCTAGGTATCTCGCGCTGGAAAGACATGAACCAGATCAACGCAAGCGGTGAACGCGCCGCAGCCCGCTACGCACAGCTCATTTACTGGACGTATAACTGGCGTAAACACGGCGGCTCGGCGCGTATGATCGAGATCAGCAAGCGCGAAGAGTTTTATCAGCAAGAATATTGCGGCTGCGTGTACTCGCTACGCGACACCAATCGGCATCGCCGTTCGCAAGGGCGTGAGCGCATTGCCCTAGGGGTTAAGTTTTATGGTCGCGATGAGCTAAAAACCCTGACAGACGAGTAATCTGCAAGCCCTGTTGCTGCAGTTGGGCGGCGAAGGCGTCACCACGCAGCACGCGGTACTCTTCTACGCGGTCGGCGCCAAACGCCAAAGTCGGCGAAGCGTGCGTGGCCGGATGCACCATCAACAACATCTGCGAGGTGGCCTGTTCAAGCCAGGCGTTGAGCATTGTTTGGTAAGCAGGATGCGGGCGATCAAAATCATAGGCTCCTGCAAAGCCTTGATTGCTTTGGATGCCCGCCTGTTTTGCCAGACGCAGCAAACTCGAGGCACCCAACACCCCAATCAACCGCGCTTTCAAGCGTTGCATCAGAGGCAACTGTGACGACATCGGGGCCGCGCGCGTATCGCGCAGCCAGGGCAGGTTGTCGGAATAACGCCGCGCAACCGCTTGCAGCAAGAGTTCACGCACGATCGGAAACTGATGGACGTGCAAGTGTCCATCGATAAAGTCAGGCACTTGGCCAACATGCTTTTCAAACAAATCAAGCTGAGTTTCAATTTGCTCGGCAATCGCCTGCCTAGCAATCAGACCCGAATAGGTACGCCACAATAACTGACCTAAAGGCAGGCACAACCCCGTTTGCCCAAGAGGCTCGGTCAGGTTCAGGTGCAGCCCAAGATCAATGGGCAAACCCTTCAGTGCCTGGGCAGACTGCTCGAAGTGAGGCGCTTGCACTAAGCACCCCGTCGCGCTGATGCGACCCAGCTTTGCAAGTGTAATGATGGCCTGATCGACCCCGGTTTCGAGGCCAAAATCATCGGCACAAACAATAAGAGGGGTCAAAACGGGTACCGCCCCCTGATGCGCCGCATTAATCACGAAAGCGGCGGCCACTTGAGCGGCGCACGATGTAGAGAGGGCGCCCTTTGACTTCTTCAAAAATCCTGGCGATGTACTCGCCCACAATCCCGATTGAAATCAGGGTGATCCCAGAAAAAAACAATAAGATTGTGACGATGGTGGGCCAGCCGCTCACTGGATTTGAAAACAGAAAGTATTCACAAATAATATAAAGCCCGTAGACAAACGAGCAAATCGACACCAGAAAACCAAACAGGCTGACGGCCCGTAACGGCCAGGTGGTAAAGGAAGTGAGCCCCGCAAGTGCCAGAGTCAGTAATTTGAAGGTGCTGTAGTGCGTTTGCCCATGTTGGCGCTCGGCAGGCTTATACGTGATTGGCTCGGAGTCAAAGCCCACCCAGGCATACAACCCCTTCATAAAGCGATTACGCTCTGGGAGCTGACGCAGCGCGTCGACGACGGCGCGATCCATCAGGCGAAAATCACCCGCATCCGGGGGAACTTTGACGCCTCGCGAACCCGCCAGCAACGAGTAAAACAATTTGGTCCCCCAGCGCTTACCTGCGGTCTCGTCGTCACGGGTTTCTCTGACCGCGTAGACCATATCCACACCCGCCCGCCAACGCGCCAGCATGGCCGGCAGCAATTCAGGCGGATGTTGCAGATCAGCATCCAGAATCATGACCACGTCACCCGTAGCGGCCTCAATCCCGGCGGTGATGGCGGGCTCTTTACCGAAGTTACGCGACAACTGCACAAAGCGAAAGCCTGGGTTGCACACCCAGGCGGCCATCAAGCTTACGGTGGCATCACGGCTGCCATCATCAACGACAATGACTTCCCAGTTGGCTCCTGTTTGAGCCAGCACCGCCTGCAAGCGTGGCAGCAGCAGGCCTAAATTATCGTGTTCATTGAAAGCCGGCACCACACAACTTAGCGTGGCGCGGGTAATATCGCGCCCCTGCGAGTAAGAGCCCGGCTCGGGTGCTGGCGTTAATGCAGCGGATAAATTCGATGAGGTCATGGGTCAATGATAACGTTTAACAGAGGGCTCGGAAATCCTCCCCGGTCAGGTAAAGGATGTCAAGGATGTCAACGCCCTTTTTGCAGCGCCAGGCTCGCGCTGAGTATCGTCAAAATAATGAGCGCTGCGCCCAGTAACGTGCGCAGCGTGGGCTCTTGGCTAAAAAACCACCAGGCAAAGGCAATCGCGTAAATCGGCTCAAGGGCTACCACCAGCCCCGCACTACGGGCAGGTAAATGCCGTAAACTCGACACAAACAAAAGATGGGCCAAGCCTGTGCATAGCACCCCCAAGGCTGCTACCCAAAGCCAGTCCACCAAGCTAATCTGAAGCAGTGAGCCGACCACCCAGGGCGACATCACCAAAAATACTACAGCATTTTGCAGGCCCGCCACAGCGAAAGCGTTGACCCCAGACAAGTAACGACGGTTAAGTACCGCGAGCACGCCAAAGCTTGCGCCTGACAATAATCCCCATAACAAGCCCTCTGTCCCTAAATTCGATAACTCAAACGACGGGGTGATAAGCAACAGTCCAAGACTCACGAGCCAAAGACGTATCCATTCGGCTCGCGTAACCGCCTCGCGCAACAGGCCCCACTCAATGAGCGTAATAAAAGCAGGGAAACTCGCGAAACCCAGGGTCGCGATCGCGATTCCCCCCACTTTGACCGAAATAAAAAAAGTGACCCAGTGCAAGGCCAAGACGATGCCCGAAACGAGCAATATTCCCCAACGGCCATGGGTGCTCAGGCTTGAACGGGGGTGCGCAAGCAACACTCGCCCAAACAAGGCCAGCGCGACCACAGCAAAGGCTGCTCGACCCCAAGTGATAAACATTGGATCAGCCGTAATCAACTCACCCAATACGCCAGTGGCGCCGAACAAGACGGCCACCAGATGCACCGCAAATAAAGACTGTGTGCGGGTCAAGTAGGCCAGCCCAGCGGGGCCGCCCAGCCAGTGTAGGTTTTAGGGAGTGGCGTTGCATAATCACCATGCTTACTCGTCCCCAAGCCCAAAGCTGCCAGGGCCTCAGCAAACTTAACGGCAACCGCCACGCCATCGATCACGGGCACGCCCAAGCGCGCAGTGAGTGTGTGGCACAGGGCCGACATCCCCGCACAACCCAGCACAATCGCACCGCTACGATCGCGGGCTAACGCGTCGCGGGCAGCCTCTTCAATCTGGCGTGTCATGGCCTCCCCGCCATCCTCTAGGTCGAGGACAGCAATATCGGTGCCGTGCACCCCGCGGCACTGGTGTTCAAACCCATAACGTTGCACCAAACGCTCGGCAATGATGCAAGTGCGTGTCATTGTTGTAACAATTGAAAAGCCGGTTGCGAGCATGCTGGCGGCATGAAACGCTGCTTCGGCGATGCCCAATACTGGTGCGCGTGTCGCTTCACGAGCGGCTTCAAGCCCCGGATCACCAAAGCAGGCAATCACAATCGCGTCTGGGCGATGTGCCTGCCCGAGTCGCACCTGTTCGGCCACACCCGCAGCAGCAAAGGCTTCGTCGTAGTGTCCCTCAATAGAAAGCGGACCAAAGCTGGGCTGCACCGCAATAATTTGCGTGCCCGTCGCGGCAACAGCTTGTGCACTTTGGGCGATCCCAGCAGTCATGGAATCGGAGGTATTAGGGTTAACAAGGAGTAGTTTCATTTTGAAAGGTCGGTTAACTTTCGTTACAAATACAAACGGTGTGTTGCACCACGATCAATAAATTTGCCCCAAAATACATCTTTTTACGCACCAACATGTTGCACGAAGCGAGCATCAGACTCGAGCGGTTGTTTGGGTTGACTGCGTACCCATAAGATTTCTTGGATTTGATCCGTGTGGGCACTCAAGCAATCCTGTCGCAGCCTCACTGCGCATGGCATACAACTTGCTTGAGATCATACAACGAGGTTGCAATATTTTTTAGCTTCAAGCGACCTCGGTCGAGACACCCTAGTAGAAGAGTAGATTTTTCAACAACTTTGCCACGATTCAGTTATTCAACCCCCGGAGAATTCATGAAAAAAGCTTTTTCTTTTGCCCATGTTGGACTGAAGCCCTTGCGCATGTCACTGATGGCCAGTGTATTGGCAGCAGCCTTTGTCCAGCCAGCGTTGGCCCAGAATAAAACTCTGACGATCGCGATGACCGCCGCCGACATCCCCCGAACCTTGGGTCAGCCTGATCAAGGCTTCGAAGGCAACCGGTTTACCGGCATTCCGATGTATGACTCGCTCACTCAGTGGGACCTTTCAAAAAAAGACGAAGCCAGTACTGTGATCCCCGGTGTGGCACTATCTTGGGCCGTCGATGCCACTGATAAAACAAAGTGGGTGTTTAAACTACGCCCCGGCGTGAAGTTCCATGATGGGTCTGCATTCAATGCGGATGTTGTTGTCTGGAACGTCCAAAAGGTACTAGACAAAGCCGCCGCGCACTTTGACGCCAGCCAAGTGGGTGCCACCGCCTCGCGCATGCCAACCTTACGCAGCGCGAAAAAAATTGATGATATGACGGTAGAACTCACCACGAGCGAGCCTGATTCGTTTTTGCCGATTAACTTAACTAACCTGTTTATGGCTTCGCCCGCCAAATGGGAGCAAAAGCTCAAGGCTGTGCCGGCCACAGTGACTGACCCCGCCGAGCGTGCCAAGCAAGCTTGGACGGCCTTTGCCGCCGATGCCTCAGGTACAGGCCCCTTCAAGATGACGCGTTTTGTGCCGCGTGAGCGTTTAGAGCTTGCGGCGAACAAAGACTACTGGGATCCCAAACGCGTACCAAAAATCGACCGCGTGGTGATGATTCCAATGCCTGAAGCGAACGCGCGCACTGCAGCCCTGCTTTCGGGCCAAGTTGACTGGATTGAAGCGCCCTCCCCCGACGCAATGCCGCAAATTAAACAACGCGGCTTTACGATTTATAGCAACCCACAGCCTCACGTGTGGCCCTGGCAGTTGTCTTTTGCAGACGGCTCACCCTGGCTAGACAAGCGCGTGCGTCAGGCCGCTAACTTGTGCGTTGACCGCGCTGGCTTGAAGACTTTGCTTGGTGACATGATGGGCATCCCCAAGGGTACCTTCCCGCCCGGGCACCCCTGGTTTGGTAACCCAACGTTTGACATCAAGTATGACCCTGCAGCTGCCAAAAAACTGATGGCAGAGGCAGGCTACTCGACCGGCAAGCCAATGAAAACGAAAGTGCAGATCTCGGCCTCTGGATCAGGGCAGATGCAACCCTTGCCCATGAACGAGTTTGTGCAACAGTCGCTCAAACAATGTTTCTTTGACATTCAGTTTGATGTGATTGAATGGAACACTATGTTTAACAGCTGGCGCTTGGGTGCTAAAGATCCAGCAGCCAACGGCGCGACCGCGACCAATGTCAGCTTTTCGGCAATGGATCCATTTTTCGCCATGGTTCGTTTCTCAAGCACTAAAGCGTTTCCGCCCGTTTCAAACAATTGGGGTTATTTTGGCAGCCCCGAGATTGAGCAGTTAGTGACAAATGCCCGCACAAACTTTGACGAAAAAGGCCGCGACGAGGCCCTGGCAAAGCTGCACGCTAAGATTGTTGACGAAGCCGCTTTCGTCTGGATCGCACATGACGTGGGCCCACGCGCAATGAGCTCGAAAGTCAAAAACGTTGTTCAGCCAAAAAGTTGGTTTATTGACATCGCAACGATGACAAAAGACTAAGTTTGTGGCGTCTACGGCGGCACCGCGAATCGTGGTGCCGCCGTATTTATTTTTTTGTTCGCTGTTACGTATTGTCTAGTCGCTGTCGCAATGTGTCTGATTGCGGTCTCAAAGACTCTTATTGTTGTCGTAATCATATTAGCGACGCGAGCCTCTCCGTTTTTTCGCTGATCACCGTCGTCAAGGGTCATCGACCGATTCAAAGATTTTTTAAAGGCTGTTTGTATGCTGAGCTTTATGTTTCAACGGGTTTTATACACCCTGCCCATTATGTTTGGCGTGGCGCTGGTGTGTTTCGCACTCGTGCACCTGGCTCCCGGCGATCCGCTTGTGTCGATCATGCCACCCGACGCCTCGCAAGAGTTGCAACAACAACTGATGGAGATCTATGGCTTTAACAAGTCCTATCCAGAACAATTTTTTCGTTGGGGTTGGCGCGCGCTGCAAGGTGACTTAGGGACCTCAATTGCCAGCGGCCGCTCTGTGACCAGCGAGGTCATGCGCGCAGTGCACAACACCTTTAGGCTAGCAGCCGTGGCAACGCTGATTGGTTTTATTTTTGGCTGTCTATTCGGCTTTGTGGCCGGTTATTTTCAAAATTCTTGGGTGGATAAAGCGGCATCCCTCACCTCGGTCTTGGGTGTCAGCGTACCGCATTACTGGCTTGGCATGGTGCTTGTGATCATTTTCAGTTCACTGCTCATGTGGTTGCCGCCCAACGGCGCCGGGCCCGGTGGCTCGTCAGACTGGCAATGGAACTGGGAGCACATCAAGCACTTGGTCTTGCCTGCGATCACCATGAGCGTAATCCCGATGGGAATTATCTCGCGTACAGTGCGTGCGCTTGTTGCAGAAATTTTGTCGCAAGAATTTATTGTTGGCCTCAAGGCAAAGGGTCTGACCAACATCGGGATTTTCATGCATGTGGTTAAAAATGCAGCCCCAACCGCTCTTGCCGTGATGGGTTTGCAGTTGGGCTACCTGCTAGGTGGTTCAATCTTGATCGAGACCGTATTCTCGTGGCCTGGCACCGGCTTTTTACTGAACTCTGCAATTTTTCAACGAGATTTACCGCTGCTACAAGGAACCATCCTTGTGCTCGCTACTTTCTTTGTCGTCCTCAACATGATTGTCGATATTATTCAGACCATGCTTGACCCACGTATCGCGCGAGGCTGAACCCATGTTGAACATTACCGTAGATACTAAAAAAATTCCATCACTCGATACTGAACGCTCGGCTGGCTATTGGCAAAACGTGCTGTCGCGCCTGGTGCGTGACAAGGTTGCCATGTTTGCTGCCTTCGTCATTTTGTGTCTGTTACTCATGGCCGTGTTGGGTCAATGGATCACTCCAGCAGATCCGTACGCAGCCTCAATCATGAAGCGACTCAAACCCATCGGCTTCGAAGGATATCCCTTAGGCACGGATGAGTTAGGCCGTGACATGATGTCTCGCTTAATGGTGGGCGCGCGACTGTCTCTTTTTATGGGCATCACGCCTGTACTACTGGCGTTTGCGATTGGCTCAACCATCGGGATTGTTGCGGGCTACGCGGGTGGCATGCTCAACACGTCGATCATGCGCACGATTGATGTGTTTTATGCATTTCCGTCGGTGCTGTTGGCTATCGCGTTGTCTGGGGTGTTGGGCACGGGGATCACGAACTCGCTGATCTCACTGACCATCGTTTTCATTCCGCCGATCGCACGGGTGGCCGAGAGCGTGACCACTCAAATCCGTAGTCGTGATTTTGTCGAAGCGGCCCGTGCATCTGGCGCCAACGCCCTGACGATTATTCGGGTGCATGTCTTGGGTAACGTACTGAGCCCAATCTTTGTGTACTCAACGAGCTTAATTGCGGTCTCGATGATCTTAGCCTCTGGTCTAAGTTTTCTGGGCTTGGGTGTGAAACCCCCCGAGCCTGAGTGGGGCCTGATGCTGAACACCTTGCGTACTGCCATTTATGTGCAGCCTTGGATCGCCGCTTTACCTGGTGTCATGATCTTCATCACCTCAATCGCGTTTAACCTGCTATCGGATGGGTTGCGCTCAGCCATGGAGATCAAGAACTAATGAATACCTCTGTATCCGACCGCGTTGATGTGGGTGGTACCGCGCAGCCACTACTGATGGTTAAGAACCTGATCAAACATTTTGCGCTTAAAAAAGATATTCTAGGAAAAGGCGGTGGCGTTGTTCGCGCGGTTGATGGCATCGACTTTATGGTGCGCAAGGGCGAAACCTTAGGTGTTGTCGGCGAATCAGGCTGCGGCAAATCGACCACGGCACGTCTGTTAATGAATTTAATCACCCCCGACCACGGCGACATGATTTTTGATGGTCAGTCCGTGGGCAGCCGTGAACTCAGCCTAAAAGACTTCAGACGTCAAGCGCAAATGGTATTTCAAGACAGTTACGCGTCCTTGAATCCACGCTTAACGATTGAAGACTCAATCGCGTTCGCGCCTCAGGTGCACGGCGTGAGTAAAAATGATGCTGTCGCACGGGCGCGCGATTTATTGCAGCGTGTCGGTCTAGATCCCAAGCGTTTTGCCGAACGCTATCCGCACGAATTGTCAGGCGGACAGCGGCAGCGCGTTAATATTGCGCGCGCGCTGGCCTTGCAGTCACGTCTCATTATCTTAGATGAGGCAGTCTCGGCTCTGGATAAATCTGTTGAGGCGCAGGTGCTCAATCTTTTGCTTGATCTGAAAGACGAATTCAAACTTACCTACGTGTTTATCAGTCACGATCTGAATGTGGTGCGCTACATTTCTGATCGCGTCATGGTGATGTATCTGGGTCAAGTAGTTGAAATTGGCGACTGCGAAACGCTTTTTAGTGCACCACGTCATCCCTATACGCGCGCCTTGCTCTCTTCAGTGCCCTCGATGGATCCCGATCGTCGCACTCAAACGCCGCCCTTGGCGGGCGACCCGCCCAACCCCATTAACCCGCCTTCAGGCTGTCGTTTTCACACCCGTTGCGCGCAAGCGCAGCCGGTCTGCTCAACCAAGATGCCACCCTTGGTGTCAAGCAAGGATGGTCAGGGTGTTGCTTGCTGGATTCATGTTGAAAACAGCGGGCACTCGCAGGCCGTTTCAAATCAGCAAGCCGTTTCAAATAATCAAGGGGCAGCATGAACACCACCGAAACCCCCTTTGTCGATATTCGCGACCTCACCGTGACATTTACTGGCGGCAAAAGCCCCGTCAAAGCTGTCAATGGCGTCACGCTTGCGGTTAAGCGCGGCGAGGTCGTCGCCCTGATCGGCGAGTCTGGCTCAGGCAAAAGCGTGACCTTGCGCTCGATCTTGCGCTTACACAATCCAGCGCGTTCAAAAATTGAAGGTCAGATTTTAGTCGGCGATCAAGACGTTGTTCAATTGTCAAACAGCGCCTTATCCAGCTTTAGAGGCAAAGTTGCCTCGATGATTTTTCAAGAGCCGTTATTAGCACTTGACCCGGTATACACCGTTGGCAGCCAAATCATCGAAGCGATTCTCCGCCACGAAAATATCGGTCGCGAGGCAGCACGCGTCCGCGCACTTTCACTTTTTGAACGCGTACGTATCCCGAGCCCCGAGCGTCGATTAGATGCTTACCCGCACGAGATGTCAGGTGGTATGCGTCAACGTGCGATGATCTCATTAGCGTTGGCAAGCGAACCTCAGTTGTTGCTGGCCGACGAACCGACTACAGCGCTTGATGCAACAGTGCAGATTCAAATTTTGCTGTTGTTGCGCGAACTGCAGCGCGAGTTAGGCTTGTCAGTGATTTTCGTGACGCACGATCTTGGCGCTGCCGTCGAGGTGGCGGATCGCATCGCAGTGATGTATGCCGGGCGGATTGTCGAACAAGGTACAACCCGCGCGATCATGCGCTCGCCTCGTCATCCTTACACTCGGGCTTTGTTAAAAAGCTTGGCGCATGGTGCGGTCAAAAAAGGCACGCGTTTAGAAACGATTACAGGATCGCCTCCTGATCTTACCAAACTGCCACCTGGTTGCGTGTTTGCCGAGCGTTGTAGCTTGGCGCAAGAGTCGTGCAAACAAACCGTGCCTGAGCTTGTGTGGCTGACGCCAGACCACAGTGCCCGGTGTTTGCGTACGGATCAAACTGCTGTGCCTGTCTAACCTCGACGACTTGCGCGGATCACCAGAGCAATTCAAAAGAGAAATCATCTTTCAAATTGCTCTGTCCGTCATCACTATTGCAACGTGCGCTCAAAGATAAACTTGCCGTCGCGCCAATCAACCGGCACGACATCTTTGGGCCCAAACTTACCCTGCAAGATCAGCTTGGCGATGGGGTTTTCAAGATTCTGCTGAATCGCGCGTTTAAGCGGCCTGGCACCAAATACAGGGTCAAAGCCGTCTCGCGCCAATTCGGCTAACGCCGCAGCAGACACTTCAAGCACCATGTCTTGTTGCGCAAGCCTTGCGGTTAAGCGCTGAATCTGAATGCCAGCAATCTTTTCGATATGCTGACTTTGCAAGGCGTGAAACACCACGACCTCGTCAATACGATTCAAAAATTCTGGGCGGAAGTGTTGTTTCACTTCCTCCCACACCACCTCTTTGATCTCTTCATAAGGTTTACCGACCATCGCTTGAATGTGATGCGATCCCAAGTTTGACGTCATCACAATGACAGTGTTTCTAAAGTCAACGGTGCGCCCTTGACCGTCGGTCAAACGACCATCATCCAAAACTTGCAGCAACACGTTGAACACATCAGGGTGCGCTTTTTCGACCTCATCAAACAAAATCACGCTATAGGGTTTGCGTCGCACTGCCTCAGTGAGCGAGCCTCCCTCTTCATAGCCGACATAGCCTGGCGGCGCACCGATCAGGCGAGCGACCGAGTGCTTCTCCATGAACTCACTCATATCCATACGAATCAAATGCTCATCAGAATCGAACAGAAAGTCAGCAAGCGCACGCGTGAGTTCGGTTTTGCCCACGCCGGTTGGCCCTAAAAACAAGAACGAACCATACGGACGCGCAGGATCTGATAACCCAGCGCGCGAGCGTCGAATCGCATCGGCCACTAGCCCCACAGCCTCGTCTTGCCCCACCACGCGCTGATGCAGGCGATCTTCCATTTTGAGCAGTTTGTCACGCTCGCCAGCCATCATTTTTGACACAGGGATACCTGTAGCGCGCGACACCACTTCTGCGATCTCTTCGGCACCGACCTGAGTGCGCAACAGCCGAGGGCGCTCGGTCGTACCAAGCGTGGCACCTGCTAATTCAGCGGCTTTCAAGCGCGACTCAAGCTCAGGCAAACTGCCGTATTGGATTTCAGCCAACTTATCAAACTGACCTTTGCGTTGCAGCTCAGCCATCTCGGCGCGCGCACGTTCGATCTCTTCTTTAATCGACTGCGTGCCCTGCACTGCGGCTTTTTCACTTTTCCAGATCACTTCAAAATCGTTATATTCACGCTGCAGTTTTTCAAGCTCTTCTTCGATCATTTGGAACCGGCGAATCGAGCCCTCATCCGTTTCTTTTTTAACCGCTTCGCGCTCAATTTTTAATTGAATAATGCGACGATCCAAGCGATCCATGACTTCAGGCTTAGAGTCGATCTCCATGCGTATACGCGCGGCCGCCTCATCGATCAAGTCGATAGCCTTATCAGGTAAAAATCGATCGGTGATATAGCGATTAGATAATTCAGCCGCCGCGACAATGGCCGGATCAGTAATATCTACACCGTGATGAAGCTCATAGCGCTCTCGCAATCCACGCAAAATTGCGATGGTTGATTCGACGTTTGGTTCGTCGACAATCACTTTTTGAAACCGACGCTCAAGTGCCGCGTCTTTTTCAATATACTTGCGATATTCGTCAAGGGTGGTCGCTCCAATGCAATGCAAATCACCACGCGCTAGTGCAGGCTTAAGCATATTGCCAGCATCCATCGCGCCTTCGGCTTTGCCCGCACCTACCATGGTGTGCAACTCATCGATAAACACAATATTGTTACCATCATCTTGCGACAACTCTTTGAGCACGGCTTTTAAGCGCTCTTCAAACTCGCCACGAAATTTGGCCCCCGCCAACAAGCTAGCTAAGTCAAGTGACAAGACTCGCTTGCCACGCAAAGACTCCGGCACCTCATCGTTGACTATGCGTTGAGCCAAGCCTTCGACGATTGCGGTTTTACCCACGCCTGGCTCGCCAATCAATACGGGGTTGTTTTTTGTGCGTCGCTGCAAGATCTGAATCGCCCTACGGATCTCGTCATCGCGACCGATCACCGGATCGAGTTTGCCTTGACGCGCACGTTCAGTCAGATCCATCGTGTATTTGGATAAAGCCTCGCGATTGGACTCGCCCTCTTGATCTTTGACCGACTCGCCACCACGCACGGCATCGATCGCCGCTTCAAGTGGCTTACGTTGCAAGCCTGATTCTTTGAGCACGCGCCCGACAGCGCCTTTGTCATCCGCCAAGGCAAGCAAAAACAATTCACTGGGGATGTAGGTATCGCCGCGTTTGGCAGCCTCTTTGTCGGTACGCGCGAATACGGACTGCAGGTCGCGACTCGCCTGGATGTTGTCATCGCCGCCCTTCACCTTGGGCAAACCCTTCAAAACAACCTCTAGCGCCGTT
The DNA here is from genome assembly GCA_947484295.1 of Alcaligenaceae bacterium. Taxonomy (GTDB): domain Bacteria; phylum Pseudomonadota; class Gammaproteobacteria; order Burkholderiales; family Burkholderiaceae_B; genus Zwartia. The sequence continues at coordinate 4,113 of CANKOW010000054.1, read as the reverse complement.
TGTAGGCGACTGACGGCCACGCCCGCGCGCGACAATAGACTTGACGCACCGCTCTCTGTGTCGGCCAAAAGTGCTGTGAGCACATGCACGGGCTCAATATAGGGATGCTCGCTGCGCGAAGCCATACTTTGCGCATCGGCCAGTGCCTGCTGAAACTTGGTGGTTAATTTATCGAATCGCATGGTCGTTTCCTGAAACTAGCGCTTAGGGTCTGCTGGAGATGGCTTATAAGTGCGGCCAATTCGAGACTTTTCAATAGATTGCCAGCAAATACCTAGCGACAGAAAGCTTCTGAACTCTTACGCGTGCGTCGCGCATGTGCAGGGTATTAACGAAATTAGCGGTTGCGCACTGTCGCGACAGTGCAAAGTGCGACACCTAATGGGCAAAGAAAGTATGCGTTCACAGCAGATCTTGCTGCCCTTAGGATCCATGCGCTACTGACAGAGCTTGGCAGAACTTACAAGCCTGTTACTACACAGCGGGCTCGGCAAATAGTTCAGTGCGAACAAAATCAAGAGCCGAACTCTTAGCCCCCAGTACTTGTTGGCCCAAAATACCTGACCAGTAGCCCGAACCACCGCCCGCCCGAGCCCATTCGTTTAAGCGACGCGTATACAACTGCAGATCGAACTCGTGCGTAACACCAATCGCACCGTGCACCGCGTGCGCCACCGCCACAATACGCGCAACCGCTTGACTCGTTTGGGCCTTGGCCAGGGCAGTTAGGGCCGGCGCAGGCTGCCAAGCGGCACTGCGACAGGCCATTTCGGCAGCCATGCGCGCACCAAACACTTGTTCAGCCACTTCACTAATTTGTTGTTGCAGGGCCTGAAACCGACCAATCGGCTTACCAAATTGCTCGCGTTGATTCGCCCAACCCAAGGTCATTTCAAAGACATGGTCGGCGGCCCCGGCAATCAGTACTGCAAGTGATAGCGCCAGCAGCTCACGAAACTGAGGCTGTTTAAACTCGCCTAAGAGCGAAGCCTTTGCGACGTCGGTAGACCAACTTAAATCGGCATCGAGCGACCCATAGCCACCCGAGAGAGTGCGTTGCGCCTGCGAGGTAGGCAAGAGCCACACCTGAGTATCGCTTTGCGCCAAAACCCACGTTGCCGTCAGACCAAAACTCACGCTAGTCGCCTGTACTCCCGCACTGCCTGCTGCGACTCGAAAAGGTGCAAAGGTGATGGGGCCTTCGGGCAAACCTTGGGCTAACACTTTTGCTTGAGCACAAGTTGTCGCATGCGCCTGTTGCAACCACGCGCGTGCTAACAACGTTTGCGCGTAAGGCAAGGGCAACGCGTGTCGCCCCATTGAAAACAGCATGGGCCACACTTCAGTCAGCGTCAAGGCTGCGCCATTGGCGCTATCGGGTAAGAGCGCATCAGCAAACCCCACTGAACTCAACTGGGACCACAAACCGGCCGTGTCAGCACCACCCTCTATTTGCCGTATGGCTGCAGGCGTACAGACTTCGCCAAATAAACGCTCTGCTGAATCATAAAAATCGTTTTGCATAAAGGTCACCGTAATCCTAAACCGCGTGCGATGATGCCACGCAAAATCTCTCGCGTGCCGCCTCGCAGTGAGAAGGTCGCACCCATTTGCTCAAGGTAGCCAAGCGTCTGCAACAGATCTGGCGAAGCAATAAATTCTGGGTGCGTGCCTAACCAAGCCGCAATATTGCTAATCAATCTTTGCTCAAAGTCTGTGCCAAAATCTTTGACCACAGAGGCGTCAATCGCAGGGCTTTCGCCATCGACCAACTTTTGCGTAACCGCCAGCGACAACGCCCGTAAGGTTGCCATCTCAGCGACCATCGCCCCGACTAAGGCGCTGGTTTCGGTGTCGTGGATGGCTTGAGCGCGCAAGGCTTCAATCCAGCAATCCAACAGCGCAATGCTTGAATAAATGCGCTCAGGGCCGCTGCGCTCAAAGGCAAGTTCAGCATTGACCTGATCCCAGCCCTGCCCCTCGGTGCCGACTAAGGAATCTGCGCCAAGCTTGACATTATCAAAAAACACCTCTGAGAAGTGCGCATCGCCCGCCATGTCAGTGATCGGGCGTACGGTGACCCCAGGCAAACTCAAATCAATGATGACCTGAGAGAGCCCCTTTTGACGATCGGTCGTTTCGCCAGAGGTGCGAACCAAGGCGATCATGTAATGACAGCCGTGTGCGTTGGTCGTCCAGATTTTGCTGCCATTGAGCACCCAACCCGCATCAGTGAGCTGGGCACGACTTCGGATACTGGCCAAATCCGAGCCCGAACTTGGTTCACTCATGCCAATACAGAAAAACGCTTCGCCGCGACAGATGCGCGGAATATAAAACTGGCGCTGTACCTCGGTGCCGTAGCGCAACAGTAAGGGGCCGCTTTGCCGGTCTGCGATCCAGTGCGACGCCACCGGCGCGCCTGAGGCGAGCAATTCTTCAGACAGCACAAATCTTGAAAAGAAACCCTTGCCCGAACCACCGTATTCTTTAGGGATGGTGAGCCCAAGCCAACCCTGCTTCGCCAGCTTTTTACTGAAGTCGTCACTGGTGCCCATCCAAGAACGCGCTTTGGCGTGCGAAGGCATACCAACAAGTGCCTCATTTAAAAATTGTCTGATTTCAGTTCGAAAGGCAGCCTCTTGGGCAGGAACCTGATTGAACTCAAGTGCGGTCAGCATAATTAGCAATAATCCTGAAAATCAAGGGAATTAGGGCAACCCAACGCGGCAGAAACATGCCCTATACTTCAGGTCGAATATACCGCAGCTAGAAAAAAAAATAACTGCGTGCCCCTATTGTATTTGTTTGTTTGGGGCGCACAACACCGACAGGAGAGGTCATGAGCGACGCTCAATTGCTAGGCGCTGGTTATACGTGGCAAGAATTATCAGTTGGGCAACGCTTTCGTACGTTTCGTCGCACCATTACTGAAACCGATATCATCAATTTTATTAGCGTCACGGGCATGCTCGAGACCATCTTTATTGACCGAACGTTTTCGCATGGCGCGATGAAAGGACGCCCAGCACCCGGCGGACTTACCTATGGCTTGATCGAAGGGCTGCTCATGCAAGGCATGGTGCAAGGCACTGGTTTAGCCTTGCTTGAGGTTCATAAAAAAATGCTGCATCCAGTCGTGGCAGGTGACACCGTGTGGGCTGAGGTTGAAGTCACGGCGATTAAACCAACCTCTAAGCACAACCGCGCCGTGGTGACTTCGCGTATCGATGTCAAAAACCAAGATGGCGTTGATGTGATGACCTATACCGCCACGCGCATGTTAGCGGGCGAACGGCACTGACAGGATTAACTAGCCTCATTGATCTGCAGCGCATGGTGGAGGTGCAACAACCTCACTGACCGTCAGAAAGCACAGAGAGGCAATCAGCTCTCTGAAATTAGAGTTAGGTGGTTTTTTCGAGGATCGCGGGCCAGGCGCGACGCAGGTAGTACAGCATCGACCATACCGTCAAAATCGCGGCAACCACGATTAACACCAAGCCCAGTTTCGCCACAGGGATCCCAAAGAGATCTTCGTGATACAGCAAGCATGGAATTGCGATCATCTGCGCAGCAGTTTTGAATTTACCCAACCAGTGCACAGCGACGCTAGCACTGGCACCCAACTGCGCCATCCATTCGCGCAACGCTGAAATCGTGATTTCGCGGCCAATGATAACGAGCGCGATCATGACATCAACACGATCCAGATTCAACAACGCAAGCAAGGCCGCCGATACCATCAGTTTGTCGGCAACCGGATCCAAAAATGCCCCAAAGGCCGAGGTTTGGTTCCAACGACGTGCCAGCCACCCATCAAACCAATCGGTGAGCGCCGCCAGAATGAAAGCGCCCGCCGCCCAAGCGTCGCGCACGGGCAATGGCATCCACGTGTCGGGCAAATAAAACAACCCGATCACCATCGGAATCATGGCGATCCGAAGCCACGTGAGAAAAATAGGAATATTGAAAGGCATGCCACTATGCTAACCCACTTATTTATGACAAGTAGGTTTCATCGCAGAGCAAAATACAGTGGTTCGGCAAGCTCTGGAGTTTCATCGCAGAGCAAAATACAGTCGTTCGGCGAGCTCAGGAGAAATTCCTTCG
>CANKOW010000053.1 GCA_947484295.1 Alcaligenaceae bacterium | reverse complement strand
TGGGTCGTGAGGTGGGTGATGTAGAGGCCAAGCGCGACGAGGACGTAAATCGCCCCCATCGCCAGGCCGCCCGACAGCACCTGGATCAGGTTGCCGAGCTCCATCTTAGTATTTCAAACGGGTCACAACACCATTTTTCCAGACGCCTAAGAAGACGTTTTCGTAGTCAAGGCACTCGTGATCCGTTGGGCTGAAGGGTTTAGCGGGTGTGGCTGAAACCGCTTCAATGCCAGAGATATTTTCGATGGCATTGCGAATGGCTTCAGGGTCTGATTTACCGACTTGATTAACGGCTTTGAAGACGATTTGCGCAGCGTCGTACCCTAACGAGGTCACGACAGGCCAACGGTAGTCTTTACCGTATTCTTTTTGCATCCGTTCGTCAAAACTTTTAGCGCGCGCCGTACCGACATCAAGTGCCTGGCCCATCACAGTGCCTTCGATGGCTTCTTTGCCGACGATTTCAAGTACCTTTTGTGAGGATAAGCCCCAGTTACCCGCCACAACAGGCTTGTAGTTGATGCGTGGCATGGGGCGGAAAGGTAACTCGAAGGATTCATGAAAGTTCAAGACGAGTTCGGCTTTAGTATCACGCAGTTTGACCATCTGTGGGGTCAAGTCGTTAACACCAGGCGCAGCGGCTTCAATGGCGACTAACTCCATGCCACGCTTTTTAAGACCGTCTTGAATTTCTTTGGCTGCAAAGTTGCCATAACCCGTGGTTGAATGCACTAAGCCGATACGTTTAAAGGTTTTTGCGCCCCAGTCAAGCATTTGATCGATTTGAAATTTTTCGACCATTGAGCATCTAAAAATATAGCTAGGTTTTTCGTTAATGAATTGTGCGGTGATGTTGGTGGCAATGCCAGGGCCCGCCATCAAGGGGATACCAGCCTTTTGCAAGATAGGTGCCATCGCCAATACGTTGCCACTACTAACAGTGCCGATGATGACAGGTACTTTATCGTTTTGGATCAAGCGCTGCGCGAGTGATACCGCACGCTGGGGATTAGCTTCGTCGTCATAGACAATCAGTTCAATTTTTGTCTTGCCACCGGCTGCTTGATAATCTTTGAGGGCAAGCTTAATACCTTGCAGGTACGATTCGCCAAAATCAACGACCGCGGGTGGGCCGCTTAGGCCTTGGATGACACCCACTTTGACTTGCGCCAGCGACGTGGCTGCGCAGGTGATAAAGGCTGAGGCGAGTGCGACTTGCCAGATGCTACGTTTGAAGGCTGTCTTCATTTTTGTCTCCGGATTAATATCTTGTTTTTCGTTTATCAGGCCTGATGCATGAGTAAAATCTTACAATGATTTTTTACAAATACATACCCCTAATTACCCTTAAACTTAGCGTCCCGACGCTCTTTGAACGAGGCGACACCTTCTTCTAGGTCTGCAGTAAAGGCCACATCTCTAAACGAACGCGACTCCCATTTCAGGGCCTCGTCCATAGGCATGCCCATTGAGCGGCGCACGACTTCTTTGGCAAAACGGTGCGACAAAGGCGCGCGCGTCGCGAGCATGGTCGCGTAATCCAAGGTCTTTTGCAGCAAATCAGCCTGTGGGTAAATGCGATTGACTAGACCGATGCGATACGCGTGTTCGGCATCGACACGTTCGCCCGAGAGGATGATCTCCATGGCGTGGCCCATGCCGATAATTTGGGGTAAACGAATGAGCCCGCCATCGCAGGCATGAAAGCCCCATTTGGCGTCTTGCAGGGCAAACTCAGCGTTGGGTGAGCAAAAGCGCAGATCGCAGGCGAGCGACAATTCAAAGCCCCCCGAAATCGCAAAACCGTTCACGGCGGCGACAATCGGTTTGTCGATATCAAGGTTGCGCGTGATGCCGCCAATGCCCGGGCCGTTAGTATATTTTTTACGAAACTCTTGCGCGGGCGCTCGGGCAAAATCCATGGTGTAGCTTTTTAAGTCTGCGCCTGCGCAAAAGGCTTTGTCGCCTGCGCCGGTGATGACTGCAGCGCGCGCTGACTCGTCGTTATCAAACTCGTGCCAGGCGGCCACTAGGTCGTCGTTGGCTTCAAAAGTCAACGAATTCATTTTGTCGGCGCGATTGATGGTGATCAGTCGCACTGCGCCGTGCTTTTCATAAGAGATATCAGACATTCTTTTGCACTCTAAAAGTCGGTGTAACGGGGCCGGCTGGCTCGGTCACGGTAGTGGGTACGGCGACAACGCGATCACCAAGCTGGTCGCCGTCTTCGGGCAAAAAGCGGCCGGTGACACGAAAGCCGTTATCCAGATCAAACACGCCGACGTGATACATACCATCGGCCTTAAAACGTAAAGGCGGCTTACGCACTGTGGTCCAGCTCACCAACTTACCGATGCCGGCAATTTGTACGGGATTCATCTCGCTGGCCAAGCATTTCGCGCAGGTGTTAATGCAAGCTGCATCCAAGGTGCCGCACTGAGCGCATTGGTGAAAGGTCAGCAGCTCTGATTTAACAAGGGTTGAGTTCGACATGATTAATCGCGCCCTAAAATATTCACGGTACAGGCAACGCCAGTGCCACCTAGGTTGTGCGTCATACCGATGCGCGCATTAGCGACTTGATTGGTGTGCTCGCCACGCAACTGTTTGACCACTTCGTAGATTTGACCAATGCCGGTGGCGCCCACGGGGTGCCCCTTGGCCAGCAAACCACCGCTTGGGTTAATCGCGACATCACCTTGCATACCGGTGCGGCCTTCGGCGGCCCACTTGCCCCCCAAGCCGCGTGGTACCAGGCCTAAGTCTTCGCTGTCGATAATCTCTGCGATTGAAAAGCAGTCATGCAACTCACAGACGTCGATATCTTTGGCTTGAAGACCAGATTGCTCGTAAGCCTTTTTTGCGGCGGTGACGGTGGCTTCAAACGAACACAGGTCGGGGTGATTGGCGATACGCGGTGAGCCACTAGTTTGAGCCGACGCCAGCACACGAATTTTGTTTTGTCGCGCTTGGCTGGATAACAAAGGCTCGGCGCACAGCACGATCGCCGCGGCACCGTCGCTTGCGGGGCAGCAGTCAAACATTTGCAAGGGGTCTGCGATCATGGCTGACGCACAAATTTGCTCGAGGGTTAACGACGCCCCCATTTGTGCCAAGGGGTTCTTCAAACCATTGGCTTTGTTTTTGATGACGACTGCCGCGATGTCTTCACGTGTGGTGCCGTACTGATTGGCGTGGATGCGCCAGGCCATGCCAAAGAGGCCTGGAAACGTCAGCCCGCTTGGCCCATCGTTTTCGTTATCCATGGCGCAGTTCAGGGCCGAGGTCACTTCAGCGGTTGAAGCATGGGTCATTTTTTCAACGCCCACCACCATCACGGCATCGCACATGCCACTCGCGATCGCGATCCAGGCGTGCCTAAAAGCGATGCCGCCCGAGGCGCAGGCGCCTTCGACTTTGGTGCAGGGGATGTTGCCCAACCCTAAGCGCTCACCTACGATGCCCGCTAAGACCTCTTTGCCAGTGAGCGGGCCGCTAATGAAGTTACCCAGATACAAGGCACCGATGCGCTCGCGGTCGATACCCGATTCAACAATGGCACGTGCGGCGGCCTCAACGGCTAACGATTCAATCGGCGTGGCAATATGCTTGCCGAAGGTGGTCGAGCCGATACCCGCTACAAAGACGTCACGCATGATTATTTTCCTTTGGCGAGTTGCTTGCGCAGCTCTGTTTTAAGAATTTTTCCGTAATTGTTTTTTGGCAAGTCGTCGCTGAAAAAATATTCGCGTGGTCGCTTAAAGCGCGCCATGTTGTCCAAACACAAGGCATCCATTTCGTCAGTCGTGATCGTCATGCCAGGCTTAACCACCACAAAGGCAACGGGCTCTTCGCCTAGGTCTGGCTCTTCGCGACCCACCACCGACACTTCTGCTAAAGCTGGGTGACGTAACAGCACTTCTTCGATTTCGCGTGGATAAATATTTGAACCACCGCGAATGATCATATCTTTTGAGCGATCGCGCAGTGTCAGGTAACCCTTGGCATCCATGGTGCCGATGTCGCCCGTCCAGAGCCAGCCGTCTTTGATGGCCGACGCAGTGGCTTTGGGGTTCTTCCAGTAGCCCAGCATGCGAGTGTCACTGCGTGACACCACTTCACCCAGTTCACCCGGGGGCAACTCTTTTCCGTTTTCGCCGACCACTCGCACTTCAACACCAGTACGCGCCGTGCCACAAGACGCTAAGCGCGCCATGTGGGCGTCATCACGCGGTCCTTCGTGATCCATTTTTGACAGCGCGGTCATGGTCATAGGGCTTTCGCCTTGCCCGTAAATCTGTACCAGACGCGGGCCAAGTAAATCAAGTGTTTGCACCAAGTCGCTGACATACATCGGACCACCACCGTAAAACACAGTGAGCAGATTCCCTGCGGGGTTCTTGATGCCTTCAGCCGAGCGAATCATGCGCGACAGCATGGTAGGCGCAGCAAACAAGGTGACGTCTGGATACTGTTGCAAGGCTTCAAAGACCAGATCGGTGCTGAAGCTCTCTTCAATCACTTGATGACCACCGCCAAATAAATGCGGCAGGGCATAGAGACCAGCGCCATGCGAAAGCGGTGCCACATGCAACATGGTTTGACCGGGTCGCACGCAATCGACATCGGCGCCGTATTGCAAGCTCATGCTGATCAGGTTGCGGTGCGACAGCATCGCGCCTTTGGGGACGCCGGTCGTGCCACTGGTATAAAAAATCCAGGCAAGATCATCGGGCAACAGCGAGGCGCAAGGCACGGGTTTCGAGCTGACGTAGCCTTCGTAGGCGTCATCGTCGACCACAATGATCTGTCGTTGACCTGGCAGATCAGCAAGTGCTTCGGCCAACCCTGCATATAAAGAGGCGCTGGTGAAGATCACCGCCGCGCCAGAATCTAGGGCAATTGGCTTGACTTCGCGCGGATGCAGTTTTGCGTTCACCGGCACCGCACACAGCCCCGCGGTCCAGGTGGCAAACAGCACCTCGATAAACGCATTGCGGTTTTCCATGCACAGGATCACGCGCGCGCCGGGCGCAAGATGCAGGGTGTTCAGCAAGCCACCAGCCAGACCATGCACACGTTGTGCCAGTTGACCATAGGTGAGTATTTGTTTGCCGCAAGTCAGCGCCTTTAGCTCAGGATGACTGAGCGCGCGTGAAAGAAAGGATTTTGCAATATTCATCAGACTTTTTAATTATTTTGAAAAGTTCAGATCAGAGGGTTGTCACCTCGGATGATCATATCGCAAAAAAAAGAGATTGCACGATTGTTGCTATGCGAAGCTTGTATTGAAAAGAAAGACTCATCGATTAAATATAAAAACCCCAAACAATTGAAGGTGTATTCAACGGTTTGGGGCTCTTCAAAGCGCTAAGCTTTTTGGCTTTTGGTGTGCCTCAGCGCTGTGGCATCTCGATTTTGACTTCAAGCACTTCGAGGCTATCTTGTCGTTCGAGACTGACCTTGATGTCTTCAGGATTGATTTTGACGTACTTAGAAATCACCGCGATGAGTTCGCGTTGCAACGCTGGCAGGTAGTCAGGCGCTGCACTTTGCCCCCCGCGTTCGTGAGCCAAAATAATCTGCAGACGTTCTTTGGCAACGCTGGCGGATTTGTTCTTTTCGCCCAGCAAAAAAGACAGAAATGACATCATTTGCCTCCAAACATGCGCTTAAACAGGCCTGGCTTTTCGTAGTCAACAAAACGCAGTGGTTTTTCTTCGCCTAAATAGCGCGCGACCACATCTTGATACGCTTCAGAGACGTCGGTATCTTTGAGGTGAATCGCCGGCAAGCCCTGATTAGACGCTTGCAAAACAGATTCAGACTCGGGGATGACGCCGATCAGTTTGATGCGCAAGATATCTTCGATGTCTTTGAGAGATAACATCTCGCCGTCATCGACGCGCTTGGGGTTGTAGCGGGTGAGTAGCAGGTATTCTTTAATCGGTTCATCGGCTTCGATGGCGCGGCGCGATTTTGACGCCAAAATTCCTAAGATACGATCCGAGTCACGTACCGAAGAGACCTCTGGGTTTGTGACAACCAGCGCGTCATCGGCAAAATAGGCGGCTAACAGGGCGCCTGTTTCGATACCGGCAGGTGAATCGCACACAATGTAATCAAAGCCCATCTCTTTGAGGTCGTTGATGACTTTCTCGACGCCCTCTTGCGACAGCGCGTCTTTGTCGCGTGTTTGCGAGGCTGGCAAGACAAACAGGTTGTCGCTGTTTTTATCTTTGATCAAGGCTTGGTTAAGCGTGGCTTCGCCTTGAATCACATTCACAAAGTCATAGACCACGCGTCGCTCGCAACCCATGATCAAATCCAGATTACGCAGACCCACATCAAAATCGATCACGGCAGTTTTAAAACCACGCAGGGCTAAGCCCGACGAAAAACTGGCGCTGGTAGTGGTTTTGCCCACACCACCTTTACCTGAGGTCACCACTACGATACGTGTCATGACGGACTAACCCTTATATAAGACTGCAATATTTCACTGAAAACAAACCTAAAGCGGTACAAAGTGACAAGGTGTCGCTCAGAAACCAAACGATACAAGTCAAGAGACTTCACGAAAAACGGTCAAGGCGTTAAAACTTTGAGGCAGGCACAGCGAAGTGAAACGTTAAACGATTATTTTTCAAGAGGCGTCAGATGTAATGCGTCTTTTTGTAGCTGAATCACGGCCGGGCGCTGGTGTAGCTCAGCCGGTAATTTTGAATCTATTACACGATAAATACCAGCAACAGCGACAAGCTCGGCGTCAAGCGCCGTCGTAAAGATACGGGCTGCCGTGTCGCCGCGCGCACCTGCCATGGCTTTGCCACGCAGCGGGCCGTAAACATGAATATTGCCATCCGCAATGACTTCGGCGCCGCGGCTGACTACGCCCATTACGATCAAATCACTTTGCCGTGCGTATACCCGCTGACCCGAACGCAAGGGGCCGCGCACCACCATGGTGGGGGCCGCGGCTGGAACGTCAGTGTTGGCTGTCGCGCTTGTCGCCGCTTTCATGCCCGAAGTCGTCGCGGCGGCTTGATCAGCGCCACCTGCCGCTGCCGGTTGTGCAGCGCTCGTGGCCCCGTCAGCCGCTGCTGGTGCGGGCACATTCGCCGTCACCGGCTCGGCCACAGAAGCTGCTGTTTGCGTATCCAAGGCATTGCGCACGGGGCTAGTCGATAAGTCAACCGCGGTAAGCCCGCAGGCCTTGGCTGCTGCCAGATTTTCGCCTTGCGCCACGACACCAATGACAGGCAGGCGGTGGTCGGCAAAGGCCTTCAGCAAGGGTGCCCAGTCAATGACGTCGTGAACCGAACCCGCATCAATGACCACGGGTTCGTTTTCATAAAAAGCACCAGCGTCAGCCATGCGTTTTTTAAGCGCCTTGACGAGCGCTTTGGTATCAGCGTGCTGAACCACCACTCTGATCGCATAGAGCGTGGCACTTTTAAAATCGAGGGGTGAAATTTCGGTCGTCATGACTAGGAATGATAACTCAGACGCCAGTGGCCCATGTGTCTTTTAAGGTCGTGACGCGATTAAAAACAGGTCGTTCGAGGGTTGAGTCAACTGAGTCGACGGCAAAGTAACCCAGGCGTTCAAACTGAGACACCACGCCAGCAGTGGCGACCGTACCCGGTTCAAGCCACGCCGTGACACTTTGCGCCGAATTTGGGTTCAGGCAGGCTAAAAAATCGTTGTCGCCCGCATCCGGAAACGGCGCTGAAAACAGCCGATCGTAGAGGCGAATCTCAGCGGGGATGGCTTGCGCCGCACTAATCCAAGTCACGGTGCCTTTGACCTTAACGGCATTTGAGCCGGGCGTGCCACTTTTGGTGTCAGGGTTGTATTCGGCATGCACTTCGGTCACTTTGCCTGAGGCATCCTTAGCAAAGCCTGTGCAGGTGACCACATAGCCGTACTTCAAGCGCACCGAATTACCCGGAAACAACCTGAAGTACTTGGGCGGCGGCACCTCTGCGAAGTCTTCTTGCTCAATCCAAAGTTCTCGGGTAAACCCAAACTGTCGTTGACCCGCCTGCGGGTCGTGCGGGTTGCGCGGCGCCTGACACGGCTCAACTTGGCCCTCTGGAAAATTGGTAATGACGAGCTTTAAGGGATCAAGGATCGCCACTGAACGAGGGGCAACCGGGTCTTGCACTTCGCGTAACGCTTGATCTAATAAGCTGTAGTCAATGCGAGCGTTATTTTTAGACACACCAGTGCGCTCACAGAACAGACGCAACGCTTCGGGGGTGTAGCCGCGGCGGCGTAAGCCCACAATGGTTGGCATGCGTGGGTCATCCCAACCCGTGACGTGGCCCTCTTTGACGAGCTGCAGAAGTTTGCGTTTACTCGTCACGATGTAGCTCATGTTGAGCCGAGCAAATTCGTACTGATGAGGCAGGGGGGCTGCTAACTTGCCAAGCTCATTTAGACGGTTCAGCGTCCAGTCGTAAAACGGGCGCTGATCTTCAAACTCGAGCGTGCAGATGCTGTGGGTGATGCCTTCGAGCGCATCTTCGATCGGATGGGCAAAGGCGTACATTGGGTAAATGCACCATTTGTCACCGGTGCGGTGGTGGGTGGCATGCCGGATCCGGTACAGGACAGGGTCACGCAAATTGATATTGGGCGAAGCCATATCAATCTTTGCGCGTAACGCCATGCTGCCATCCGCATGCTTACCGTCGCGCATTTCGCTCAGCAAACGCACAGAGTCAGCGGTGGGGCGCTCGCGCCAGGGAGAATTTTGGCCCGCTTCAGTGAGTGTGCCGCGCATGGCGCGCATTTGCTCGGGGCTTTGCTCGTCAATATAGGCATGGCCGGCTTGGATCAACGCCAACGCGCAGTCATACATCACACCAAAATAATCGCTGGCAAAAAACAGATGCTCGCTGCCATTTGACTGCCAGTTAAAGCCTAGCCACTTGACCGCATCAATGATGCCATCGACGTATTCTTGCTCTTCTTTTTCAGGGTTGGTGTCGTCAAAACGCAGATGGCACACGCCACCATAGTCGCGCGCCAAGCCAAAGTTTAGGCAGATGCTCTTGGCGTGACCGATATGCAGATAGCCGTTGGGCTCGGGCGGAAACCGCGTGCGGATGTTGGCGGGATCGGGCAAGCCCGCAGCCTGCACAGACGCTGGCCCCGGCTGGCCGGCCCACAGTTTGCCCGCAAAGCGCTGGGCGCTTAGGTCGGCTTCAATAATATTGCGTAAAAAATTGGTCGTTACTGGTAAAACAGAGTCTGAGGTCATACAGGATTGTGAGTATTGTGGCCGTAGCGAAAGGATCATTTTGCCACGACCGGTCTACACTAGCCCAGATCATGGAAATTTCAGCACTTTTTCTCGCCCGCGCGCAGTTCGCCCTGAGTCTGAACATGCACGTTTTATTTGCCGCGCTTGCCATGGCGTTGGGCTGGATTTTGTGCGTGTTTCGGTTTCGCGCTTGGCGAATGCCATATTCTGGCTGGATCACTGCCTATCGTTTTTGGGTCAGGATTTTTGCCTTGTCCTTTTTTTTGGCGTTAGCCACCGCTTTGCCGGTGCTGGTTGAGTTTGGCACCCTATGGCCCGAGCTGATCGAGCGTACGGGTAACGTGGCGGGCCCTTTGTTGGCCTTTGGCCTCAGCACTTTTTTTGTCACAAAGTCAGTGTTTATGGGTGTGGTGCTATTTGGTCAACGCCGCGTGTCGCCGCGCGCCCATTTTTTCGCGGTGCTGATGGTGGCCCTCGGGCTGACGTTTACCCTGTTTTGGGCCGTTGTCTTGCATACCTGGGCACAGGCTCCGGTAGGCGCCGGTCTAATTGACGGGCGCTATCAGGTCTATGCCTGGAGCGAAATTATCTGGACCCCTTTTGTATTTTGGCGTTCGCTAGGATTTGTCGCGGGTGCGTTTTTAGTTGCTGGTTTGCTCTTGCTGTGCATCACGGCGTGGCAGGCGCTGCGCCGCCCGAGTGACGAGGGTGAGCGCTTGTCGTTTCGCACGGGGGCGCTCGTGTCTGCGTGCGCGGTTGTGCTGTATTGGGCCGCTTTTGATGGCAACGCGAGGATGGTGGCCCGCTATCAACCCGCTGTTGCGGCGGCCCAGGTGGGAGTCTGGCAAAGTTCGGCGGCGCCGGCTTGGGTGTGGCTAGGCTCGCCCAATGTTCATAAACGGTCGACAGACGTTTTTTTGGCCTCTGAGCTTAACCCCCAGAGATGGCTAGGTAAGCAGAGCAACGCAGCCGTGATCGGCTTGGATCGAGCGGGTGAGATCCTGCCACCCGTTGTGTTGTTATTTTGGCTCGTGCGTGGGGCGTTACTGGTTGGTGCCTTAGCCACTGTATTGATTGCGCTGACGCTATTTGTGGGGTTGCGTAAAGGGTTTGACCCGGCAGGTCAGCCCAAGTGGCTATTACGTGCACAAGTATGGGGTGCGGGCTTGGGTGTGGTCGCGTGGTTACTCAGCTGGAACCTCTCTGACTTAGGTCGCTCGCCCTACTTGGTGTGGGGCGCGTTGTTACAGCAAGATGCCTTGGCGGAAGTTGCCCCAGCGACGCTGGCTTGGGTTCTGGCCGGTGCAGTCACAACCTATGCCGTTATGTTGGCTGGTTTTGTGCAAATGCTTTGGCACGCTGCGCGCTTTGGTGTTGTTCCGGTACGTAAACCTGGGATGCGGCCATGATTAGCGCCTTATCCGCTTCGCTGGGTCTTGAGGCGAGTAATCCAGCGTTTTGGATGCCTTTGCTCATGATGGCGCTGCTCTTTATCTTAATTGTGGGTGCCGCCCTGTTTGACGGTTTCGATATTGGTGTGGGGATACTGGTGCTGCTGGCGCCCCAACAATCCCGCCCGCAGTTAATGGTGGTCTTGAGCCCCTTGCGTGATGCCAATGGATTTTGGTGGTTATTGGCGCTTGGGTTGTTCTTGACGGCGTTTCCGCTGGCTTGGGGGGCGGTGCTTGGGGCGCTTTATGTGCCCATGTCTTTAACAATGATCGGCGTCATGCTGCGCAGTGTGGCCTTTGAATTTCGAATTCGGGCAGCAACCGAAAAGCGCAATCGCTGGATTGCCTTGTTTTGGCTGGGTTCGGTGTTAACCGCACTCGGTCACGGCGCAATGGTTTCTAAACTGGTCTTGGGCGCTCAACAGGACGCACCAGTCTTGTGGTTTACAGGTTTCATTGCGCTGTGTGCCGTCGCCGCCTACGGCTTGCTGGGTGCCTGCTGGTTGGTGATGCGTTTGCAAGACAAGCCGCAGTTGTTTGCCGCGCAGTGGGCGCGCCATGCGATTCGCTGGACAGCCGCAGGGATGGTTGCTGTGTCGATTGCACTGGGCCTAGCGAACCCCGCTATTTTTTACAAATGGAGCAGTGCCACGAATCTTGTCATGGCGGCCCCCGTGTGGCTATTGATGTTGGTGTGCTTCGTTGGCATCGACATGAGCTTGAGCCGAGTGGTGCAACCGCGCTATCGTAATCTGGTGTGGCTGCCCTTTGCCTTGTGCTTAATTTTATTTTGCGCGATGCTCGGCGGTTTGACGTACAGTATGTTTCCTTTTGTCATTCTTGATCATCTGACGTTGTGGGATGCTGCGGCCGTGCAAGGTTCATTGCAGCTTGTGCTGGCCGCCACGGTTGTGGTGTTGCCGGTTATGGTGATAGTCAATTTGATGACTTATCGGAGTCTTTTCGGGCGCGCGCCGTGACGGTTGTGATGCATGAGCGTGTGCTCTTTAGCTGACGGTTGCATCGAGTAGGGTCTGCTGTTCAACCGCTCGCCAAAACGGTAATGACTAAGCGGCCAGTGGCAAACGAAGCTCAACCTTAAGTCCGCCATGATCATCCGCTTGATCGAGCGTTAGCGTACCACCATGCGCGAGGGCAATGGCTTCGACTAAAGCCAAACCCAAGCCAACGTTTCCCGATCGCGTGCGCGCTTCGTCGAGCCGCACAAAAGGCTTGACCGCCTCGGCACGTCGCTCGGGCGCAATGCCCGGTCCGTGATCGGTTACGGTGAGCGATATCCAATTTTCGACGACGGTCATAGAGACCTCTACGGGTGGTGCGCCATGATGGAGAGCATTGCTGATTAAGTTATCAAGCAGGCGCGAGAGCGCCACGCTATCTGCGCTCACCATGGCCGAAGTCGGTGTGCCCAGCATGACCACCTCATCGCTCGCACCGCTCCAGTTTGCAACACGCTCGGTGACCCAATCATTAATCGCAAACGTCGCAAAATGATAGGTTGCAGGGTCAGAACCGCGCAAATACTGAATAAATTGATCCACCATTTTCTGCATGTCTTGCAAATCTTTGCGCATCCCATCTTTGAGCGACAGATCATCAGTCATTTCAATCCGTAACCACATGCGTGACAGCGGTGCTTTCAGATCATGGGGCAACCCCGCCAGCAAGGTGCGGCGTGTGGCCTCTGACTGGCTCAGTGCGTCGAGCATGGCATTAAAACGTTCACCCAGACGTTTGATTTCGGCAGGGCCTGCAGGCGCAACGCGAGCAGGTTTACCGGCAGCCAGTCGATCGGTCGCATCGACTAAGCGTGTGATCGATCGTGTGATGTGCCACGAAAACCACGCTGCAAGCAGCAGCAACACGGCAAGCCCACTCAGCCACCAGATGACCAGAGAAGTGGCTACTGGTGGATCAATACGGTCAAGCGGAATGACTAACCACTCGCGATGGCGAGGTACTTCGGTTTCGTTGGGACGGGTGAGCGAAATATATAGTTCTGGAATGGGCCCGCGCGACAGGGCGACACGGCTGTCTCCGCTTAGCCGTTTATTCAAGCGCCCAATCAGGCGAACAAGCCCAAGCCTAACGTCGTCGGTTGAAAACTCTTCGTGCGGCGCTTGCCCTGCTCTTGGCTGAGGCATACGCGTTGCCGCTTGCTCGTTTCTAGGGGCTCTGCGTTGCAGTCGTGCATCGTTGGGCAATGGATTGGACCACAGGCGCCACTGATCTTGAGAGGCCTGACGCACGAACTCTGCACGCTCAGGCGGAGGCACGTGTTCCATTGAGTACTGCAAGGTACGGATCGTAGTCGCAAGTAAATCTAAAGCTACGGTTTGAGCATGGTTACGCTGGTATATCGAGACTAAATAAAGTGTTGCGGCCTGACCGGCCAGCACCGTCGCCAGCACTAACAACATTAGTCGTGAGCGAAACGACTGCGGAAGCAAAACCTTGAACGCGTTCACGGCGAAAAACGATAGCCAGTGCCCCATACCGTTTGTATCCAGCGTGGCTGTTTAGGGTCGTCTTCGAGGGCGCGGCGCAAGCGCAAAATGGCGATGTCGATGGCCCGGTCATTGCGTTCGCCAGACTCGTCATCGCGCGCCAGGGTGAGCAGGCGCTCACGCGAAAGTGGCTTGCCTGGATTGCGAATTAAGGCCTCAAGCAGGTTGATTTCACCTCCGGTCAGCTTGACGGTCTCAGCGCCGCGCAGCAGTTGTCGCATGACGGGATCGAAAGTAAAGGCGCCAAACTGGACGGGCGCATTTTTGGTCAGAGCCGAGGCGCCGCGTTTGCGCCGCAGCACGGCTTGAATCCTGGCGAGTAGTTCGCGCGGGTCAAAGGGCTTGCCGACATAGTCATCTGCACCTGCCTCAAGGCCGATAATTCGGTCAACCGATTCATCGCGCGCCGTTAAGAGAATCACAGGGATGTCTTCGCCTTGTGCACGCAGCGCACGGCACGCTTCGGCGCCGTCGCCACCGGGCATCATTCGGTCAAGCACAATCAGTTCAGGCGCAAAGCGTAAGATGCGTGCCGCGAGATCGGTGGCATTGGGGGCAAGCAGGGTGTCAAAGCCATGCTTGTTTAGATAGTCGGCCAAAAGTTGACGAAGCGCAGGGTCGTCATCGACCACTAAAATCTTGATGCGCGGTTCAGTGCCAGTTCGAGAATCCATACCAAGAGTGTGCAACGCGGCGTGGGTTTGGGCAAGCGGCTTGAAATCAATTGAAATGATCTTTTATGCGTACGTGCACCTTGAGCGAATCCCCTACAATACCGATATGACAATGACGATTGATGCAAAAGCCAAATCTGGCGCCTCACGGGTGCTGGCAACGGTGTTTGGCTATGAGTCGTTTCGCGGTGACCAGCAGGCGATTGTCGAGCATGTGATCGGTGGTGGTGATGCCTTGGTGTTGATGCCCACCGGTGCCGGAAAATCCCTTTGTTATCAGGTGCCTGCGCTTGTGCGTTCGGGTGTCGGAATTGTGATTTCGCCCTTGATTGCCCTGATGCAAGATCAAGTCGATGCGCTCACAGAACTTGGCGTTCGAGCGGCTTTTTTAAACTCTACCCAAGATTGGCAAGATTCGCGCGAGGTTGAGCAGGCTTTTTTAGCCGGCGAACTTGATCTGTTGTACGTGGCACCCGAGCGTTTGCTGACTGAGCGCTGCCTGCAGTTGCTCGCGCGCGGTAAGTTGGCCCTGTTTGCGATTGACGAGGCGCATTGCGTCTCGCAGTGGGGGCATGATTTCAGGCCTGAATATCTTGGCTTGTCGATGTTGCACGAGCGCTGGCCAAACGTGCCGCGGATTGCACTCACTGCCACGGCGACGGATGTCACCCGTACTGAAATCGCAGAACGCCTTGCCTTGGGCGAGGCGCGCCATTTTGTGGCGAGCTTTGATCGGCCCAATATTCGCTATCACATCGTCGAAAAGCAAGAGGTGCGCAAGCAGTTGCTGCAATTATTGCGACAAGAACACGCCGGCGATGCGGGCATTGTGTATTGCTTGTCGCGCAATAAGGTTGATGAAACTGCCGAGTTTTTGTGCACTCAGGGCATTGAGGCCTTGCCTTACCACGCTGGGTTGGGGCTTGCGGTGCGTGCCAAAAATCAATCTAGATTTCTGCGCGAAGACGGCATCGTGATGGTCGCGACGATTGCGTTTGGGATGGGGATTGATAAGCCCGATGTGCGTTTTGTGGCACACATTGATATGCCTAAGTCGGTCGAAGGTTATTACCAAGAAACCGGTCGGGCAGGGCGTGACGGCGCGCCGGCGACCGCTTGGCTGGCCTATGGCTTACAAGATGTGGTGCAGCAGCGCCGTATGATCGATGAGTCAAGCGGCGATGATTCGTTTAGGCGCAGGTTAGGGTCGCAGCTAGATGCCATGCTGGGCTTATGCGAAACCATTTCGTGCCGTCGCCAACGGTTGCTGCAATATTTTGGCCAAACCATGTCGGCCTGTGGCAATTGCGACAATTGTTTGGTGCCCCCCGAGGCGTGGGATGGCACGGTGGCTGCTCAAAAAATGTTGTCCACCATTTATCGACTCTGGAAAGAGCGCGGCCAGCGCTATGGGGCCGGTCATTTGATTGACATTTTGCGCGGCAAACAGACGCCGCGCATCCTTGAGCACGGTCACGGTTCGCTGACCGTGTTTGGGATCGGTCAAGATCTGTCTGAGCAAGCCTGGCGCAGCGTCTTGCGCCAGTTGTTGGCCCACAGTTTGCTGATGGTCGATCAAGAGGGCTATGGCACGCTCGCGCTCACCGATCAAAGTCGCGCAGTGCTAAAGGGCGAACGCACCTTGTTGCTGCGTCGCGAAGCCGAGCGTTCGACCGAGCGCTCGGGGCGAGCAGGCACCACCCCCCGCAGTAAAGCCTCGCAATCTGATCTGCCGCTTGCCGCCCAGCCGATTTTTGAAGCTCTACGCAGTTGGCGTGCTGGCATTGCGCGCAGCCACGGTGTGCCTGCTTACGTAATTTTTCACGATGCGAGTTTGCGTGAGATTGCCCTAGCGCGGCCCGATAGCCTCGAGGCGCTTTCGCATGTGAACGGCGTTGGCGCAAAAAAACTCGAGTCTTACGGCGAATCGATTTTGGCGTGTATTGCTGAGTTTGAAGACGCGAATTGATTTGAGATGACAGTGCGCGGTATTGAGGCACGAGTCATTGTGCGCATCGCCCGCCCGTCAGCGAGTCGTCGTCAGTCAAAAAGCTTTCCGTCTGCTGTCGTACTGGGTGGCTTTAAGCCCAAATGGCGCCAGGTGGTTTGCGTGGCCATGCGGCCGCGCGACGTACGTTGTAAATAACCATGCTGAATCAGATACGGTTCGATCACGTCCTCGATGGTGTCGCGCTCTTCGCCGATGGCAGCGGCCAAGCTGTCTACCCCAACTGGTCCACCGTCAAACTTATGGATGATGGCTTCAAGTAACTTACGATCCATTAAGTCTAAACCTTGCGGGTCGACTTCAAGCATCGCAAGCGCGGCCTTGGCAACGGCATCATCGATGGTGCCGTTGGCCTTGACTTGGGCGTAGTCGCGCACGCGGCGCAGCAAACGATTCGCGATTCGCGGCGTGCCGCGCGCGCGTCGAGCGACTTCAGAGGCACCCTCTGGGGTGATGGGCACCTGTAGCAAGCCCGCACTACGGGTGGCAATGCGTGTGAGTTCGTCGGGTGTGTAAAACTCAAGGCGCGATACAATCCCAAAGCGATCGCGTAGCGGGTTGGTCAGCATCCCGGCACGGGTTGTGGCCCCCACGAGCGTAAAAGGCTGTAGATCGAGCTTGACGCTGCGTGCCGCCGGGCCTTCGCCAATCAAAATATCAATCTGAAAATCTTCAAGCGCGGGGTAAAGGATTTCTTCGACAACGGGTGATAAGCGATGGATTTCGTCGATAAACAACACGTCGTTACGTTCAAGGTTGGTCAGTAAGGCCGCCAGATCACCTGGCCGCTCAAGTACGGGCCCTGAAGTTTGCCGCAAATTGACACCCATTTCATGGGCGATGATGTGGGCTAATGTCGTTTTACCTAGGCCAGGTGGGCCAAAGAGCAAGACGTGGTCGAGCGACTCTTGGCGATTGCGCGCCGCTGCGATAAAAATCTGTAGTTGCTCGCGCACCCGCTGTTGACCCACGTATTCTTCAAGCGCGCGAGGGCGCAAGGCACGTTCGATCGATTCTTCATTGGGCGAAGTGACCTGTGGCGCGACCAGCCGGGTTGACTCGGGGCGAGAACTGAAAGAATCGGACTGTATAGCCATGAAAGTATGATCTTTTGTATCAGAATTGCGGTCGGCGCAAAATCGCCTAGACAATCGTACACTATCCCTAACATTGATCCCTATTTTAGAGAAAACTCATGTCGCTCGTTTTGCCTACTTATGATGATGTTGTTCATGCTGCGGCCACCCTCAAGGGCGTGGCGCATCGCACCCCCGTGATGACCTCAGACACGGCAGATCGCCTGGCGGGTGCCAAGCTGTTTTTTAAGTGTGAAAACTTGCAGCGCATGGGGGCGTTTAAATTCAGGGGCGGTTACAACGCGATTGCAAACTTGTCGCCCGAGCAGCGCCGTGCCGGGGTCTTGACGTATTCGTCGGGCAATCATGCGCAGGCGATTGCTTTGTCGGGCAAGTTGCTGGGCGTTGCGACCACCATCATCATGCCGCACGACGCACCTGTGGCCAAAAAGGCTGCGACAGTAGGCTATGGCGCCACAGTCGTCTCCTACGATCGCTATACAGAAGATCGCGAAGATGTTGCGCGTGCGCTTCAGCAAAAAACTGGCATGGCGATTATTCCTCCGTACGATCATCTTCATGTGATCGCTGGCCAAGGTACCGCCGCGAAAGAGTTATTCGAAGATGTAGGAGAGCTTGACTATTTACTGGTGTGCGTGGGTGGGGGCGGTTTGCTGGCGGGCAGCGCGCTGTCGGCGAGCGCCCTGAGCCCCAACTGCAAGATCTACGGTGTTGAGCCTGAGGCAGG
>CANKOW010000052.1 GCA_947484295.1 Alcaligenaceae bacterium | reverse complement strand
TTGGTATCCCAAAATGACGGGCCGATTAATGAATGTCAAGATGGGGAAAATCCATTTCTGGGTGACATTTTTAGGGACCTATGCCATTTATTTACCCATGCATTATTTAGGGTTCTTAGGTGTGCCCCGCCGCTATTTTGCAATCGAAGGTACCAGTTTTATTCCAGACTCTGTGCAGTACCTGAATGCCTCGATCACAATAGCAGCGTTAATTGTTGGCGTCTTTCAAGCAATCTTTTTGTACAACTTAGTTTGGAGTTACTTCAAGGGCGAGCCGTCAGGTGACAACCCTTGGAAAGCTACAACACTTGAGTGGCAAACAGAACATACGCCACCGATACATGGCAACTTTGGTGAGACCTTGCCACCCGTCTACCGTTGGGCTTACGACTTTAGCGTACCAGGGGTCAAAGAAGATTTCATCCCCCAGAACGTGGCACCCAAAGATGTGGTCTATGAAAACACCCCAACCACGCCTCACGGTAATCGCGCCTCATGAGCATCCTCAAAAGCTTGATAGCCAAGCCCTGGGTGGCTGAACAGGTGGTGCTCGATAACCGTTATCCAGGCGATGCCTCAGAGAGGCTCGTCAAGCGACTGGCGCTCAAAGTATTTCTGGCGGTGGTTGCCGTGCTGTTTATCTTGTTGATCGTCGCCTACGCTGGGCGCATGGGCTACTCTGACTGGCGGCCCGTGCCCCAACTCTCGCTTCTGTGGGTGAACACGGTTGCACTCTTGCTTGCCAGCCTTGCGTTCGAACTCACGCGCTACGCGTTGGCGCATCATCGGTTGCAAACAATGCGTGTTAGTTTGCTGGCCGGCGGCGCCCTGACGATGGTGTTTCTATTTGGGCAAATGCTTGCGTGGCGACAACTCACCACCATGTCATATTTTGATATCACGATCCCTGCCATCGGATTTTTTTACATCTTGACGGGTTTGCATGCCTTGCACATGGTCGGTGGCCTATTCGTCTGGGGTATTACTGTTCCGAAAGTGTGGAACAACTTTGACCCCATCAAAGTCAAGCAAACCGTTGATCTCTGTGCAACCTATTGGAACTTTCTATTGTTAGTTTGGGTGGTCATGTTTGGCTTGCTTTTTTCAGGGGACAACCTCGACGCACTTTTACAACTTTGCGGCATCAAGTAAAAAAGGTTTGAACCCATGACCCAAGCGTACTCGCATAGCCACCCTGCACTGCCAGTTCACCCAGCCGACCCTAAAGGCTTTGTTGCAGATTGGTCTTCCGACCAAATCGCGTTCAAAAAAGTGCCGTGGGGCAAGGTCATGATGTGGATTTTTCTTGTCAGCGACACCTTTATTTTTGGTGTGTTTTTGATTTCATACATGACGGCACGCATGTCTTCGGTCGTGCCGTGGCCTAACCCAAGTGAAGTGTTTGCCTTAGAAATCGCCGGCAGTCACGTACCACTTGTGTTGATCGCCATCATGACGTTTATCTTGATCACCAGCAGTGGCACCATGGCGATGGCGGTTAACTTTGGCTATCGAAAAAATCGCAAAGTCACCTTTATTTTGCTCGTGATCACGGCGCTTCTTGGGGCCTCTTTCGTTGGCATGCAGGTTTTCGAATGGAGCAAACTGATTATTGAAGAAGGCGTGCGACCCTGGAGTAATCCAATGGGCGCTCATCAATTTGGCGCAGCATTTTTTATGATTACTGGGTTTCACGGTACCCACGTGACTATTGGCGTCATCTTTCTAGTCATTGTGGCGGTCAAAGTCTATCGCGGTGATCTTGATCACGAACGCCCAGGATTTTTGACGGGCCGACGAGGCAATTACGAAGTCGTCGAAATCATGGGGCTGTATTGGCACTTTGTCGATTTAGTTTGGGTATTTATCTTCGCATTTTTTTATCTCTGGTAGGAGATTGTATGGAACACGCGGCAGACCAACAGCACCCAATCGGTGTTTACCTCAAGATATGGGCGTTGCTATTTGTACTGAGCGCAGCTTCGTATGCAGTCGATTATTTTCATTTTGAAGGCTATCTCAGATGGTCACTCATTTTGATTTTCATGTTGTTAAAAGCGGGCTTAATTGTTGCCGTGTTTATGCACATGATGTGGGAACCCATCGCCTTGATCTACACCATCATGATCCCTCCCTTGTTACTCGTTGTTTTTATCGGTATTGGCGCCCTTGAAGCGGATTACACATTTTTCTTAAGAAGTATTTTTTTCGCACCGTAATTTTTAAGGTTAACGCAACGCCAACAGCTTTTTAATCTGCTCGATGTGAAAAGATCTTTTACGATGAAAAAATTCTTTACTGTTAATCTGTGCATTATGTGGGGTATCTTAGCTGCACTGCTGCTGGGGGCCGCAATACTCGTCCTTCATCATCGCGATATTCCAGTAGAAGTTGAAACGCATCGCCGTAATCTGATTGGGTCGGGCATGACAACAGCTGACCGCATCGCACCCGTTGCGAAGTTCGTCATGGCTGGCTCGGACAAAGGTTCTGCAGCGCCTGCGCAAGCAAGTGCGATCGTGCAAGTCAAAGACCGCGATGGGCAACAGGTGTATCAAGCAAGTTGCGTCGCTTGTCATGGCACTGGCATTGCGGGCGCACCCAAAGTTGGTGATAAAGGTCAATGGGCCACACGCATGTTGGCGGGCACCGAGGTGCTCTACCGAAATGCACTGGTGGGCATACAAAGCCCTGCGGGGGTCATGCCGGCCAAGGGCGGCAATCCAAGCCTAAGCGATAAAGACGTCAAAGCGGCAGTCGACTTTATGGTGGCAAAACTCAATTAAAACCGCGATGCACGTTGAGCAAGGCTACTCAAGTAAAACCGCGATGCACGTAGAGCAAGGCTGCTCAAGTAAACCCGCCGTGCACCTTAGGCGAAGCTGCTCGCACCAACTGCACGCTGATTGATTGTTGCTTAGCGCCCCTCTTTAGTTTGCGCATACAACTGTTTAAACACCTTCAAACGCTGTTCAATCAAAGCTGCCTCTAAAGGCGCTACAAAGGTCGCATAATGTCGTGCCTGCGGGTCGATTAAATAGAGTGAGGCTGAATGAGAAACCGTGTAACCAGCTGATGCATCCCGATTGGTAATCTCATACGACGCACCCAGCTGGTTAGCCAAGTTTCGGATACTCGCAGCCGTCCCCGACAGCCCAATAAAATTGGGGTCAAAATGCTGCACATATTGCTTCAGAGTTGCGGGGATATCGCGTTCTGGATCGACCGTTACTAAAATAATATTGACATCCTTTGCATCAACAAACTCGCGCATCAATACCTCACGAAACTCAGCCAAGACCGCAAGAGTGCTTGGGCAAACATCTGGGCAATAGGTAAAGCCAAATACGATAAACGTCCACCGATCGACAAGATTGTGTGCAGTAAAGGGGCGCTCATCACAATCGATCAGTGCTAAGTTGCTCACCAGACGTGGGGGCAACACCAAAGAGGACACACGATCAACGAGCAGAGTGGCGCCGGACTGGCCAAGTCGATTTGTGGAAAAAACGGTGAACAAGATGAGGCACACCGCCACCAACAAGAGCACGGCACCAAGCCAAGTTTTGTATCGTCTGCTGATGACCACAGCCTCATTTTTCACGGCAAATTTAAGCAAAAAGCACCCATGCCTTTGGGTAGGCGATCGACAGAGAACGAGACTTTAAGAATGTCGGATCATGCCCATGCGCCGTTGCCAGTGCACGAGCCAATCCGGGACAGAGCGACCAGTACCCGCTACACTGATTTTCGGATGCAGGCCAACCACGTGCGCTAATACCGCCTCTTGATGCGGATAGATGTCGACAAAAAAGATGTGCTTTCCTTCTTTCAATTCTTTCTCGAAACGGGCGAACTTATAATTGCGTCGTTGACTGCCGATCAAGCCGCCTTCCCAAGTACAAAACCCCAAAATCACGACTGCCAAAAAGATAAAGGGCATCCAACCTATCGCACTCGAGGCCCAGGCACTCATCGCCGTCGCGCCCAAAAATAAAAATACACAACACAAACCGACTCCTGCACCGATCAAGCTCGAATGTACGACGTCGTATTTCATGACGGATTGAACTTCGTGTAAATGAGGATGTCGTTCTAACCCTAGGGTATCTAAACTCAGAACATGTATTTGTGCAGTAGCGACTCCGTCAGCCTCAAGCTGTTCTTCAAATAACTCTAGGTCATCTAGATTCGTGCTAATGAAGTAATGGCGTAGCAATTTCATGTGTCGCTCCCCCTTATTATTATTTAGTCGGCTGACCATTTCAGATGGGAATACATGCAACATAAGAACCAATTAACATGCACGTTGTGTGCAACTGGTTCGAACGTACAACAGCACGTTTGCGTGTCTGACGCTAAACAATGTCGCAGTACACTCTTAATTTAATCGGTATATTGATATAAATCAAGTGATGACTAAATTACCTGAAACCACTTTCCCCGCACACGACCCCATTTACTCCTGCGTCCCGCATGGACAGTTCAGCATACCGGCCACCGGCTCGGGCTTGTTAAACGGGCTCACTTTTGCCGTCAAAGACATTTTTGACATCGCGGGCCACCCCACTGGGGCTGGCAACCCAACGTGGTTAGCCACGCACCCGGTCGCCACACGCACCAGCCCCTTGGTTGAGCAACTGCTTGCCGCCGGTGCCACCATGACCGGAAAAGTCATCACCGATGAACTCGCGTACAGCCTGAACGGCGACAACATGCATTACGGCACGCCGGTCAACGTCAATGCTCCGGGTCGTGTCCCAGGTGGCTCGTCAAGCGGCTCAGTCGCAGCAGTGGCAGCCAAGCTGTGTGACTTCGCGCTCGGCAGCGATACCGGCGGCTCGACTAGGGTGCCCGCCAGTTATTGTGGCGTTTGGGGCCTGCGCACCACCCACGATCTGCTTTCGCGCGAGCATGTTGTGCCGCTGCACACATCGTTTGATACGTTGACTTGGTTTGCCCACGATCCGGCTACGTTTACGCGTGTGGGAGAAGTGCTGCTGCCTGCCTCAAATTTTGTACCTAAACGACTGCTTAAGCCCCAAGCGCTTTGGCAATTAGCCAGTGACGACTTTGCCGTACCGCTGCAACAAGTTTTAGACGCCGTCCAAGCCATGCTTGGCGTGACTGCAGAGACGATGTCGTTCACGCGCGATACCGAGACCCTAGAGCAATGGCGCCAAGCGTATGTCACCATGGGTGCAGCCGAGGCGTGGGCCTTACATGGTGCCTGGATACTTGAGCATCAGCCTACCTTCTCAGTCCCGATCAGCGCGCGGTGGGCGCTAGCGCAAGCTGTCACGGCAGCGCAAGCCCAAACCGCTCAGAACAAAGTGGCAGAGATTCGTACTCATGTGCGCGCCATACTAAATGATGACGCCATCGCAATCGTGCCCTCAGCAGCGGGGCTCGCACCCTTGCTCAATGAAAGCGGAGACTCAGTTGAACGGCTGCGTATGCGTACCATGCACCTCACCTGCGCGGTAGGGATCAGTGGTGTATGTCAGGTCAGCATCCCGTTCAAAAACAGCGCAGGTGTGCCCGTCGGGGTGTCGTTAATAGGCCCAGCAGGCAGTGACCTTGCCTTGATTCGGCTGGCCACTGGTTGTGAAATTAACTTTCAAATCAATTGACTTGATTCAAGTTTGATTTTTAAGAATTCTTAACAACTCTTTTAATCGTGTTCGCAAAGTGATCGTTCACAGCTTTCTTAATCGCCTTCATGTCACGATTAGCGAGCGCACTCGCGATTTCTTCATGTTCATCTAATGCGCCACGCCAATTATTTGGCGTACTGTTGCCGCTGTAGCGCAAGCTGCGCATACGCTTACTGAGAATGCTGTGAACCATCATCAATGATTCATTGCCTGACATTTCAACCAAAGCGTCGTGTATTTTCTGATTTAATTCAAAATATTCTGGCCTCTTACCCTTTGTAAACATAACTTTCATTTTTTTGTGCATAGCAAGCACTTTGTCAATTTTCTTTTGATCGGCCTCGCACGCCTTTTGGGCTGCAAAATTTTCTAACAAGCCCATGACCTCTAGCATATCGGAGGCGTCTTTGTCACTGAAAGCTTTAACCACTGCGCCACGAAGAGGTAACAAATCAACCAAGCCCTCTGAAGCTAAAACCTTCAATGCCTCACGGATAGGCGTTCTGGACACACCTAATTCTTTGCTTATTTCCATTTCTGGAACACGCTCCCCAGGCCGAATTCGAGACTCCACGATGAAGCTGCGAATCCGTGAAGTGACCTCGGAATGAAGTGAAGTTCTGGCGATGGCGTCGTTAATGGGCATTTAAATACTAGGGTAATAACCGATGCAAAATATTCTACGCTAGCAACTATACTGCAATCTGTAATTACAAATTACAGATTACAAAACGTTGAATGACGCACATGATACTACCTACAATTGCACTTTTCACGGGCGATCCCGCAGGAATTGGTCCCGAGCTAGTTCAAAAATTAGTTCTAGACCAAATAAGTCACAAAGCATCCAAAATAATTCTGATTGGTCAAAAAAACAGCATTCAAGCTGCACCTGATACACATTGGCACGACTGGTCTGGCTATAACACCGAAGCATTTAAACCCGCACAAGCAGATGCTCAAAATGGTGCCTACATGCTTTCGGCTTTGGGTGAAGGGGCCGCATTGGTGCGAGATGGAAAGGCAGATGCTTTCTGTTTTGCGCCATTAAACAAAAGTGCCCTTCGACTTGGCGGTATGCATCAAGAAGATGAGCTTAGGTGGTTTGCAGAGTTTTTAAATTACTCGGGAGTTTGTGGCGAACTCAATGTGTTGCAAGACCTATGGACATCCAGAGTCACTTCGCATGTTCCATTAAAAGAAGTCAGCCACCTTCTGACCAGTCAAAAGGTTTTTGAATCGATTCAAATGATTTCAAATTCACTTCATGCTTCAGGTAAATCATCTCCCCGCCTGGCTGTTTGTGGCCTCAATCCCCACAATGGTGATAACGGAAATTATGGCGATGAAGAAATAAAAATCATTGCACCTGGTGTTGAATTGGCAAATAAAGCAGGCATACCAGTCGCTGGACCATTCCCTGCTGATACAGCGTTTGTTAGAGCGATCAGAAAAGATAATGGCTATGACGGCGTGGTCACCATGTATCACGATCAGGGCCAAATTGCGATGAAATTGATGGGCTTTGAGAAAGGCGTGACTGTTCATGGCGGCCTACCCATACCCATCACCACACCCGCACATGGAACTGCCTACGATATTGTGGGCAAAAACTTGGCAAACCCCCAAGCCATGTTCAATGCATTTGAATTAGCTTGCCGAATGGGCCAACACCATCGTCAATTGAAAAAACAAGTCAACTAAGAATTTTTAACAAAAGGGAAAGACATCATGAAAAAATTCACTTTTCTATTTGTAGCAACTCTATTGAGCCTGAGTGCGGTTGCACAAACCGCCTACCCCAGCAAACCCGTCAAGCTGATGGTGGGAGCCGGAGCTGGTGGCGGTACAGACATCATTGCTCGAATGTTGGCTGAGAAAATGACAGAGTCTCTGAAGGGGACTTTTATTGTTGAGAACAAGCCAGGCGCATCAAACACCATTGCTGCCGATCTCACTGCCAAAGCCCCTCCCGATGGGCATACACTTTTAGTTGCCACCAATACAGGTCAAGCCATTGCACCACATTTGATTAAATTGTCGTTTGATCCCATGAAAGATTTAACACCTATCGGATTGGTAGTGACGGTACCCAATGTATTGGTGGTTGGCCCAAGTGTGCCGGCTAACAGCGTTAAGGAATTGGTAGCACTAATGAAAGCAAAACCTGATGACTTTAAATATGCATCTTCTGGAGTTGGCAGCACTCAACACCTCGCGGGGGAAGGCTTTGACATCGCAGCTGGCGTTAAAAGCGTTCACGTACCCTACAAGGGCAGCGCGCAAGCTCACTTAGACATCATTGCGGGTAATGTCCAAATCATGTTCGACACCACCTCTTCGGCAATGGGGCAAATTAAAGCCGGGAAATTTAAGCCACTGGCAGTCACGACTGCACAGCGGTCGTCTGAACTACCCAACGTTCCTACCCTTGCCGAAGCTGGTGTCCCAGGTTTTGAGATGAGTACTTGGTATGGTGTTTTTGTCACTACAGGTACGCCATCTGATGTCATCAACAAACTTCAGCTTGAGTTAGCAAGGATTATTAAGCTGCCCGATGTTCAGGCCAAACTCAAGGGTCTGGGGGGAGAACCAGGAAACATAAGCCCAGATGAATTTAGCAAAATCAACAAGCAAGATTTTGAAAAATTCGGTAAGTTGATCAAGCAAGCTAATATCAAGATGTGAGAATTCACACGGTCAACATTCAGGATTTAAAAAAACAACCTCCTAAGCACTAATTAATTTCAAAAAATTGTACTTTCATAGGGTCAAGCGTGTTCATGCCGACCGAAAATTGCCCCGACGGTCGATAATGAATCGGCGCCAACAACACAGACAGATAGCTTGTTTGATTGGCAGCCTTACACGGACATAGTAGCCAATCTTTACGAGGTTCCAGTGAGCCACGCTCAGATGCTCTGGCAACCAGTCTCTTTTAAATTCACCGCCAATACAGTACGCGAGGTTATGAGTCCTGGCGCAGAATAAACAGAGACTGGGAGGACGTCAACCGCGACCGACAAACGGCATCGTTGTGGCCATGATGGTCACGAACTGAACGTTAGTCTCAAGCGGAAAACTCACAATCTGCGCGATCGTTTGTGCAACGTGATTCACATCCATGCGAGGTTCAACACGTGTTGAGCCATCAGGTTGTGGCACGCCTTTCGTCATGCGCTCAGTCATCGGCGTTGCAGCGTTACCAATATCGATTTGACTGCAAGCGATACGATAGCTACGCGTATCCAGTGAAATCGATTTGGTTAAGCCTGTGACCGCGTGCTTGGTCGCGGTGTAGCCAATCGAAAACGGGCGTGGTGCATGCGCCGAAATCGAGCCATTGTTGATGATCCGACCGCCTTGAGGCGTTTGATCTTTCATGATGCGGATGGCGGCCTGCGCGCATAAAAACATCCCTGTCAGATTGACATTGACGATGTCTTTCCAGATCTCAACAGGTAGATCTTCAATCGGAACCGGTGGTCCACCGCGACCGGCGTTGTTGAACAACACATCCAAACGCCCCCAGCGGCGCGTCACTTCAGCAAACAGGTTCTTAACCGAAGCTTCATCGCTCACGTCAGTAACGATAGGGTGAAGCTGCGACGCCAACGAGGCACCGCCTTCAGTACGGGTTTCTTCGAGTGCATCGGCACGACGCCCAGCCATCGCAACCTGATAACCTGCTCGCGCGAAGTGGAGCGACACTGCACGACCAATTCCAGAACCTGCTCCTGTTACCACTGCGACTTTTAACTCAGACATTTCTTATCCTAATTGTTGGTGTCCGATGTGGACTTTAAACACTGATGGCTATTGTGCCACTGCGTCTCGCGTGCGGCTGATCCGCATAAAAAACATTAACGCTATTTCAACCTTGTCACAACTCATTCAAAGCAAAAACGCTCAATCGTCGTGTCCCGTCGAGCCTGAACAAAGCCTCAAACAGGATATTAGCCAATGACCCGCGAAGGCCCGGTTTCTATTGGCGCGTTCGGCTGTGAACTCCATTCACTCCAAGAGCCGCCGTACAGCGCCCCACCTGATAAACCCGCCACCTCAAGCACCAGCAACAAATGACAAGCAGACACCCCTGAGCCACAACTCGCGACAAGATCTTTTACAGGATGCGCGCCCAATAGCTTGGTGAGCTCGGCGCGCAATACCTCGGGCGCCTTAAAGGTGCCGTCATCGTTCAAATTTTCTTTGACGGGGCGACTGGCTGAGCCAGGGATGTGTCCAGCTTTGGCGTCAAGTGTTTCGTTTTGCCCTTGAAACCGATCGCCTGCGCGTGCGTCAACAATCAAACGATCTGCGCGCCCAAGCCCTGCCTGCATGTTGGCGAGGTCGACAGACGATACCAACGATGCGCCGCGTTTGAAATGACCCAAAGACCTGGCAGTTGGCTTTGCTGCGGTCAACGTGTAACCGGCTTTCTCCCAAGCGGGCATACCGCCATCAAGCACCACCACATTTGCATGGCCGACCCAACGCGCCAACCACCACAGACGCGAGCCGTACAACCCGCCCTGGGCATCGGCCGCAACAATCAGGGTGTCTTGATTGACACCCAAGTCTGCCAAATACTGAGCAAATACGTCGGCCTTGGGCAAAGGATGGCGCCCGTTTAGGCCGTTCTTGGTACCACTCAACGCACGCCCAAGATCAACATACACTGCGCCAGGTAAATGCGACACCTCGTAAACGCGCTTACCCAGGTCGGGGTCTACCAGATCAAAGCGGCAGTCGCAGATCAACACGTTTTCGGGGTTCTGCGCCAGACGCGCCTGCAGTGCTTGTGCCGTGATTAAAAAAGACGAAGACATTACGATGATCCTTTATGAGATTCTGTCAAAAACTTGCATCCGTACAAAGCCACTCTGCTATGCTTTTACTTTGCGTCAACTCTCTATTGTCACTCATGTCACAGGCAGCCGGAAACGTTTTTGTTGTGGTCGCTCCGAGCGGAGCCGGTAAGTCTAGCTTAGTCAACGCTTTGCTCGGCCAAGATCCCTCGTTACACCTATCAGTGTCGGCAACCACCCGCGCGCCGCGTAGTGGCGAAACCGACGGCAAAGATTACCGCTTTGTCAGCCAAGCCGTGTTTGCTGCTATGCAGCAAACCGATCAACTGCTTGAGTGGGCCGAGGTGCATGGCAACTTCTATGGTACGCCGCGCGACCAAATCGATCAGGCCACGCAACAAGGCCGAGATGTTCTGCTCGAAATCGACTGGCAGGGTGCACGGCAGGTCAAACGCTTGTTTCCGCAAACAACCGGCATCTTTATCTTGCCGCCCTCAATCCAAGTGCTTGAACAGCGCCTAGAACAGCGTGGGCAAGACACCCAAGAGGTCATTGCCCGTCGAATGCAAGCCGCAAGCGAAGAGATTTCGCACGCGCCAGAGTGTGAATATGTTATTATTAATCAAGACTTTAGGATTGCGCTGGCTGAACTCGCTGAGGTAGTCGCTGTCGCGCGCTTACGCTACGGCAGCCAGTCTGCCAGAAACAAGGCATTGTTCGCCTCGCTTGGGCTCAGTAATTAGAGCGTAACGCGGCCTCACTGCGTAATTCGCCCCCTCTTTAAACCTTTACTTTTTAGGATCACCATGGCTCGCATTACTGTTGACGATTGTCTTGAACGCATTCCAAATCGCTTCAAGCTCACCCTTGCAGCCACCTATCGTGCGCGCGAACTCGCTCAGGGCCATGCACCACGGCTAGAAACCAAAGACAAGCCTTGCGTAACAGCCTTACGCGAGATTGCGAATGGTTTAGTGGGTATCGAAATGCTGCGTAAGGTACCAACCTAAAACACTGCAAAATGGCCTTTGCCGGATTTCGCTCTGCTTCGACCGGGATTCTGGCTGCCCTAAGGGCCAGCGCTAAACTCAGGCCCTCAGGCGCGTCAAAAGAAGTTAGTTTAGGGATCGTCTCGGGGGTGGCCACACCTCTCGAAACCGAGATCGAGCCCGCAGTTGCCTCAATGGCGCACCTGCAACAAATACTTTCTACCTATCTCGAAGCCAAAGATATCGCCACCATTCGCGAGGCCTACAGGTTTTCTGATCAAGCACACCTCGGGCAACTACGCTCAAGCGGCTCGCCCTACATCACGCATCCTATTTCAGTGGCCGAGATCTGCGCAGGCTGGAAACTCGATGCGCAGGCGATTCAAGCCGCGCTTTTGCACGACGTCATAGAAGACCAAGCAATTGCTAAACAAGATCTTTTAGAAAAGTTTGGCGATGACGTCGCTGAAATGGTCGACGGGTTGTCAAAACTAGATCGCCTAGAGTTTGCGACCAAGGCGCAGCAGCAGGCTGAAAGTTTCAGAAAAATGCTGTTAGCGATGGCGCGCGATATTCGCGTGATCTTAATTAAGCTCGCCGACCGCCTGCACAATATGCGCACGCTTGATGCGGTAGCACCAGACAAACGTCGACGCGTCGCGCAAGAAACCCTCGATATTTACGCGCCAATCGCGTATCGCCTAGGCTTAAATGCGTTGTATCGCGAGTTGCAAGATCTTTGCTTTGAGGCCATCCACCCCAATCGCTACCGTGTGCTTGAAAAAGCGGTACTTGCTGCACGCGGTAATCGCCGCGAAGTCTTAAGCAAAATCGACGAACAAGTGCGCGCCGCCATGCCCGCCGCCGGTATCGAAAGCGAAGTGCTCAGCCGCGAAAAGACCTTGTATGGTATCTATCACAAGATGGTTGAGCAAAAGAAAAGCTTCACCAATGTATTGGATATCTACGGCTTTCGTGTCATCGTGAGAACCCTGCCCGAGTGCTACATGGCAATGGGTATCGTGCATCAACTGTATCGCCCCGTACCAGGCAAATTTAAAGACTACATCGCGATCCCAAAAGTCAACGGCTATCAGTCACTGCACACGACCTTAGTCGGCCCCTTTGGCACGCCGATTGAATTTCAGTTTCGCACCCATGACATGCATCAGGTGGCCGAAGAAGGCGTTGCCGCACACTGGCTCTACAAAGCCGATACCGCCTCACTGCAAGAGATCCAAAGCCGTACCAGCCAATCGTTGCAATCCTTGCTCGATATCCAAAGTCAAAATGGCGACTCAAGTGAGTTTCTTGAGCACGTGAAGGTCGATTTATTTCCGGATGCCGTTTACGTTTTTACCCCCAAGGGCAAAATCGTCTCGCTACCACGGGGCGCCACACCGATTGACTTTGCTTACATGATTCACACTGACGTGGGCAACCACGCGGTCGCCTGTAAGGTCAACGGCGATAACGTCGCCCTGCGCACCGAACTTTCGAGCGGTGACACGGTGTCGATTACTACGTCGCCTACCGCACGGCCCAATGCGCAATGGTTGAATTACGCACGTACCGGTCGGGCGCGCTCAGAAATCCGACACTTTTTACGCACGAGCGAATACGATGAATCGGCTGCGTTTGGCGAACGCCAACTGCTTCAGGCGCTCAAAGAATTGAACTTAACAATGCCCGCACCCGAGGATGCCATCTGGGATAAACTTGGGCGCAGTAGTGGTGCAAAATCACGCGCTGAAATTTTGGCGGATATTGGTTTGGGTAAACGTCTGGCAGCCGTCGTGGCACGGCGCTTTGCACCCGATCATCCCCTAATCGCCACCACTGCAGCGGCTGACGAAGAAATGACGGCCGCACGGACGGTGCCGATTCAGATTCGAGGCCACGAAGGCCAAGCTGTGCAACTTGCCCCATGCTGTGGTCCTTTGCCTGGCGACGTCATCGTAGCGGGCATCCGCGTCGGCCACGGCTTAGTCGTACACACGTCAGAGTGCCCGGTCGCCATCCGAGCGCGCATGAAAGAGCCCGAACGCTGGGTCGATGTGGTGTGGGATGAAGAAACTGCCAAACATTTTTCAGCGCGTATTGAAATAATGGCAACAAATGAGCGCGGGATCTTAAGCCGCATTGCGGCAGAAGTTGCACAAGCTGACTCAAACATCATCAATGCCACGATGCACGAGGACGCCATCGACACCGTCATGTTGAACCTGACGGTTCAGGTCGATAGCCGTAAACATCTGGCGCAAGTCTTCAGATCCATTCGACACGTTAGCCAAGTGCAAAAAATTGTGCGCGCTAAAGGCTAGTCCCTACGCGCGACTCGCTGCTTGACAGCACGCCACAGAGCCTGGGTATCGGCCCCACCCGGATCACGGGCTGAGGCTCTGACTGCCAGATGCACCATCACCAACTGACGCGACGGGTCGACATAAATGGCCTGGCCACGTACCCCCTGAAACGCATAGGTACCATCAAGATCTGGAAATATCCAGGTTTGATACCCATAGCCATACCAACGCCCTGTGCGTGAAGGTAAAAAATGTGCGTGTGTCATCTCTTGAACCCAGACAGCAGGTACTAACTGCTTTCCGTTTGCAACACCCGAACGGGCCATCATCATTGCGAGACGTGCATAATCACGCAAGGTGGCATTAAAGCCCATGTAGCCGACTTCTAGCCCAGACGCATCAACCAGCCAGGTCGCCTCGTGTTCTGCACCAAGTGGTTTCCAGATTTTGTCTGAAAAATAAGTGGCGATATCTTGCCCAATTGCCTGACGCAAGACCAGCGCCAACACAAAGGTTTCTGCTGACGCGTAGTACCAGCGTTCGCCCGGAGCAGCAATCCGACGATTAAAAAGTTTAGCAACGCTTGCGCCCCCTTCGGATTGCCCCACAAAGGTTGCGCGCGACAGTCGTGCCGAATCGTCTTGCCCATCGTAGTCTTCGCGAAACTGCACACCTGAAGACATCGTCAACAAGTGACGTAGGGGCGTATTGCCGTACTCAGTTCCTTGCAAGCCAGGCGCATAGTCCTGCGCCAAGTCATCGAGTGAACGAATGCGGCCTTCATTCAGCGCCACGCCGATCAACATCGCAATCACGGTTTTGGCCATTGAGAACGAGGTGAACCGTTGCTCGGGCTGGCGGGCATATTGATAGCGCTCGAGCAACACGGTATTGCCCTGCGCAATCAACAGGGCGGTCGCCGGATTGCGTTCAAAGTAATCGTTTAAGGTGTACGTACCGCTACCCAACACTGCCGCACCTTGATAATTCAGCGTTAGTTCAGACGCTGACCGTTGCCAGCCCTGCACAGGCGGTGCCTTGGCCGAGACGCTGGCCTTGAAGATTTCATCGAGTCTTGAAAAGCTATCGACAGTGGCGTGCGCTTGCCACCAGTTTTGACGTGTAGCCCGTGTAAAACCTGAACCGCTTACGCCGGCGTAGAGCGACATTTGCGGGCCATCCGCACGCAGCGCAATGCCTTGTTCGACGCGCCAGGCGCTTGTTTTGCTTTGCCCGCTTGTGCCGCAACCTGCAACCATGAGCAACAAGGCTGTCGCCAGCAAGGCCAAGAGGGGCTTCAGAGAATCAGTCCAACGCATCACGAAAACTCCTTATACTTAGCTTTCTTTTTTTGAAGCCACGCCATGACTCCCGCTAAGACTTTACAACAACATTCCGATGCCCC
This sequence comes from Alcaligenaceae bacterium, assembly GCA_947484295.1. GTDB lineage: Bacteria > Pseudomonadota > Gammaproteobacteria > Burkholderiales > Burkholderiaceae_B > Zwartia. Next base: position 2,745 of record CANKOW010000052.1, on the reverse strand, counting down.
CGGCGAGCTCTTAATCTGGACCTCGGTTGACCCCGCTTACGAGCAAGATTTTAACCAGTGGTATGACCAAGAACACATGCAAGAGCGTGCTGCAATCGAAGGATTTCGTTGGTCGCGCCGCTATCACTCAGACACCTGCGCACGCCCCTATCTCGCCTTATATCAAACAGACACGCTGCGCGTCTTTACCAGCGAACCCTATCGCCAAGCCTTCACCAAACAAACCCAGTGGTCAGAGCGTAACTTTACGCGCATGCGCGACACCAGCCGGCGCGTCAACGCAGTCACTCCACTTGCGGGCGTCGGTACCGGCGCGGCAGTGGCTTTAATCTGCCTGCAAACATTCGAGCAAGCGCAAGCTGCGATTGAGCTGTCCCAATCCCTTATTCAGGCGATGGATGGCGTCTTGGCGGTGCGCGCGTTGTGCCCTGACCCAGTGCTGTCAATGCCCCTTCCCTCTGAAGACGTCACGACTCGCAAACTTGAGCCGTTTTTGGTGATCGAGACTACCTCGCTCTTAAGCGCAGAAGCCGCCAAACAATGGATTGCAGACAAGCTTGCACTCCCCTCAGACCGCAGTCACTGTTTTAGATTGTTATGGGATCTGCAATCAAGCGAACTTGAGCGCTAACTGCGCAGGGCTGAGGCGTGAATGCGAACATGGGAAACACTGACTGTTCGGTCTTGACGAGCCGGCGACTCAAGAGTGAACTACACAAGCGTTAGCTTTTTTTGGCGGTGATTTTCAGTGATTTGCCGATCGTCTGATTAAATTCACTCACACACGTGACCGAACAACGCGCGGCCCATTTACTCACGATATTTTGGGTGGCTAGGCGCTTGATGGTCGCCAAATCCGCTTGTGTCGGCCTCACCAAGGTCATCTTGCCTTTAGGCGCCATCGGGCAGTTTTTAGCACCGGTATTGCAGTCGTAGCCCTTTTGGTTTTCAGTTTCTGCAAACATCCACAGCCGCTCGGTCAACTTTGTGAGATTGACTTCTAGCAACGCGCGTACATCAGCGTTGAGCTGATCCCATGCTTTTTGATTCACGGCGTGGATTTCTTGATTCCAACCCAAGGGTAAAGCGTACAAATGCGTCGCTGCCGAGTACCACTTTGCCGTGTAGCCCGCCATACTACTGGCCACCGCGCATGCAATCGTTTTCTTTTGAAAGGCGGGCAATACCTCGGCGAACGGCATAGAGATGCTTTTTGCACCTAAGGCCTCGATGAGTTCTCCTTGCGAGCGGGTAATAATGCGAATCGTCTTGCCTTTTAAGTCTTGCAAACCTCGCACAGGCATATTGCAAAATAGCACTTGCGGTGCAAAAGGCGAGACACCTAAAAACTTGCTTTGGTAAGTGTTTGACACATGCTTGGCTAAGATCGGCGCAAAACTTGTAGAAAGTTGTCGAGCGGTTTTGGCATCGGTCGCCAAGCCGGCCAAGTCAACCGCCTCGTAGAGCGCCGTGTCAGCGGCCGGATAAATCAACGGGATCACGCCAAACTCGATCACGCCCTGCTTCATCAGTTTGAGTAACTCTGAGCCCTTTAAGCCCATCTCATCAAAACCTTTGATCTCGGCCGTAATCTGGCCGGCAGAGTGCTCGGGGAGTGTTTTGAGCCAAAAGGGTTGCTCAACTTGTTTGTAGTTTGAGCGCGTACTCAACCCACCCAAAACCTTGAGCTCTGTAACGGGTAATACTTGCGCAAACGCGGTTGAACCCAGCGCGCCGCCTCCAAGTGCAAGCAACACGCACAACAAAGCACGTAACAACCCTATTGGACTGACACCCTTGCGTAAAACAGTCAAAGCGCAAGCTTGTACCCAAGCGCGATGCAGGCCTTGACCTATACTCTTGGCGATGTACGTTGTAGTGTTCATACCGCATTCTACCAATGCGCGAAGCAGACTCAACTATTTTTACGAGCGCGGTCTGTCGCGGTAAGTCTTTTGTCCACCCCCACGTCTACCGCCGTACCTACCACAACTGCGCTTTTTCCGGATCCAGCCTTATGACCCGCCCCGTTTCTGCTACAGCGCCGGTACTCAGTCAGCGCCCTGCACAGAGCCCCTTAATCGGCATCGCGCTCTTGCTGCTGTCGCTATTTTGTTTAACCACGCTTGATGCGAGTGGCAAATGGGTGATGGGTACGGGGGTGCCGTTGCTCATTTTGGTTTGGTTTCGCTACTTAGTTCACCTGCTGCTGGTGGTTGCTGTGGTGTTACCCACAACGGGGCTGGGCGTCTTGCGCAGCACAAAACCTGGCCTGCAATGCCTACGTGCCGTTGCGATGCTTGGCGCGACGCTCACGTTTTTTACCTCACTCAGTTATCTGCCACAGGCCGAGGCCACGGCCATCATTTTTATCTCACCGCTGATCATGCTCGCCGTTGCACCGTGGATTTTGAAAGAACCCCTGCGCAAAACCCGCTGGGTCGCCGCTGGGGTGGGCTTTATCGGTGTGCTGTTGGTGATCAGGCCCTCGGCAGGCTTACCGCTCGCGGGCGTCATCACAGGCCTGGTAACTGCCTGCTTATTTGCAACGCAGCACCTGACGACACGCTTAGTCGCCCAAGATCACCCCTTTACCACCCTGCTCTGGAGCGGCGGCCTGGGCACCTTAGCGCTTGCGTGCACCCTGCCCTTTACCCTGCCTAGCGCCTGGCCCACACTGATGAGTATGGAGCCCTGGGTTTGGGTGGTGTTGCTCTCGACCGGGTTGACCGGTGGCGTGGGGCA
>CANKOW010000051.1 GCA_947484295.1 Alcaligenaceae bacterium | reverse complement strand
GTATCGAAGGGCATCAGCGGTTCACCCATGTCAAACCCTTCACCTAGCGTTGCGTCAGGTCGGTGGGGCATGATTTTGCTGTGCGCCCAGCAATAGGGGACCTCAAACTGCTCGTACTGAATTGCAGGTATTGTTTCACCAAAAATGACGGTCTGCTCAAGGTCAATCAGATCGACGTTCTTAGACATCATGACGTTGCAGTGATAAGACCCCTGTCTTCTGGGATTCAGATCAAGTGGATAACAGTCACCGGCACTTGTAATGAGAAAATCTAAGCCGAAGAGTCCCCTAAAACCTTGCGTCGACAAGTAATTACCAATGGTTGTCGTCATCTCCAAAATCATAGAACGATGTTGCTCGCTCACACTAGAGGGATAAATATTGCCAAGATATTGATGACCACGCAAAATCTGGTCAGTCAGGCACACTACTAAGGTGTTGTTTTCACTCAGTACCATGGCACAAACATTGGGCGCGTTCACGATATCTGTTAATAACCGTGCCGCGATAAAGTGACTGCCTTTGTTGTGCGGCCGCACGTTTTCATAAAATGACGCCAACTCGTGACTTGTTTGAATGATACGGCTGTCACTTCCCGCTGAAGAAAACGCAGCTGAAAGAAAAAATGGGTATTCAGTATGCTTGGCCAGCATCTCTTCGTAGTTGGTGTACACCCACGTATGATTGGCTGGCAGGCGCAAGTGCCGAAACACATTTACATGTTCAGCTTTATCGTCAAACCTTGCTGCAACCTTAGGATCTGGACCAAGAATTTTTACCCTCGGATCAGCGAACGTTAACCCCACACTGGTCAGACTCAGTACAAAGACTTGATCTTGTTTTGTTAACAACTTAGCGATGAGGTCACGTACAACTTCGTTGTCACTAAACTGTTTATTTAAATCGTCAGCGGCCGGCACGACAAACGTGTGTGCCGCTGAATTTGAGGCAATATCTGTTGAAGCTGGATACCGACTGATAACAACGTAGTTTTCATCTGTAAACAGCGCGTTATGCTGAGCAGGCAAGACAAAGATAGGCTTGAAAATTGAACCAAACCGTTTTTTTAAATTGGCTTCCCAGATAACATGCAAGGGATGAAAACGGTCTGACAGTAAATTAAAGTAGTAGTTGTTTGTGTCTTTCAATAGGCCTTCATCTATGTGCGCATACATCTTTCATATATTCCAGTAGAAAATCATCCACTTAGCAGCAGACTGACGCTCAGCGGCTCACCGATGCTAAAGATAAAGACTCGGCACGCTTAGAAACTCTAGCAATCAGCATAGTCCTCAGCCGATTTGTCAAGGCAAACGCAGTTTGCATAATGATCCCAAAAAACAGAATTCCAACTGCAGACAACAGCAAGCGTTCTTGGGTCGACTCTAAGCGGCTCGCGTAACGTAACAACGTCATCACCCCTTCGTTCACACCAATGGCTGCACCAGCAGATGAAGACATAATCAAAATAAAATACATACGGGTCATATTAGGCAGCAACTGAAGCGCAGTGACTAGCTGACCCCTTCGCCAATGCCGAATCGACTCAGAAAAATTGTCAAAACTATATGCCACCCCATAGGGTAAGAGAGAAAGGATCACAATCACAGGGCTGGATATCGCAAAGCTTGAGTCAGCAATCACGATTTGTCTCGGGATCAGGTAAAGAAGACAAATCATCGCAAGAAAAGTTGGCATCGCACGTATCACAGCGATAAAGAAGCCGATGATCATGCCGACGATGCCACTCACCAAGCTGACCCAGGTGAGCAAGCCACCGATCAACATGCTCAATATCAAAATCACCGAGGCGATTTGAAGATTGACCTTCATACCGTTTAGCAGGTCGGGGATAAAGCCTGCAGGAAGAAAACTCAGTACGTCATACATGGCTAGACTCCGCGCTAGATCTGGCTTTTTCAAGCCATTCGCCCGCTCTGCTGCACAACCATACGACTGCGCCGACAATCACCATATAAAACAACATTAAAAAGATGTAAGTCGAGACCCGATAGGTCGAAAACGAGCTGATGTCTGTCATCGCAGAAAGCAGTTCAGGCGCACCAATAAAGCTTGCCGCCGGTGCAGCCTTACTGGCATTCACGAGAGATGCTTGCAGTTGAATTCTTGAGCGCCGAAGCGATTCCAGGAAGAGCGCTGTTGGGTGGTCACCCTGCTCTTGAAGGATGCTGGTCACCGACTCAGAAATAGACTGCCCAGCGTTCACACCGTTCATCAAACCCGCCACCAGCATGCAAACGGCGATCCCCAGGACGGATGAATAGGTCGCAACGGTTGTTGCAAGCGCCAGACCGATTACCAAGGCGAGGACAAACGGCGTGGACTGAACTGTTACGACCAAAAGCCGGGTCGCCCAGCGTAAGATACGCAGGGGTGAACTGAGGGCGCGCCCCACGAGGCAGGCAATCAACAGCGTTGCAACCAGCGATCCAATGACCAACACACAGCTGTAAATAACACCCGTCTTAAAAAGACCCCAAGCCGACATCGTCGTGAGAAAGGGCAGCGTAATTCCGATGCCTGTGTATTGTGAAAACCAAGACTCAAGCTTTTTTACAGAATCCCCAAACGTTGTGGGTTCCAAAACGTCGTCTAACGCTGGAAGCGTGCAGTCTCGGTTGAGTCTACCCACCGATTGATTACACGTATCTTTACCCCAGGTCTCGCGCGCTTGCTCTAGAAATGCGGTGCTAATACGGTGAGGTTTCGCTAATTCAATGAATATGCCCTCACGGTGCAGGATCTGAAAGTAAAGGCTCAAAGCCAGCGCTAAGTCAAGCGCGTCGTTTTTAGGGACGGCTGCGCCCCAAGGTACTGGTGCAAACCGAAACTTAGTGTCAAACTTTTGATCAAAATGCGGCTTGCGGTAAAGCCCGGCAAGAAAACTGTCATCGTGCGCCGCGATCTCACAGACGCCAGTATTGAGTGCCTCTTCTAACTTCGTAGAACCGTCGAACAGCATCAGACGAGCACCATAGCCGATCAGACCCGCGTTTTGATATGAACCAACCGTGACACATATCGTGCGCCCAACTAACTGTTGCCAGTCGGTGATTCGCAGGCCGCGTTCTCCCACGATTTCAGTCATGGAGGCATAGTAATGGGGCCGTACGAAATTCACTTGGGCATCGCGCAGTGTTGTGTGGCCTAAGGACGCAAGAACAACATCGACTCGCCCGCTTGATAACGCACCGATTCGATCGCCTCCAGTGACCCCAACGAATACCGCTTCGACACCGAGTTTCGCTGCAATACGTCGGGCGATGTCCACTTGAAAACCGGACCATTGGCCGTCGGTGTTTACGCCAAAACCCGCATAACCCGGATTCATGCCAAAACGAATACGTTTCGCACACAACACCTTGTTCAACAGGTCTTTAGACTCACAGTCTGACTGCGCAGCCTCTAAAAGGGTTATGAGTGCCTCGTCCGGGGTCGGGTAGTCTTGCGCCCAAGCGGTTTGAGAGAGCGTGAGCAAGAGGCAGAGTTGCACAAGCAACAGCTTGCACATCGACCGGGCAAACGTCTTTAGGATCCCTGCTTTAGGCACGCATGCCCCCAATACGTCGAAACTCGACAATATGAACCTCAGAAAAGACATGCTTACCGTAGAAGATGATTGACTTGCCCACTTTACTGGCAACCACCTCGGGCACGAGGGCGTTCAAGCGCTCTTGCGAGTAGGTGAGCAACCTAGTCATTACCACCTTCGCTTCTAAGCCTGAGGCGTTGAGCATTTCAATCGTTTTAGCGACATCAATCGGATCAAAGTGCGTAATTAAACCCCAACCATCCGCTGCCAAGTGAGCAGCAACTCCATTCAGAAATTTGTCCAGCAATGCTCGTCCACTTGAGCCGCCAAAGTTCCAGCTCAAATGGCGCCCATCCACCTCTTGATTCTCGGTGGGTGCTTGAGGCAAATTAGCCACCACGACATCAAATACTCGACCGGGCACCATTGCCCACATGTCGCCCCGGTGAAGGTCTGCAACATCCAGATATCCTGCATCAGTCAATGTTTGTGCACTCATACTGATCGCATCAGCTTCGATATCGACGCCACAGACTCGACTGGCACCTTCTCTGGCCAAAGCGGCTAACACTACGCCGCTTCCACACCCAATTTCTAAAGTCGTTTTACATTTGATAGCCGAACCGTTCTCTCTAATCTGTTGGATCAGCATCGCGGTGTACTCGCTGGGGCGGAAAAGGTTGGGATCAAAAAACGGTGCGTGTTCGGTAACGTTGCTCATTTGATGCGTTTGCCCCGCTGTAATCGTTGGTGGCGCTAGATAAACAAGAAAGTCTATTTTTTTGATACTAACTGACACCACATGACCCAAATACAGCAAATTACTCAAATGCTCATACTAACTTATTTTTAATGCTCAACACCCGTATGTTCTCGGTTGGATCAAGCCTGGCGAGATCGAAAACTTCCCAAACATATGCTGAGCGGAAGGCTGCGATTTGTTAATTAAATTGTTATCAATCAATGGCTTTTAACAATTTTGGGCGAGGCAGCCCTGACTACATCACAAACCGCCTGAGGGGCTGCAATCTCAGGATTTGTTAGCGCGTTCGGTGCTCGACTGATAACGTTATTCTGCCTTGATACCTGCAAACTTAATCACCTTTGTCCACTTTTCCGTGGCTTCGGCGATGATGGTTCTGAATTCTGCGGGGGTTCCACCGAGCACAGTTCCGCCAAGCTCAGTGATACGGGCCTGAACCTTACTATCGGCAAGCCCCAGATTAACTTCTTTGTTCAGCATATTAATAATTTCAGTTGGGGTATCTTTTGGAGCTCCGATTCCAGCAAAACCGCTAGCCTCATAGCCGGGAACGAACTCACTCACTGTTGGAATATCAGGCAGAACATTCAAACGGGATGCCGTCGTGACAGCTAAGGCACGTAGTTTTCCAGCTTTAATCTGTTGAATTGATTCAGACAAGGGCGCGAAAACCACTTGTATGTGGCCAGCGATCAGATCTGCAACTGCCGTTGCACCTCCCTTGTAGGGCACATGGACTAGATTTAGCCCAGTCATCATCTTAAAAAGTTCGCAAGTAATGTTCTGCGGTGTCCCTTGACCAGCCGATCCGTAGTTGATCTTGCCTGGGTTGGACTTGGCATAGGCGATGAACTCTGGCATCGTCTTGGCCGGGACTGATGGATGAACGACTACAACGTAAGCTAGTCGAGCAGAGCATATAACAGGCTTGATGTCCCTTTTAAAATCGAAATTGAGATCAGTAAATAAGGCCGCATTGATTGCATGCGGTGTGACGACTTGTAAAAGAGTGTAGCCATCAGGCGGAGCTTTGATGACTGTCTCAGTTGCAATATTGCCGCTTGCGCCTGCTCGATTTTCAACTATGAATTGTTGACCAAGACGTTCCGACAGCCATTGGCCCACCAAACGAGCCTGAATGTCGGTGGCTCCTCCAGCAGCAAAGCCAACAACAATGCGAGCCGGACGCGAAGGATAGGATTGGGCATAGCCAATTCGGCTAACTGCCTACAAAGCAGATGCACCCAAGGCCATTTGCAGGAACGAGCGACGAGGAAATTTCATGATGACTCCTTTTAGTTTTTTTTCTGAGATCAAGATTCGATACTACCAATTTACCCGATGTTCGCATAGCCGGTGCAGTTGGTGCGGACAGCATCCGATGAATGCTTTTTGCCGGCTTTTCAACGGAAATTGCCAAAAAAAAACACCCGAAGGTGCTTAATTTGCTTGAACTACTTGGCGGGGTAGCGTTAACAACATCACAAACCGCCTGAGGTGCTGAAATCTCAGGTTTTGGGGTTTTGGTCTGCGGATGGTCAAACGTGCTCTGCCCCACCACTGAGCCCGCCACAGTGCCCGCGGCTGGGCAGTATTTTTACACCACTAAATGTCTACAACCCGCAACCACCAACGGTGGATGGGATGACTGGGTAGAGTTATCTCAACAAAATTAAAACTAAAACTACGAAAATAAACCAGAGGGGCAACTTGAGCTTACTAATTACCTTGTTAATCAACAGGTGGGTAGACGCTGCAGTGTCAGTAACTAAAGAAAACGTGCATCAATTAATCGCTAACCTGCCATCGCCCAAGGCTAAGGTTTCTTCAGTCAATAACCTCGCTGTCTATGAGGTGGTCAAGGCGTTAAATTGGATGAGGTCTGTAACTAAATGATGATGGTGGATAGTTAAGTCACGATTGCGTCACATTAAAAGACTCCAATGGATATGTCACCCCTTTAGGAGTCATCATGATTAAATGTTTAGCTTTATCTTTATCGCTTATCGCACTCTTGTCATCTCACGCTGTCGCTTCAGATGAATGGCGTCAAAAATACAAATCTATAACCTTTGGCATCGCTTCTGGTGAAAACATTCAGTCAGGTAATCTTCGCTGGGCACCCATGGGTCCCTATCTTGCCAAATGCTTGGGAATTGATAAGGTGACAATGCGCGTCACAAATGACTACTCTGGAGTGATCGAAGCTATTGTTCAGGGCGATGTCCATCTCGCATGGCTTGGGCCTGCTCAGTACGCCATTGCGCATGACTTGTTAAAAGGCGATGTGCAACCTGTGGCGATGGATATGTCAAAAGACGGCGAACTCGGCTACAAGTGGGTCGTTGTGGTCAAGGCAAACTCTCCATACCAAAAAATCGAAGATCTTAAAGGTAAGTCCATGGGATGGCCCACGCCAACCTCTGCATCTGGCTATGTGTTGCCCATGCACTACTTTAGAGAAAAGGGCTATGTTTCAGCCAAAAACGAACCCATCCTTTTTAGTCGGTTAGTCCAAACTGGCTCGCATGACAATAGCTTGGTGGCTGTTGCAAACGGTTCAGTGGACGCTGCGACAAATTGGTATTACTCACCAACCGCTGGTGCGCATATCCGAGCTGCGAGTGTTGGCACAGTCAAGCTCGATGACATTCGCTTTATTTACGAGTCTCCTCGTGTTCCTAATGCTCCTTTTACTACACGTAAAAGCTATCCAGAAGCCATTAAGGCAAAGATGAGTGAGTGTTTGATCAAGATGCCTGAAAATGATAGGGTAGCTTGGGAGGTTGTCGGAAGTAATATTTTTGGAGGGATCGCCCCAACAAATCATGAGGCGTATGCAGACTTCATTGCTCTTCGCCAAGCTGAAAAAAAGAAATGATCCCGAACCAAGTCCGTTCTGCTCCAGGTTTGTTAGTCACTAAAAATCTGGAGCGGCGATTCGGAGAATCGATTGCAGTCTCTGGGGTTAGTTTCGAGGTACCTCGCAGTCAGATGGTTGCGATTATTGGTCGCTCCGGTGCGGGAAAATCGACCTTATTAAATTTGACCAATCGTTTGCTAGACCCAACATCTGGATCGATATTCTACGAAGGTCTTGATATCGCACGCTTGAACGGCGACGCCTTACTCGCTTGGCGTCGCAATTGTGCGATGATATTTCAGCGATTCAATTTAGTCGATCGTTTAGATGTATTGACCAATGTGTTGACGGGCAGACTCAATCATCCTCCAAGATGGCCTAAGCTTTTCGGTCGGTTTTCGGAGGAAGATCGAGATCGTGCGATTGATGCGTTATACACCTTGGGTCTGGATGATCAGGCTTTAAAAAGAGCAGACCAATTATCAGGTGGGCAGCAGCAGCGCGTTGCTATTGCACGTGCGCTTGTGCAAGAACCCAAAATTATCCTAGCCGACGAACCTGTTGCTTCGCTTGATCCAATCAATTCTAAATCCGTCATGGATGCTCTGCGTACGATCAATCAAGAAAGAGACATTACTGTGCTTTGCAATTTACATTCTGTTCCTTTGGCCAAAGAGTATTGTGATCGAATCATTGGTCTGAATGCTGGGAAAATTGTTTTTGATGGAGCATGTGCTGACTTAGGTGAAGAGGAGCTTTTTGAGGTTTACGGCAGTCTCACTGCACTCCAGGATGCTCTTTGAGTCAAAAAAAATCATGGTTGCTGACAATGCTCACCATCAGGATGCTTTGTAATTGAGTCATTCTTTAACGAACGCGGCGCTCGCGCGTCAAAGGTTCAACGAAGCATTTACGCACAGACGCTTTCAAGTTCGCCGTCAATGGGTGATCGGCGCGCTCCTGATTACGATCTTGATAGGTATTTCTTCAGTGATTGGAGAGGTCAACTTAGTCCATCTGTGGGATCGATTACCCAGATTTACCTCATATTTTGGAAGAATGGTTCCAGAGTTGTCCTGGGCAACGCTCTGGCCTGATCTTGCTCGTTGGTACTGGAATGGTTGGGTTTGGCTCTCAGCTCTCTGGCAAACAATATTGATTGCAATTTACGCAACATTGATAGGAATAGTGTTTGGATATATCGCCTCATTTTTGGGTGCCAGAAATCTTTCACCTCATCCTTCCTACACATTTTTCACACGTCGACTGATGGAGCTAGCAAGAACAGTCCCTGAATTGGTATTTGCTGTGTTATTTGTCTATTCCTTTGGATTAGGTCCGCTTGCAGGCGTTCTCGCAATTGGATTGCACTCTATGGGGGCGCTGGGAAAGTTATTTGCGGACGTCGCTGAAAACGTCGACCTCGAGCAAGTCAAAGGTGTGCGTTCAACTGGAGCAAGTTGGAGTCAAACCATGGTGTTCGGGGTGACGCCCCAGGTCCTTCCAGATTACTTATCTTATGGACTATTGCGCTTGGAAATCAACGTTCGTGCTGCTTCCATTTTAGGGTTTGTTGGGGCAGGTGGTATCGGTCAAGAGCTCTACACCGCTGTAAAGAGTTTTAATCACACCGATATTTCAGCGATCGTCATTATGCTGATTATTTCTGTGATCATCATTGATTCATTTTGTTCGTGGGTACGCGGACGTGTGATTGGTCGAGACAACCTCAAAGCGATATGAATCATTACATATGAATAAACCCAGACTAATATCTTGGCGAGCACTGCGACCTGAACTTTATCCGCGCAGAGGCCTTGCCGCATGGCGCGGTTATGTTGTGATTTTGATAGTGATGATATTGTTTTTATTTGGACTGTCTGAACTTGAGGTGACAGTGGGGCGGTTATACAAAGGATCATTAAAACTGGTAGACGTTTTTGGATTGATGGTTCCACCAGAGTCAAAAGGACGAACAGCTGAATATTTATTCGCAATTGCGGAAACTGTTTCGATGGCATTTTTGGGGACGCTTGTGGCCTCAATATTAGCCATACCGTTGGCATTGATGGGCGCTCGTAATATTATGCCCATAGGACCCGTTAGGTTTTTTGTCAGACGATCAAGCGACGTCGTACGTGGTTTAGATAGCTTAGTATGGGCAATATTTTTTGTAGGAGTCGTTGGCTTGGGGCCTTTTGCTGGCATTTTGGCAATCACCGTGAACGACACAGGAATTTTGACAAAACTTTATGCAGAGGCTCTTGAGAATACAGATGCCGAGCAATCTAAAGGCGTGCGCGCGACGGGAGCCAGTCGTTTGCAAACGCTTCTCTTTGGAGTGTTACCTCAAGTGATGCCGGTGTTCTTAGCAAATAGTTTGTACTTTGTGGAATCAAATGTTCGCTCAGCCACTATCTTAGGCGTAGTGGGTGCAGGTGGTATTGGATTTTTCTTAATGGATCGAATGATGATCAGCGCTTGGCGCGAGGTTGCATACATTATTTTGCTGGTATTGATCACGGTTGCAGTCATCGATACCATCTCACGCATCTTGCGTCAGCGCCTGATTGGCCAGACAAGCATTACAAGGCATTGAGCATGACACCATTCACCATTCACCATTTCTCGCTGTAAATTGAATCCAGTGGGTGAGATTGCACTACCCAGAATGCCTCCCTTAAGTTTTGGCGGAGGCGCAGGGATTCGAACCCTGGATGCAAGTTTTAGCTCACATACTCCCTTAGCAGGGGAGCCCCTTCAGCCTCTCGGGCACGCCTCCAAACCAAGTACGAATTTTAGCATGAGACAGGCTTAGCTCCCCCAAGCTCGGCAAGCAGACTAAACAAGCCTCGGCACTTGGCTGTCCGAGCAACATCTGCTTACATACTTTTACAAAAAAACACTTGATTTTCGATTGCTCCACCAATCACACTGAGACCAAATCACACCGCATTCAACGAACATCTTATGCCCGACCAGCCGATTTCGAAAAGACGCAAGCTTGGATGCCAATGGGCGATGTGAACATTAAAGAGTTGCGGGAGGGCGAGCGCTATTAACACGGTATGTCCACACGGGTGTGTGAATGACACTGCTAACCAACGATACCTACGCGTAAGTTCGTGACCCTTTCGCAAAACGATGCGACGCTAAACGTGCCAAAAGCTTCTCTTTTTGCGTGTCATACATCAAACTGCTTTTGATTAATGCAGGCCACAGTTCCAATGCTTTTGATACTGTGTCTTTAATCAAACTGGCGCAAGGCTTTTCTGCGATGCCAACGCGCTCGCAAAAGGTTCTGAGCGTGGCAGGGCTCAGCCCAATTGGTGGTTTATTGCCGACGCTGTCCCGGTAAAGCGCCAAGGCACTGCCCTGCCCGCCCAGATAAACAGACCACGCAACAATATCGAACGCTTTCGATAGAAAGGGTGTTCGACCATCAGGGTAGATCAAACAAAAGTTCTTAAGGTGCGCGTCGTAATTGCCCATTAGGTCATTGATGACTAGCAATCTCAATAACTCGTGTACGGCATTGACGCCCAAGCTTTCAGGAAAGCGCATCATCAGCGATCCCATGGCCGCATAAGATGCCCCCATGTATTTTTGCTGAGGATCGACATTCAGTACTTGAGCAAAGTCTTCGCAATGAATTCGTTTGGCGCCATCGCGGTCAAATCGCGTCACTGCTAAGAAATGACTGCTACCCCCAAGCGCGTATCCATGCTCGATATCCATCTGTGCTAAAGGTACTAACTTATGCTCGCAAACACTCGCGCCTGCAGCTTGCGCGAGCCCTAGGCTTAAGTGCTCAACTTCTGGAAGCCTTGGCCGGTCAATTTGTGGCAACTTACCAATAATTCGAGTGACGCCTTGCCGTTTACGTGCAACATACCGCCCTCCTAATTCAATCAACCCCAACTTGGGTTGCACACCAGAAATTGATACCCCTAGCGGCAATGGATCTGCAGTCACCAACATGTCTAGCGGTGCGTTATCTTGCGTGAGCAGTGCCGCCAACTGGTCTTTTGTTAACGTCGCGGGAAGCGCCTTGACCGCGCCTGGTAGATCAAGCCCGCAGGCTGCAAATAAAGCAAAATGGTCATCCTCTCGGCAGCCTCGAATTTGCGCAAGGTGCGTTCTAAACACACCTTCTGGCAGTATGTTTTGAAAAAATGCGGGCAACCTTCCATCCCTGCCGTTGAACAGCGAACTACCAAGATCGTTCCAAAGCGACTCTTGCTGTTCAGGAAGTTGCGCCAGCATGCTCAGCGATACGGTGGCTTGATGGGGATCAACAGAGAAACGTTTGTCGGCAACAAACCGAATCATCGGAGCAGTTACGCGGTTATCAAAACGAAAAAGCTTGCCGATCAACCTCTGCGCCAGAAAAATATCCAGAATCTCTACATTAGACATTAGATATCTTGAAGACCTTCTGTCATGGTCGCGACGTGTTGGACATTGACTTGACCAGAGGATTCAAAGGCGCGGGCGACGTCGCGCGGAACAATCAGCACCTCTTGACCATTAGCCTCTGCAATTGCCAACAGAGTTGTCACACCAAAATTATGCTCTCCGCTCAAAGCCCGACTGACACTTTGTCTGGTTAACCCAGTTTGACGCGCAAGATCAATGTCAGTCAGTGGTTTGCGTCCACTGAGCAAGCCCTTGGCGATCGCTTTTAGAGTGTTCATAATCTTTAACTTATCAAAATAAGTTAAATTAATTTAACACATTATGCACATTTAGCGCGAACTAAAAAGTTAAATATATATAACATTCAACAAAAAAGTTAAATATATTTAACAGACACTAAACCTTAGTCGGCGCAGTCGTTTCAAGCCCAAAGGCTTTATGCAGTGCGCGAACGGCGAGCTCCATGTACTTGTCTTCGATCAGTACCGAGGTTTTGATCTCGCTGGTGCTGATCATTTGGATATTGATGTTTTCTTGCGCAAGGGTCTTGAACATCAAGCTTGCAACGCCCGCATGCGAGCGCATGCCGATACCGACGATTGAGACCTTGGCGACTTTATCGTCTGATAAAACTTCGCTTGCGCCCACAGAAGGTGCGATGGTGCCCTTAAGCAACGCGAGCGTGCGATTGAATTCGTTGCGATGCACGGTAAAGGTGAAATCTGTAGTGCCCGCCACTGACTGGTTTTGCACAATCATATCGACGTCAATGTTGGCATCAGCCACTTTACCTAAGATTGCAAAGGCAACACCTGGTTTGTCAGGCACACCCAACAGTGTAACTTTGGCTTCGTCGCGGCTAAAGGCGATGCCTGAAACAACGGCTGCTTCCATTTTTTCGTCTTCCTCAAAAGTAATCAGGGTGCCAGAGCGCATTTCTTCGTCTAGCGACATAGCGGGATCGGTGAGCGATGACAGCACACGGACTGGCACGCGGTATTTGCCCGCGAACTCAACAGAACGAATCTGCAATACCTTAGAGCCTAGCGAGGCCATCTCAAGCATTTCTTCAAAAGAGATCACACTCAAGCGGCGTGCATCGGGCTCGACGCGCGGGTCAGTGGTGTACACACCGTCGACATCGGTATAGATCAGGCACTCGCGCGCCTTGAGGGCCGCAGCCACTGCAACGGCAGAAGTATCTGAACCGCCGCGACCGAGCGTGGTGATATTACCCAGATCATCCACGCCTTGAAACCCTGTCACAACCACGACAAAGCCGGCGTCAAGATCTTGGCGGATACGTGTGTCGTCAATCGAGGTGATACGCGCTTTTGTGTGAGCAGAATCAGTACGAATAGGCACCTGCCAACCCGCATAACTACGAGCCTTGAGGCCTTCGGCTTGCAAGGCGATTGCGAGCAAACCGCTTGAAGCTTGTTCACCGGTGGCGGCGATCGCGTCTAGTTCGCGACCATCGGCCTCGGCAGAGAGTTCGCGGGCAAGCCCAAGCAAGCGATTGGTTTCACCGGACATTGCCGAAGGTACGACCACTACTTGGTGGCCAGCAGCGTGCCACTTGGCCACGCGACGCGCCACGTTTTGAATGCGATCGACGGATCCCATCGAGGTGCCGCCGTATTTATGAACAATAATTGACATGATGTTAATTAATTAGATTCTAGGGCTCAGGCCCCCGAAGTCAGCGTATTCGCTACAAAGTTGACTATTTTAGCCCGAAGACCGTGAGACTGAATCTCGCTTCGGCAAGAGCTACGCAAAAGCCAGACGGACCCAATCGCAAGTCGCCCACACCCATACGACGGTGGGTCTCACCCCGATGACAACAAGACTCTCCCTTGTTTACAGCGAACCACCACTGCGCCATGTTGCCAAAGCAGTTCGCGATCGTGCCCTAAGGCATGCATTTGCCGCAACTGACGCAAAAGATCAGCTAAACGACGCTCACCAGGCATGGCAACCCCCTGCTCTTGCAACCAATGGCGCACGACCAACGCCTGGCGAGCAGCACTTAGGGACCGCCAAGCTAATAGGCTAAAGCTTTGATCCTCTGGCTTGACATCCAATGCAGCCAAATCACGCGCGGCAACCTCAGCAAGCACCTCGTTTACTTCATTCGCCTGCTTGGCATGTCGCGCCAACGTTTGGCGCCAAGCAGGAAAATAGGTGTTCAAGACCGGCGCGAGCGCACTACGCAGGGCACCTCGCGCATACTTTGGGTCAGTATTGCTAGGATCTTGGACTGCAGCCCAACCGGTGCGTTGCGCGTGAGCATGCGCCACAGCAAGAAGCTCAGCGCGGTCTACATCTAACCAAGGTCTTAACAAACGCATGCCAGCGCGCCGCACTTCAGTCTGCATTGCCGCAAGCCCTGAAACGCCTGTACCGCGCAAGAGTCGCAGCAAGACAGTTTCGGCTTGATCTTGACGATGATGGGCCAACAACAGGGCAGCCACGTCATGCTCAAGGCAAAGCTGAGCCAAGGCGGTATAACGTGCGTCGCGCGCAGCCCCTTCGACACCGCTGCCAGCAGCCAGATCAACCTGCACGTGACGCACGTGTAGCGGAATGTTTAATTCTTGCGAAAACTTTTGTAAGTGCACAACCCAAGCATCGGCCTGCGACATCAGGCCGTGGTGGACGTGAAAAAAATAGAGCGGTCGCGGCGTGCTGGCGCAGTGCTCTGCCGCAACAAGCGCCAAGGCAACCGAATCAGCCCCACCACTCAACGCCACAGCAACTGGCGCTTGAGGGGCAAGCGCTGACAAGGCTGTTTTCAGTAACGCTGAAAGGTTCGCGTGCATCGCTTAGGTCGCATGAATGACTCGTGTCGAATGTATAGCCCGTATCAAAGTATGGCTTACGTCGAAAAGGTAGCCCATATCAAACGCATCGCAGCCGCAAAAAAATAGCCCGCGCTCGCTTGCAAAACTACGTTTGAAAACGTCCGTACGACAATAAACGCTCAAGACGATGATCGATCAGTTGCTGGGGTGTCATGCCCGACAATTGCCGTAGCGCATCACCCAACGACCGACGCAGCAACCGAGCCATCACACGTGGATCGCGATGCGCGCCACCGATTGGCTCGTTGACCACTCTGTCAATCAAACCAAACTCTTTTAAACGATCGGCGGTAATTGCCAGTGCAGCCGCGGCCTCGGAGGCCTTATCGGCACTACGCCACAAAATCGAAGCACACCCTTCTGGCGAAATAACCGAATACGTTGAGTACTGCAACATCATGACCACATTACCAACAGCGATCGCAAGCGCGCCCCCTGAACCACCTTCACCAATAATGGTAGAGATGATTGGCACTTTGAGTTCAGCCATCGCATACAGATTGTGACCGATGGCTTCTGACTGACCGCGCTCTTCGGCACCAATGCCAGGGTAAGCGCCAGGGGTATCCACAAAAGTAAAAACAGGCAAATTAAATTTTTCAGCCAGCCGCATCAGGCGCATCGCCTTGCGATAGCCTTCTGGGCGAGGCATCCCAAAATTACGCGCGGCGCGCTCTTTGGTATCGCGACCTTTTTGGTGACCGAGCACCATGCAGGGCGTGCCGTTAAAGCGCGCCATTCCACCGACGATCGACAAATCGTCGGCGTACATCCGATCGCCGTGCAGCTCATGGAAGTCGGTAAAAATTTCGCGCACATAATCCAGCGTATAGGGGCGTTGAGGATGACGCGCCACCATCGACGTCTGCCAAGGCGTTAACTTTGCGTAGATATCTTTGGTGAGAGTCTGACTTTTTTGTTGCAGACGACTAATCTCTTCTGAGATATCAACGGCTGAATCTGCCTGCACATAGCGCAGTTGCTCGATCTTGCCTTCAAGTTCGCCTAGCGGTTGTTCAAAATCTAAGTAGGTATTGCGCATATTCATTTGCCCTGAGGGGTGACGTATTTAGTACTCGACCAGAACTGGATCAAGACTACGCCACAAGTACCAAGTCGCGACAGTTCTGAAGGGCTGCCAACCCTGTGCCACTTCACGCGCCTCGAAACGAGAAACGGGTTCGCCACTGAAGTAGTGTAACGATATTGCGTTCAATAAACCGACATCATCAAGCGGCAAGACATCGGGGCGCTGTAGATTAAAAATCAAAAACATCTCAGCTGTCCAGCGACCAATGCCGCGAATTGCAGTGAGCTCTTCGATGATCTCTTCGTCTGGCATACGCACCCACCTGCTGGGTTGTACGAGTTTGTCGCTAAAGTATGTTGATAGATCAAGAATATATTCGGCCTTACGCCCCGACAAACCCGCTGCACGCAAGCGCTCGAGCCCAGCTTTTTGTACCGAGGCGGGCGAGGGTCGCTTGCCGCACTCAAGCAGCACGCGTTGCCAAACCGACTCGGCAGCTTTGACCGAAATTTGTTGGCCGCAAATTGAGCGCGCTAGGGTAATGAAAGGGTTGCCGCGCGTCGTTAGCCAAATACCCGGAAACTGCGGGATGATTTTCTTAAGAATACGATCGCGCTTCACGAGTTGCGTAAGCGCTTCGTCCCAGTACTCGGGCTTATCGGCCAGTGTCGCCGGAATTGCTGCGGTCATCGCTGCAATCTTACCTGCAGTTTTAGCGCTCGATTGAGCTGTTGTCTTAACCGTCTTAGCTTCCGTCTCAGTCGCTGTCTTGACCGTTTTAGCCGTTAGCTTAGTTGCTGTCTTTTTGACTGTCTTTGCTGTCGTCGTTGCCATTATCGTTGACCTTACGCGCGTCGCCACTGAGTCAGGCCACCGGGCTTGTCATCAAGCTCGACCCCTGCAGCTTTGAGTGTTGCACGAATTCGGTCAGACTCGGCAAAGTTTTTTTGTTGCTTGGCAAGTGCACGTGCAGCAATGTGTTCTTCGATCTGCTGCTGTGAAAGTGGAGCGCTAGCCTCTTGCGTGACTGCTGCACCCGCGTCTGCTGACGTGACATTGCCAGTAGCTTTCGCAAAGGCAGTCGCCGTTGCTGTCACACCCGATGCTTTTGCCACACTCGCTTGCTCAAGCGCACGACGGGTGTAACGCGTCGCGCTTTGAAAATACATTTTAGGATCTTGTTGCAACAGACCTAACAACGAAGCGAGCGCCCTGAGTTGCGAGCACACACTCGCGTCTTTAGTTCGGTTCACTTGACTGGCCAACTCAAATAGCGCAGCGACCGCGCCCGCAGAATTAAAGTCATCATCCATCGCGACTTTAAAGGCTTGCGCAGCAGAGGTCGTCCAGTCAATTTCGACTGAACCGCTCGCTGGAATATTTTGTAAGGTTTGATATAAACGATCAAGCGACTGCTGCGCGTCGATTAAATTATCAGGCGCATAGTTTTGCGCACTGCGGTAGTGGTTACGCACGATAAAAAAGCGCAACATTTCGGCTTCACGTGGATTGACCTGATACTGAGCAGAATCGGCATTGTGGCCGGGCAAATCAGTACTCACACCAATCGTTTGACGAATCGTCCGAAAATTTCCTAACGACTTCGACATTTTGTCAGCGTCGACCATCAACGGGCCGCAGTGCATCCAGGTGTTGGCCAGCGCGCCGCCAAACGCCCCCTCAGTTTGAGCAATTTCGTTTTCGTGATGCGGAAATTTCAAATCGGGCCCACCACCATGAATATCAAGCGGTGCACCCAACAAAGCCTTACTCATTGCCGAGCATTCGATATGCCAACCGGGCCGCCCCCAACCGTACACGGACGGCCAGCGGGTGTCGTCGGGCTCGTGTTCTTTGGCGGATTTCCATAAGACAAAATCCAGAGGATCGCGCTTGTTAGACCCCACAGCCACACGCTCGCCTGCCCGCAGATCATCAAGCGATTTACCTGAGAGCTTGCCGTAACCGGTAAACTCGCGCACCGCAAAGTTCACGTCGCCATCCGTTGCGTGGTAAGCCAACCCCTTTTTTTCGAGCGTACCGATAATATCGAGCATATCGCCCACATACTCGGTTGCCCGGGGCTGATGGTCGGGCGCTTGAACCCCTAAGGCCTGCTCATCCGCGTGCATCGCCTGGATGAAAAACTGGGTCACTTCACTGAGCCTCTGATTGGACTGAACCGCTTTTTTGATGATTTTGTCGTCAATATCAGTGATATTGCGCACATAACTGACCTGCAAGTCCGAAGCCCGCAACCAGCGCTGTATCACGTCAAAGCTTACGAGCATGCGCGCATGGCCAAGGTGGCAATAGTCGTACACCGTCATACCGCAGACATATAAACCGGCAAATCCAGCCCGTAACGGGGTAAAGGGACGCTTAGAGCGTGACAGGGAGTCGTAAATCTGCAGCATGCTATGTAGGGGATT
>CANKOW010000050.1 GCA_947484295.1 Alcaligenaceae bacterium | reverse complement strand
TGTAAACGGTTGTCTCTAACTCAAGGGTCCACAGCGGTATTTTTTTGGGGATAAAAATGACTTCGACCGGCAAGGCAATTTGCTGCGCCGCCGCCGGAAGTGCAAAAGCGGCAGTCAAACAAAAGACCAGGCCCATTAGCGCACCACGGAGCAATCGTCGAATGCCAGACTCGCTTCGCCTTGCCAAGCCTTCAATCGCAGACAATACCTTAGCCAAGGAATATCCCAAAACAACACCTCTTAACAGAAAATAGCGCGGCGACCATGTTAAAAACAGTCTCTGAACCTCGCCGAAGGATGCGCCGTTCGATCCTTGGGTTTTGCCAGCGCAACGATACTAAGGTTCGCGATGAAGCCCAAACAGTACAACAAATGAACAAGGTCGACCAGACATGTATCCCGCCCCACCCGTCAAAAAAACTGAAGTCTTTGCCCGTATACCCGACAAATATCGTCGCCCTGGTCAAATCAGTGCCGAGCGCGTGGCGGCGGGCAAAAGCAGCCCTCACACCGATTGTTTTATCGAGGGCCCCGCGTTCGACAAGGCTGGCAATCTGTATTTGGTGGATATCGCCTTTGGTCGCGTGTTTAAAGTGAAGCCTTCGGGTGATATTGATGTAGTTGCCGAATGGGATGGCGAACCCAACGGTTTGAAAATTCATCAAGATGGTCGGATCTTTATTGCAGACCATAAATGTGGACTGTTATTGCTTGATCCAGAACGCGGCAGTGTGTCGACCTTAGCCCAACGCTATATGACCGAAAACTTTAAAGGGCTAAACGATTTGTATATCGCACGCAATGGCGATATCTATTTCACCGATCAAGGGCAAAGTTCGATTCAAGATCCTAGTGGGCGGGTGTATCGACGCGATGCCTCTGGTCACACCGTTCGCTTGTTGGATAACGTACCAAGCCCAAACGGCATCGTGATGAGCCCAAACGAAAAAACACTTTACGTGGCGGCAACACGTGGTAACTGTGTGTGGCGTGCCAACTTGCTGCCTGACGGCACAGGCTTGGTCAGACCCGGGATTTTCGTACAAATGTCAGGCGCCTCCGGGCCTGACGGGATGGCCGTTGACCAAGCCGGCAACCTTGTGGTTGCACACGCAGGCGCAGGGATCGTGTGGGTGCTCTCTCCGTTAGGGCAACCTATCTGGCGAATCGATTCATGCCAGCAAGCCCACACCACCAACGTCGCCTACGGCGGCCCACAAAATCGACACCTGTACATCACCGAATCTGAAAGTGGCTGCGTCTTGGTCACCGAGATGGAGGTCGCTGGGCAACCGATGCACTCGCACCTCTGACCGACCTGGTCTGTCTGGGGACTTAGCCGAGCGATGCAGACGATGTGCCTGCTAGAGCTGCGTTAACCGTGGCGGTAACAACGTGCCAGCTTGAGCGGGCTGCTTTAACTCTGGCAATAAACACTGTGCGCCTGCGCACGCTGCATTGATTGAGGCTAGCGCTGGCACACTCGCGGATAACATCATTACCCTGCCCGCACCGCGGCGTCGATCAACTGGCGCGCGATGCTGACCGGATCAGGCACCAGCGGTAAATCGTCACGCGAGAACCAGCCAGCGTCTTCGATTTCGTTTGGACAAGGAGTGATGTCACCACCTGCATAGTCGGCAAAATACGCCACCATCAGTGAATTAGGAAACGGCCATGACTGGCTGGTGAAGTAGCGCAGGTTGGTGATTTCAAGGCCAACCTCTTCGCGCACTTCGCGTACCGCGCACTGCTCGAGTGTTTCGCCTGGCTCAACAAAACCGGCCAAGGCACTAAACATGCCAGGTTTGAAATGCGGGCTGCGGGCTAGCAACAAATCATTACCACGCTCGATGAGCACCATCACAGCGGGTGAAATACGTGGGTACACCGAAAGCTTACAGGCCGGGCAATCCATCGAAAACTCGGTCTTTTTGGCGACCGTTGGGGTGCCGCAGTGGCCACAAAAGCGGTGATTTTTTTGCCAGTCAATGAGCTGTGTGGCGCGCCCAGCCAAGGCAAACAGCTCGGCACCGGCCAAGGCGTGCAAGCTACGCACGGGGCGCAAGTTGCCCTCGATATGAGAAGGGATCTCGCTGACCTCGATCGTGCGGCAAGGGATACCCTGCCAATGACCAACAAACAGCGAATTTTCAGGGTTACCGAAATCGGCCGCATACCCTCTAGGGAAAACATGCCCATCGCTCGTGTCTTTCGCTGTCAACATCTGGTTGTCACAACGAATTAGCCAATAGCTCAATTCACTCATAGGGGTTCCTGAAAAATAGTTAGTCTTATTATTATTGTGCGATGCCGTAATTGTATGCCTTTGGCCAACACCATCCAAACCGCTCTCGGATCCCTGCCCTAAACGCCTTCAAAACCAATTTTCTGCAGTTTTCAGCAAGACTCTCGACAAAATGCACGATTCGGTCGGTTATTCTCCACCCTCACCTCTTTTTGGCAAGATCCCATGCAAACCGAAAGCTTCATCCCCGGCAAAGACGTCTCACTCGAATCCACCATCGCCACCATGCAGGCCAAACTCGCAGCACGTGGCTTTCGGCTTGATGAGTCGTCATGGCTCAACCCGGTAGAAGCAATATGGTCGGTTCATGTCAAAGACCAAGACTGCCCGATGCTGTTTGCCAACGGCAAAGGCGCCACCATGCTCGCCGCTCGGGCCAGTGCCTTAGGTGAGTTTTTTGAACGCTTGGGTACCCATTATTTTTGGACACACTTTCATTTGGGCGAAACTCGCGCCAACAAAAGCTTTGTGCATTACCCGCAAGAGCGCTGGTTTGCCCCGACCGAAGACGGTGCCTGGCCCAAAGAACTGCTTAATCCAACCTTGCAGGCGTTTTATAACCCCGACAGTGATATCGATAGCGAAGTGCTGGTCGATTTGAATTCTGGCAACGTCGATCGCGGCATTTGCGCCCTGCCCTATACACGCCTAAGCGATGGTGCCTTGACCTGGTTTCCGGTCAATATCATCGGCAACCTGTACGTCAGTAACGGCATGGCCGCCGGCAACACCCCAAACGAAGCGCGCGCGCAAGCCTTATCTGAAATCTTTGAGCGCCACATTAAGTACCGAATTATTGCTGAAGGCCTGTGCTTGCCTGAAGTCCCTGACGCAGTGATTGCACGCTACCCGGGCATCGAGGCCGGCATCAAAGGGCTACGCGACGCCGGCTTTGGCATTTTGGTCAAAGACGCCTCGTTAGGTGGCAAGTACCCCGTCATGAACGTCACGTTAATTCATCCCAAAGACCAAGGCGTGTTTGCGAGCTTCGGCGCACATCCCCGTTTTGAAATTGCACTTGAACGCGCGTTAACCGAATTACTGCAAGGCCGAGCACTTGACGCGCTAGAAAATTTTCCTGAACCCGGGTTTGATATGGATGAGATCACCGCGGTCTCTAACCTTGAAATTCACTTTGTGGATTCAAGTGGGGTGATTTCGTGGGATTTTATGGGCGACGAACCCGACTACGATTTTGTCGACTGGAACTTCAGCACCACCACCGAGCAAGACTATCAATGGTTGTGCGATGCCGTACACGCCGAGGGCTTTGAACTTTATATTTCAGACTTTTCTGAACAAGGTGCCTATGCGTGTCGTATCTTGGTGCCAGGTATGTCAGAGATCTATCCTGTCGGTGACCTTGATTGGGAGAACAACAGCATTGGTAATCAGATCCGCCCACAGTTGGTCAGGCTGCATGACCTGACCGATGAGGAGTGCACCGAACTATTGGCAGATTTACAAACCTTAAATTTGAACGACGAGCGTCCCTTGTGGGAGATCTTGGGCTTAGCAACACCCAATGGCTCAACTTGGAAAGAACTACGCATTGGTGAATTTAAAACCTTGTTAGCACTTGCGATCAACGACGTCGATGCCGCCCTTGAAGGTTGCGACTGGATTCATCACTACAAACAAATGAACCCGGCGCGTCGCTTGGTATATCGCTGCGTTGAAACGGTACTTAATCTTGAAGACGCCGAGCCTTATCTGCATTCGTTAAGTTTGATGTTTGGCGCAGAGACCTTGCGCCAAGCCCAGGCGTTGATCTCGGGCGACGAGCGCTTTTTTGGCTTGGCTACCTTGGGCGTTGATATGCAAGGTAGCCCCATGCATAGCAACTTACTGGCTGCGTACGACAAATTATTTGTGGCCTAGCGCTGCGTCACGGACAAACGGCCGCCCGCACGCAGCGGTGCCAAGATGCCTTTGAGACCGTTATGGTCAATTTCTTGCATGAGCTGCAACAGGCGCCCGATCTCTCCTTCGGGAAATCCCTCACGCGCAAACCAATTCAGGTAATTACCCGGCAAATCGGCTAAAAGCTTACCTTGGTGCTTACCAAACGGCATTTTCCAAGTCACTAATTTTTCTAGATCTTGGGGCTGCATGATGTATCCAAGTCGCTCGCTTCTATAGGTTCTGGGGCGGCATGCAGTGCCTGCACCCCTCATGTTGGTAGAGCCTGAGGCTGCACGCGCTGCCTAAATGCCTCGAAAACTCAATATTGCATTATGCTTGTGCAGTTCTGATTTTGGATACTTTCATGACCAAAGCCACACTTCACCTCTCTATCCCAGTAAGCGACATCGCTGCGTCTGTGACGTTTTATCAAGACCTGTTAGGTTGCCGTGTCACCCGAGTCATCGCCGATCGCGCCGATATCGATTTTTATGGTCATCACCTTGTGGCTCAACTGTCGCCACTTGAGGCCTCGCACAAGTCAGTCAACATCGGCAAAAATCCGTATCCTTTAAGGCATTTTGGAGTGATCGTTGAAAGTACGGTCTACCAGAAAATGCTAGCGGCCTTACGTGCAGCTAACACGCCTTTCGCCATGGAGCCTGACCACATCTTTATCGGTACACCGCGCGAGCAACATGTGTTTTTAGTGTTAGACCCGTCGGGCAATGCCGTTGAAGTTAAGGGCATGGTCAAACCTGAGCAAGTATTTTCTGAAGCTTAATTTTTCGCAACACCATTTCGCAATATTAATTAATCTGCAGGGTAGTATCCTGCGTGAAAAAAACGAAATTTCCAAAGGACACTCATGAAAAAAATATCAAGCAGTTTGAAAAAGTTCATCGCACCCGCCCTTGCGGTGCTCGGCCTGTTGGCGTTGTCGTCTGGCGCGATGGCGCAGTATCCCAACAAGCCGATCAAAATGATCATCGGTTATACAGCAGGCGGCGCGGCCGACAAACTGATTCGCCCCATCGCCGAGCGCACATCTAAAATCATCGGCCAACCATTTATTATGGAATACCGCCCCGGTGCGGGCGCCTCGATCGCGTTAGACATCACGTCCAAGGCTGACCCCGACGGCTATACCTTGCATATCACCGACTCAGGTCCTATGGTGATCCTGCCAAACATGCGCAAGCTCGCCTACGATCCACTAAAAGACTTTACCAATATCGCCATGATTGCGGGCGGCGGCACAGCCATTGTGGTGCGCCCGGATTCGGCGGCTAAAGATATTAAAGGCTTGATCGCGTTGGCCAAAAAAGACCCTTCAAAATGGAGCTATGGCACCTCAGGGATTGGTGGCGTCGGTCACTTAGCGGGCGAGCAATTGAACAAGCTTGAAAACCTCGGCATCACTCACGTACCCTACAAAGGCGGCAACCCAGCCGTGGTTGAAGTCTTAGGCGGACACGTACCCTTTTTGTTCTCGTCGTTAGGTGCAGCGGCCACCCAGATCGAAGCCGGTACCCTCAAGGCGCTAGCGGTCACATCTCTCAAACGCAGTGTCATGTTGCCCAATGTGCCAACCCTCGACGAGTCAGGTTACAAGGGTTTTGATGCGACGATCTGGTTTAGCATCGTTGGCCCCAAAGGCCTGCCTGCCGAAGTCATGGCTAAACTCGTCCCTGCGTTTAACGAAGTGATGAAAGACCAAGCGGTGATTAAAGGCATTAACGTGGATGGCTATGACATGATGCCAATGACACCTGCACAGATGGATGGGCTCGTTAAAAAAGATCTGGCACACTGGGGCAAAATCATTAAAGACGCAAACGTTCGCGACCAATAAGCCACAATTCAGTTGACCACGCTTCTGTCGCTATCTGTGCGACAGAGGCACTCAACCGCTCTGCCTCAGAGCTGTTCATACCGGCAAGTCTCTCTGCGAAACGTCAGAGCTGAACGGTATCCAACATACCAAGTCAATTAAGCGCTTGCCGCCTCTAGCTCGAACGCTTCGAGGCAAACAGCAGCAATCCTGACAGCGTCGCCAAAGCACCGACACAGCCATACGCAATGCCATAGTCATCGAAAAATGTCACCGTGACAGAGAAAATTGAAGGCATAATCATCACGCCGGCAAACATAATCCCTGAACCTAAACCTGTCGCCTCAGTTCGTTTCGCACCGCCCAAGCGCGCCCATTCTGCATACGCCAAGCCGGTAAACCCACTTGCTGTCGCGCCAGCGACCGCACAGACGATCAGAACGAAAGGCTGCGACCAACTCGCAGCAAACTGACCCGCGAGCACTGCTGCCACACACATGATCAAACCCTGCGCAATGAGAAGCTGTCGTGCCGTCACACAGGTATCGGCCATCCACCCCCACAGCGGTCGGGTACACACAGCAGAGAGTTGATAGACGGCAAGTGCCTGCCCCGCTTGCACCAAGTCAAAACTGGTTTTAGTTGTCAGATGAACTGTCAAAAATGAAATGAAACAGAGCTGCACACCACTATAGACAAAGCTTGCAAACGCAAGGGATCTTATTGCACTGCTTTCATACAATATTTTTACGGGAGACAACATGCCCTTGGCAAACACCTCTGTCGCAGGATCACGATCGACATCCCAACGTGCGCGCGCAATTTGTAGCAGAACTAGGGCAAGCAAAACAGGCACTGTCTGACACAAGAGTGCCACCCGCCACCCCAGATGCAAGGTCAGCGGCACCATCACGAGCCCTGCCAACACCCCCCCCAGAGGTACGCCAATCTGCCGAATAGACAGCACCAGGTTGATGACACCAGGGGGAGTGCGCGGTACAAGTAAATGGGTGCTTGAGGGTGCCGTCGCACCGTACGCCAAGCCAAGGAGCGCGGCGCCAATGACCACCGAAAGTACGCTGCCTAACGAGCAAGCCACCAGCATCGCGAGTGTCGCGATCAGCACGAGTTGACTCACCCGCACTGCACCATAACGACGAATAAAGCGCGGAGACAGTAACGACGAAATAATACCAACACCGTAGACGGTTGAAATAAAAAAACCGACTAACGTACCTGGCACCTGAAGATCTTTTGCAATCACGGGCGCCACTACCGGAAATGAATAAGCGGCCATGGTGGCCAAGCTTTGCGTGGCGAGTGTTGCTGCAAGCGGCCACACCGGAAAACTCGCAGGCAAGTCAGTTCGCATATTGCCTGTTTGATTCAAGTGTGAGCCGCAGGTTCGTTAAACTTATTTACTCGCTCAACTTAAGTGTTTCTTTTGCTTTCGTAAACATCGCCTTTTGATCGGCCACATACGCGGCATACTCTTTGGGATCCAGCAAAGCCGGCTGTGCACCCATCGCACTCAAGCTGTCGCTAATCTGCATCTGGTATTTTTCACCCGCTTTTTTAGCTGCTAAAAAAATCGCATCGACGACGGCTTTAGGCGTATCTTTGGGCGCCAAAATGCCGTACAGCGCGCGAGCTTCAACTTTGTAGCCCAGCTCTTTTAAGGTTGGAACATCTGGAAACGCTTTCAAACGCTTATCGCCAAATACCGCGAGCGTGCGCAAAGTACCCGCACGCACATGAGCCAACGCAGGTCCAATTGCGGCAGAAGATAACTCAACGTGCCCACCGAGCAAAGCGGTGATTGCTGGGCCACTGCCTTTCTCAGGAATGTGCGTCCATTCAACACCAGCCTCTTTCGCAAAAATCTCGGCCACTAAGTGCGTGACACCCATCGCACCAGAGGTGGTGTAATTAATTTTTTTAGGATTCTTTTTGGAATATTCGATCAGCTCTTGCATGGTTTTCCATTGTGAATCTGCCTTCACAACCAGGATAAAACCACCCTCAGAGATCGATGCGACGGGCGCAAAGGACTCGGTTGAATACTTAATCGCTTTGTTAAAAGTTGGTACAACCACAATCGACCCTTGCGAGGTACCGACAAGCGTGTAACCATCGGGCTGGCTCGATGCCACTGACCCTGCCCCAATACCACCACCCGCACCGGGCTTATAGGTCATGATGACCGATTGACCCAAAAACTCACCCATCTTGTCAAGAAAGGGTCGCAGCATGTTGTCGGTATCACCAGGCGCAAACGGAATGACCACTTGTACCGGTTTGACCGGAAACGGGTCTGCGGCCTGTGACGCAGGCAACGCGAACATACTGAGCATCAGCGCACAGGCTGAAATTATTGTCTTTTGATTCATTGAAGTCTCCTGGTATTTTGTGCCTAATAGGCCCTTGACTTAGCTGCAAGACGACTTCGCAACCAAGTTGTTAACGTCAAAGTTTAATACAACTGGATACCGCGCGGAACAGAATCCAAGTCAACAGCTTGTTCACAAGCAAATACAATCGCTTAGACCCAGGCTCGGACCCATGCTCAGACCAAGCCAATTGTTAAGAATGACGCCCACGGTTCAACCTAACAATAATGTTTGGCTTGAAGCCTCAAACTAGAGGCGTGGCTACCAAATACCCTAGTCTAAGAAGTCGCTGCTAACAACGCGTTAGCGCGAGCCAGTGCTTTTTCTTTAAACCGGTCTTTTTCTGCACACGCCCTGCCCCACTCAAGTGTTTTCACAGCAAGCTCATATTCATAACAATCTACGACCTTGCCGTTGACGTGCGTCACCGACTCGCCTGCAAGCGTAAGCTCTTGATAAGTATCTAAAACAATTTGTGCCCACGACATTTCATCGGCAGTCGGAGCAAGCCCGGTACATAAGGGCTCGATAAAGTTTGGATGAAGCGCCGTAACCTGATGCACGCCAGCCGCATACAATATTTCAGCCTCTTCAAGGGCATGGTCGCGCTGGTCCACACGTCCGGTGGGATTGTGCACAAAAACTCCACCAGAAGATTCAATCCCTAGGCTCATTGCCGCCAAGGCCACAAAGGACGAGGTGTAGGCGTACTGGTCAAAATCGACAAACATCTCAATGCCCAGATTGACCGCCATGTCGTAGCCTGTGCCGCCACCCATTGACCAGATTTTTCGAGGCGTGGCGGTAAGAATCTCATAAATATTGACCACACCCAAGGCGGTTTCGATCATTGGAGAGAGTTCGATATACCCAAATGGTACCCCGTGATCCTTTTCTAGCCGAGAGATTAAGTCGTGCGCATATTGCATTTCGACTGCAGTATCAACCTTAGGCAACATAATGCGATCAACACCGGGCCAAACCGAACAAGGCAAATCGGCATCCACAAATGGCTTGTTGATCCGAACATAAATGCTTGCGCCGCCTTTGTTCGCCTTTGCAATGGATTCACGAATCAACCCACGGCAGCGAGCTTTTTCAGCCAAGGGGATCGAATCTTCGATATCTAAAATATAAGCGTCGCCGCCCCGCGTCCACGCTTTATCGATAAAGCGTGGATTAGTTGGGGTTACAAACATTGTGCAACGTGCCACTCTGTGCGCCATGGTGTTTTTTTCCTGAGTCAGGTCTTCTGTAGGTTTCAGCGGACAAGCTGCTGGTGTTTAACTTCAGCTAAGCCTGTGTCGAAAGCATCAATCAGTAATATCGGGTTTGCGTAATCTCGCGTTTGCATAATGTCGAGTTACCGTAATCTCGCGTTTGCATAAGGTCGGGTTTGTTTAGGCAACAGCTTGTGCCTGTTGATGGGCTTTAATTTTCTGTTGATCACGCAAAGCGACTCGATCAGCCCACTCAAGATACACCTCGGCACGCAAATCAACCGGCACATCAATCATTTTGCCGTTTAGTGGCACAGAGGCCAAGCCACGCTTCAATCCTTCAGCAAACACCTTGCGAACCTCTTTGTAGTACTCGACCTCATCGGCACTTGGACGAAAACCCTCATTGCAGTGTTTGACCCACGAGGGATCGGCACACAGCGCGCCCTTAAAGCCAGTGTCGCGAGCGCGAAGAATCGCTTTCTTCAACGTGGCTTCATCAGCCGCTTTTTGCGTGATGCACAGCGGATAACTCATGCCTTGCGCCTGACCATTCACAGAGGTTGCAACCGTAATGATCTGACCTTTAATGAACTCAATGGGCTCGACCTCAAGTGTGTCTTCAAAAGGAATATCGAGATTTTGATACAGAGCTTGTTCGTTAATCGCCATTGTGCCTAGTCTTGAACTTACACGTGCGATTTCTAGTGAATTCCAGACCCCTTGGGCTGTGGTGATTTCAAGATCAACCTCAAGCGAGCCTCGAGAGATTCCTCTTTCGAGTTCAAGCGCATCAATCTTTGTACAGGCAAGTGAAAGCTCGGATGCCTCAGCCACCCCAACGAATACCACGCCCGTCAAACCGACAAAGACGGTCGCCTCAAGCTCGGCGTACGCTATCTGCGCATTCAAGCGAACAAACACCTCAGCCCCCCCGCGCGAGGCCGCTGTAATCGCGGCGGGCATCTGAGCCTTCAGCGTCTGCTGCCAGTCTTGCGCAGAGTCTTTCACAATGTCCAGCACAATGGCATCTGCCCAAGAATCAAAGGCTTTATCTGCTAGTTTGGGATCATCAATCGATAGCGCGATTAATGAACGACGAATATAAGGTGGCATCGCGAAGTATCCAGAGAAATAATGCGCAAAAATTTAGGTTTCTAAGTTCAGTAACTTAGACAAAACCAGCATGAACAGGCGCGACCTGCTCGGCTACGGCACACACACAGCCGCTAAATCCCAACAGCCGTGCCTCGCGTGCTGCTCGAAGCGTGTCAGCCACTGAAGCCAACCCACCGCGTGAACCTGGTCGCCAAAAAGCCCCAAGAGGTTGCTTGCCCAACATCCGTGCCGCCACGAGCGTGCGGGTCATTAAAAACCGATACAAGCGAAATTCGTTTTGGGGCACCGCGCCCAGCATCATCGACAGATCAATCCGACCCACACCCATCGCTGTAATTCGGCTGCTGGCGCGGCCTAAGGTATCGGCATTCCAAAAGCTTTTTGCAGACTCAAGCATTAAGACAATTTCGGTTGAGCCGACTTCAACGCCGCGTGCTTTTTCAAGCTCTGTGATTAAGGCGTCGATTTCTACGACATCAGCGGGTTCTTCGGGTGATGGCAACACAATACCGGTCAAGCCACGGCTGATCGCGGCCCGCACATCTGCCCAACGGGTTACTCGATCGACACGAACAAACACTTGTGCGGAAGCTGCAGCGAGTTGCGCAATCTGGGCGCTTAGGCCGGCGCGTGCGCTTTCTTTGTTTTTAGGGGGTACAGAGTACTCGAGATCAAGCACGATCACGTCAGCACCTTGCGGTTGAACAGACGTCAACGCATCAGCCTGATCAGCCGGAACAATCAACCAGGAGCGCCTTGAATTTTTATTTGCCGTCATGACTGTCGCCTTTAAATGATCTTTCGTTCTTTTAAGCTCAATTGCATTTGAGCATCGATACCAATCCGTCCAAGTAACTCGGCCGTATGCTCGCCAAGTTCAGGTGCGGGTCGGCGAATCGCCCCGGGCGAGTCTGATAAGCGCGGCACAACGGCATGCATTGGAACCGAGCCCATCTCTTTATCAGGCATATCGACCACAATCTGCCGAGCAATCACATGAGGATCTTTAATGAATTGATCAACCGAATACACGGGTGCTGCTGTGATCTCATTTTTTTCAAAAAAGGCCATCCCTTCTTCAAGCGTGTGTGTTGAGATAAAGGCCCGAATCGGCGCCTCAGCCTCATCCGCATGGGCGACGCGATCTGCATTGGTACGAAAGCGCGGATCAGTCAACATCTCAGGCACACCCAAGGCGGTATACAAGCGAGTCACCATCATTTGCATCGATGCCGACATTGAAATCCAGCGTCCGTCTTTGGTCGGAAATACATTACGGGGGCCGGCAGTATTTGAGCGGCTTCCCATCCGTGGATCGATCTTTTGAGTCAACTGATACACGGCTGCCGAGGGGCCTAACACCGAGTACATTGGATCTAGCAGGGGCAGATCAATCACCTGGCCACGCCCTGTTTGATCACGATGTCTAAGCGCTGTCATGACAGCAAACGAGCCGTATAAACCGGTAATCATGTCAGCCATTGCCAAGGGTGGTAACACCGGCTCGCGATCTTCAAAACCATTTTTTGCTGCAAAGCCCGACACCCCTTCGATCAAGGTGCCAAACCCTGGCCGTAAGCGATAGGGGCCATCTTGCCCCCATCCTGAAATTCGTACCACCACGATGCCTGGATTTCGTTTTAATAGAACATCGGGTCCAATGCCCATTGTTTCTAAAGTGCCTGGCCTAAAGTTTTCGATTAACACATCGGCCTGTTCAACCAGCTTGAGCAGTAATTCTTTACCTTCGTTCGCGCGCAAATCAAGCGTAAGACTCTTTTTGTTACGCCCATACACTTTCCAGTGAACGCTAAAACCTTTGATTCGCCAATCGCGTAAAGGATCGCCCTTACCAGGCTGCTCAATCTTGACCACCTCAGCCCCAAAATCAGCAAGCTGAAGGCTTAGCATGTTTCCCGCCACTAGGCGGGTCAAATCTAGAACCATCAAACCGTCAAGGGGGCACGATGCATCGGATGAAAAGGGAGTCATACTTTCATTAACCTCTAAATTTTGGATCAAACCAATCGCGCAGCGAATCGCCAAACAAATTGAACGCAAAGACTGAAAGAGAAATTGCCAACCCCGGAAAAATAATCATCCAGGGTGCCTCGCGATAAAAGTCTGTTGCACTACCCGACAACATCAAACCCCAGGCCGCAGTCGGCTCGGTCACGCCAAGCCCTAAAAACGACAAAGAGGCTTCAAGCAAAATTGCCTGGGCAATATAAGAGGTTAAAACAATCAAATACGGCGCGGTCACGTTAGGTGCAATGTGTACAAACATGATTCGCCAATTTGAATAACCTGCAGCCCGTGCGGCATCCACATAAAGCATTTCGCGAACCGACAACGTGGCAGCACGCACCACCCGTGCAGCCCGCGGCACAATCGGCAACGCAATCGCTAAGATTAAATTCAGATCAACGCCAGCGACGACCTTAGAACTTAACATCGCCACCACCACCACGGCCAACACGATCACTGGAAACGACAACAAAATATCAATCAACCGTTGCACCAGCAAATCTGTTTTACCGCCAAAGTATGCAGAGGCGACTCCAATTGCAGCGCCAAGGGTACAGCCTAAAAATGACGACCAAAAGCCAATTGAGAGTGCAGTGCGAGCGCCATATATCAAGCGCGAAAAAATATCACGTCCAAATTGGTCTGCGCCCAACCAGTGCGACGCACTCGGCCCGGTCAACATGGCCGAGAAATCTATTTCGACCGGATCATAGGGCGCCAGCCATTGTGGCGCACAGGCGGCAATCAGTATCAGCAAGATAATAAAGAAACCCACAGCCCCTAACGGCTGCGTTTTTGCAAAGCGCATCATACTATTCATTTTTTGCGCCTCACTTGTACAAAATTCGA
Organism: Alcaligenaceae bacterium; assembly: GCA_947484295.1. Classification (GTDB taxonomy): domain Bacteria; phylum Pseudomonadota; class Gammaproteobacteria; order Burkholderiales; family Burkholderiaceae_B; genus Zwartia. Next base: position 4,380 of record CANKOW010000050.1, on the reverse strand, counting down.
GGATCTAACACACCGTACAGTAAATCCACCAGCAAATTGATGGTGATGAACATCACGGCGATCAACATCACTAAAGCTTGAAGCAGATTGAAATCATGATGCGCAACGGCATCGACAAACAACCGGCCGATGCCGTTTAAGTTAAACACCTGCTCGGTCACCACAAGCCCACCAAGCAAAAACGCGAACTCTAAACCGACTACCGTGAGGGCTGGCAACAGCGCGTTACCCAGCGCATGACGAATGACCACAGTGCGTTCAAACAAACCTTTTGCACGAGCAGTACGAATATAGTCTTCAGACATCACTTCAATCACCGACGAGCGCACCAATCGGGCCACGACAGCCGAATAACGATAACCTACGGCAAGTGCGGGCCATATCAGTTGAGACATGTTTGCAATCGGGTCGACATAGAATGGCGTATAGGTCACCGGCGGTGACCACGAAAAGAGCGATAACAAGCCTAAGACGATCATCATCCCTAACCAAAATGAGGGTACGGCTAAGCCAGCGATGGTCACCACGCGCAAACAATAATCAATCCACGAATTGCGATATAACCCCGCTAGCACGCCCAAGGGAATCGCAAAGAACACCGCAATCACCGCCGACATGATGGCAACTTGTAAGGTCAAGCCGACACGTATACCGATTTCTTCTACAACCGGACGATTTGTCCAATACGAAATTCCAAAATCCAGAGTGACAAGACCTTTTAGCCAATAACCAAGCTGAACGTGTAGCGGTCGATTCAAACCTAAGCGTTCTCGTTCTTCTGCCACGACCTGCGCTGATACGTTTCCGCCATCCCCTCGTAATTTCAGTTCGATGACATCACCCGGCACTACACGCAACATAAAAAATACCAGTACCGCTACCCCGAGTAGGGTCGGAATCACTAACAACAGACGTTTCAGAAGATAAGAGCCCATGTCTTTGCTCGCCTAAAGTTTGATACAGGCCGCAAAATGCCCGGGTCTGATTTCACGCAATTCAGGGATGCTTTCTTGACACTCGGCGCTTGCGCGTGGACAACGCGTATGAAACACGCAGCCCGCCACGCGTCGCAAGGGCGAAGGAATTTCACCAACAATCGTTTTGCGCAAACGCTGACGTTCGAGCGTCGGATCAGGAACGGGCACCGCCTCAAGTAAAGACATCGTGTAGGGATGCAAAGCGTTACCGTAAAGTGCATCACGGTCAGCGACCTCCATGACGCGCCCGAGATACATGACGACGACTCGATGAGCCAAATGTCTGACGACCGCTAAATCATGCGCAATAAATAAATACGCAATATTTTTTTCACGCTGAAGCTCATCAAGCAAATTAATGATCTGGCCTTGGATAGATACATCAAGGGCAGAAACGGGCTCGTCACACACAATCAACTTAGGCTCAAACGCTAAGGCACGTGCGATACCAACCCGCTGACGTTGCCCACCAGACAGTTGATGTGCATAGCGTTGCGCCATCTCAGGTAAGAGACCCACTTGTACGAGCAACTGGTCAACACGCTCTCGGGTTGCTTGAGGCGTGGTGGTTTTTTTGTACACTTTTAGCGGTTCGGCAATCAGATCGCCCACTTTAATTCTAGGGTTAAGCGAACTATACGGGTCTTGAAAGATTACTTGAATCTGTGTGCGCAACGCTTGTATCTGAGCACCAGACGCGAGTGCTAAGTCTTGGCCTTCAAACAGCACCCTACCCGCACTCAATTGCTCTAACTGCAAAATCATGCGTCCAATCGTTGTTTTGCCACAGCCAGATTCACCGACCAGACCCAGGGTGCGACCCGCTTGAATTGAAAAAGAGACCTCTTGAACCGCTCGCACAACCGCGGGCTGGCTAAACATACCCGCTTTCACCTTAAAGTGCTTAGTTAAAGAATCTACCGTTAATAAGGCGGCAATCCCGTCACCTTTTGAACGCGGGTCGGCAACGTCTGACTGAGCCCCCTCTAGTGCAGCCACGCTCGCGCTGAAAGGCGCTAACAGCTGGCCTTCGTGATGACAGGCAGAGTAACGTCCCTCTGGCAGCGCGATGAGTTGCGGCGCCACCGCACAGACCGCTGTTCGATATGCGCAACGTGGGGCAAAGGCACAGCCAACACCTAATTGACGCATATCGGGCGGTTGACCCTCAATCGTCTCGAGTTGTCGCGCGCGAGGTAAATCTAAGCGGGGGACTGAACGAAGCAGGCCTCTTGTGTAGGGGTGGCGTGAATTAGCGAATATCTGCGTTGCTGTTCCTTGTTCAACGGCAGATCCAGCGTACATGACAACGACCCGTTGCGCATAACGGGCAACAATGCCAAGGTTATGCGTAATCAACACGAGCGCAATACCCAAGCGTTCGGTCAGAGATTTCATCAACTCTAAAATCTGAGCCTGAATGGTCACATCAAGTGCCGTAGTGGGTTCATCCGCAATCAGCAGTTTAGGATTACAGGACAGGCCAATCGCAATCATGACGCGCTGTCGCATACCGCCAGAAAAATTATGCGGATACTGTTTTAAGCGCTGCTCTGGATCTGAGATGCCCACAAGCGTCAATAAGTCGATCGCTCGTGCGTGCGCCTGTTCGACACTCATTTTTAAGTGCAACCGTAATGGTTCCATGATCTGTCGTCCAATCGTCAGGATCGGATTCAGGCTACTCATCGGCTCTTGGAAGATCATCGCAATATCGCGGCCACGCAAAGCGCGTAAGTCTCGCTCAGCCATGCCCGTCAATGTTTGACCATCAAAAACGATCTGGCCATTTGAAATGCGGCCAGCGGGTTTGGCCAACAAGCCCATGATGGCCAACGCACTCACAGATTTGCCGCTGCCAGACTCACCCACGATTGCCAGCATCTCGCCCGGCGCAATCGCCCAACTGACACGTCGTACCGCCTCAATGGCACCCCGCTCGGTACGAAACTCAACCGACAAGTCGCGTACCGACAATAAGTCAGTGCGGCGCTTTGACGTCATTTTTTGGCTGGACTCAGCCACAGATCGCCCAGATCTTGGTAGATCATCTGAGACGGAGATATCGTCCAGCCCTGGACGCGACTGCTTAGCACGACGTTACGACTCATGTGCAGAAAGGGCACGGCATACGCTTGCGCCATCGCTTGAGCTTCAAACTCGCGCACAAGTTGACGGCGCTTCACGGGGTCGAGCTCTCGGCCTTGTTGATCAAACAAAGAGTCAAGCGTCGGGTCGACTGCAAACGTCGCGACTTGGCTGCCTCGCGCGGCTGACAAGTACTTTGACAAACCCGTTGTAGGATCTGTACTCACATCGACAAACGAATCGACCAAGATATCAAAATCTCCACTACTTCTTGCAGCAAACCAACCTGCAGTTTCATGCTGTTTATGCTGAACCTTGACACCAATCTGGCGCCATTGATCAATCATATAAATCCCAACCGTCACAAACGGCGCGATATTTCGATTACTCAAGGTGAAGGTCAGATTCTCGACGCCCGCCTCTTTCAGCAATCGACGCGCCTCGGCGCGATTGGCCTCGATATTTTTACCAAAGCCCGGCCACTGAACGACTTCAGCCTCAGTCGCCGCCCATTTTCCGCCTGGCATTAACACACCGCCGACGGGCCCAAGCGACGACACTTTACGCAAGGCGGTTGAAGCACCCCAGCGATCAATCGCTAAAGACAACGCGCGGCGAACGCGCTCATCATCAAAAGGCTTCTTCTTGGTGTTGACACTCATCAACATATGAAACAACCAATCGCTTTCATAGACTTTGACCTTATCGCCCATGGTTCGCACCAGACGATCGCGCTCGGGTGGTGCAAAACCGCGAAACTCGGCCAGAATATGCTCACCTTCCATCGCATTCAACATGGCAGACGTACCCAAAGTAATGGCGCGAAAACCATCAAGATAAGGCTTACCCTTTACGAAATAATCGTCAAATTTCGCGCCAACCCAGTGAGAGCCCGCGACATGCTCAACGAATTTGAAAGGGCCAGTGCCCATGACGTTGCGAGTCGGAAAACTCGGGTCGAGTTTGAGTTTCGCTGCACTATAAATACAGTTCCACGGTGAGGCAAACCCGCTTTCCACGATCGAAGAGTCAACCCGTTTCATTTTAAAAACAATGGTTCTAGGGTCTGGAGTCTCAACACTTGCGACGGTCTCAAAAAGATCTCTGCGCGCAGAAACCACCCCAGCGGGCGGCGACATAATTCTGGCGTACGTGGCCTTCACATCCTCAGAAGTCAACAGCGTGCCATCGTGAAACTTAACGTTTGGCCTGAGAATAAAAGTGTAGGTCATCGCATCTGGCGAGGTCGACCAAGATTCTGCTAGGTCCCCAACAACTTTTGGATAGTTGTGCGGTTCATACTTTAGCAACGTCG
>CANKOW010000049.1 GCA_947484295.1 Alcaligenaceae bacterium | reverse complement strand
TCTTAAGCGAGCAAACCGGATCACCTAGCAATGACGCTACAAGCATTCATTGAGCTGCAAGCAATCAAAATAGATACAAAAATTGGGAATTATGCACCGGGCTCGGCACGCCCTGAGGAACACCCACTAAGCCTAGTACTCAGCATAGATCCAAAACTTGTTCTGATCGAAGAAGACTCGATGCAAAATGTATTCGACTACGATCTTCTCTTACTTGAAATTCAACGACTTGCGGCAGATCAACATTACGAAACGCAAGAGCGACTCATCACACGTATCGTCAAAGCCTGTGCCGTATATGCAGAAATCATATCTCTCGAAATCACCCTAAGAAAACAACCGGCTCTAAACGACTCTGGGTCTCTGGGGGTGCGGCTATGCATGGACAGAGCCGAACTCAATCGCGTTTAGCATGCTCAATCAAGATCACTCTCACGTAGGATAATCGTGGTGAACAAACAACTAAAAGATCTAGACCAACTAGGAAATATTTGTGTTGGTATATTCCACAGACTTGCGCTTTTCGGCATCGGGGCCGCCACGGTATGGGCAGCTGGGTGGACGTTTCTTGAACTTTTTCAAAAACATCATGCCTCAATTCAAGATCTTTTGCTGTTGTTTATCTATTTAGAAATCGGCGCGATGGTTGGCATTTACTTCAAGACAAACCACATGCCCGTTAGATTCTTGTTGTACATCGCCATCACTGCACTCACCCGACATATGGTCGACATCATGAGCCACGTTCCCATTAACATTAACGAGATGCTAGCGGTCGGCGCCACAACCCTAGCGATAGCAATCGCTATCTTTATCATCCGCTATACAAGCACAAAGTTTTCTAACAATAATCAGAACGACATTAGCTGACTATTGTTTAGCTCGCAAATTTCGCGAACCGCTTCGCTGGCCCGCTCGCTGTTCTTCAGGTCTTAGACCAGCTGGCCAACTGAATTTGTTGACATCATTTGACCGGCAGCGTTAACCTTCAGTGGTTGTATGTTTGATGTCATTGCGGTTTATCAGCCGCTTACCTTGTCGCACCTAGCTTAGGAGTTTGCCATGAGTAGTTTAGGAATGATGTTTTTAATTATCGTAATATCTGCTGTTATCAACGCTCTTGTTTTTAAGAAGGTTATGGGTAAATTTTGAAGACTGGTACCGTTACCACCCAATCGCTGTAGGTGCACGCTTTCTAGCAAAAAGATCAAAGGCGGCGTGCCAAAGCCACAGCAACCTTCGAGCCAAAACCAACCATCCAACACCACGCGTGTACAAAACGGTTAGATAAATCGCCACCCAAAGCTGCTGCCTGGTCTCGGTGATGCTGCTCATCTGCTTGACAACGCAGCAGTACCGGAAGCAGTCCCTCCGGTCCACCTGAGTTCAAAAGGTAATCGACCTGATATTGATAATGTTTATCGACAAATGTCTCAACCGCAGCGATTGTTTTGTACATGGCTCGACGACCAAAAAGTGCAGGTAGTGCGCCTGTCAGCCACCCTGCTAATCGCCAAGGCCCTAACAGCAAACTTCGACGATCCGGTGGCAACCATTGCTCGATCAGCGCTAGGTGCTCAGCTTCGGTTTTTCGATGCGACTGTGCAAAGGCAAGCATCTCAGTATCGCCTCGGAGTTGAGCAATAGCCACAATCCCGTCGTATATGCTGACCGCACCAACCTCTCCAGCGTGGTCTGATCGCAGCTCGCGCTCGAAAAATGCTGATAACACAGGTGTCATGTATAAATTACTTATTTAACTCTTTGACTCTTGCGTCTCTCTGATCATCGGTCATTTCATCGCAACGACTGCTTCGATCTGGACTGCGCAGCCAATCTTGTGTGCCGGCTCTAGGCCCATACATTCGAGTCGATTGCTTAAATACACCCCACGTGATGAATGCCATGCTGATAACCGCTATATGACCGAGCATGTTGTATGGGATAGAGAGTGGATCGCCTATGTAGAGCCCGAAAGCTAAACACCAAAAACAGAACAACAGAATGCTGGCGATGTAGCGAACATACACAGGTGCGTGCCGCAGAGGGTTGAGATTTGGATCTAGGAGCCGGCGCGCATTTTGGTACAAAAAATAAAAAAACTTAAAGATGCCAAACATATCCATACCTCCGTTATTTTCGTTTTTTATCACTTTCAACACGTCATAATCAAGCTACGCCAAACGTAACGCTACAAAAATCATAACATTCGCGACCTTGTAAAAGATTAACATTTATAAAATTTGCAGAAGTTTTTAATCATTCACGCGTCTTAAGCTTCGCTTGTGAAATATGTTGATTAATTGATCGGATCTACAAATTACGGAAAGCAAAAACGATTTAAAGCAAGCGAACTTAAAGCGCGCGAATTCGATCTTTTGCGCTTGTTCAACAGGTCTATCTTTTAGACGCAACGCGAACGTTTGAAGGTGAGCGTAAATGACCTTTAAGTGATTGCGTAAGGGTAAGTTGAAATTTAAGAAAAGCGGGTGTAACTTTGAGCTTGGTTGTTTGCTTACAGAAAAGTAAATATATTTCTAATCGATCAAACGTACGTTTCACGAGGAGTATGACGTGGTCGCTTTAAGTCTGAAAAATTATTGGATGGCTTTTCCAGATTTCAGTATGAGTCATGTACTGTTGCGAATTCCTTTGGCTTCTGTTTTCATTCAACAGGGACTAAGTAAGTTTCCTGTAGATGCTTCAGCCGGCGCAGCCTTTGGCCTACCGCAGCTTGTCTGGTGGTTCGTATGCTTTGGAGAGGTTGCTGCGGGTGTCGGACTTTTAGTAGGTGCTTTGACAACGCTACCCCGTCTTAGGGCAATTCCTGTTTTATCTGAGCTAGGTGATTTTGTTACTAGATTTAGCGGGATAACAATGTGTTGCGTCGTCACGGGTGTGATCTGGGTGGTCATCAAGCCTGATAACTTAGTTCACTTTATCTTGAATGACAGCCTGCACCTTTTTCTTTGGGTGGGCGGCCTTTACTTTGGACTTCGAGGAAACTGGGCGGTTGCGATCCAAAAGCAAAACCGACTTTGAATTGATCATCGAATTTCATTTCTGGCCTTCTAAGTATCCGATGCTCGATGAAATGCTGTCCGATGCTCCTCGACATGATGAAACTAAGCCAACAGATTAGAAGGGTTGTGAAATGTTAGATGTCTACTTGCGCATAACAACTATTTTGGTTGTTGCTCTATTGTTCGGCGGTATGGTTCTATTTTCTGGGGGCTTTGCAGCTTTTCTGTTTCGGTACTTGCCACCAGCAGATGCTCGTATGCTGATTCGAAAAGTATTTCCACCCTTTTATCTTTTTGTGATTGCCTCATCGGGCTTAGCCGCAGGGCTATCTGTGGTGTCAGATTCATTCACTGCCGTATGGATGGCTGTCGTGATGTTATCCACGGTAGCTGCGCGACAATTGTTAATGCCTGCAATCAATCGAGCAACGGATTTGGGGTACAAAACGCGCTTTGTGTGGCTACATGGTTTTTCTGTTCTTCTGACGCTTGGACACATTGTTGTGGCTGCAGTAGTTTTAGTTCATCTGGTTCGTTGACCGAACGAATCACTTAGCAATCGGTAGCTCGTCCCAGCGCGTTGTGAACCTAGGCGAACGATTTCCTGAACGCATCGCCCAGCGCTTTTCAGTACCATTTGCACCGGTTCTCACCGTGTCCCGGCCGAACTCGGCATTGATCGCATCCATGGCAGCCATCAGCTTTGCTGATTGCTCACGTTGCAAGGGATCATCAAACAGCGTCTGTTGGCGCTTAGCCTTGTCAGAAATCAGCGTCAGCATGATTCCCGCCTTTTTGTATTGGTAGCCCGGTTTAAAGATCAGGCCAAGGCCGAGAGTGGCTGCACTGGTCAGCAGTCGCGTGTCGTCGGTCGGATCTGGCAGCGGCACCAGTAAGCCTTCGCTGTACTGCAAGTCACTTTCTTTAAAGCGGTTGGTTTGAATATAGACCTGAACCGCAGCCGAGACCGAGCCTTGGGCCCGCAGCTTTTCAGCTGCGCGCGACACGTAGCTGGCGACGGCTTCGCGCAGTTCAGCCAATGTTGTCACCGGAGAGCCAAAGCTGCGTGAGGACATGATTTGCTGCTTGGACGGTGCAACGTCTTCTAACTCAAGACAGGAAATCCCGCGAAGCTCATTGCATGTACGCTCCATCACCACGCCAAATTGGGCTCTGATTTCTTTGATAGAAATATTGCGCAGGTCTAGAACAGTCTCGACTCCCATCGCATTCAGCCGCTTGGCAATACGTTTGCCAACACCCCAGACCTCACCCACTTCTAGTTGCGACATCCACCGAAGACGCTCGGGCCGCGGTATAGCGTGCAAATCGCAAACGCCATCGAATTCGGCATTTTTTTTGGCCAGGTGGTTAGCAATTTTAGCGAGCGTTTTTGTGGGTCCACAGCCTACGCACACCGGCAACCCAGTCCACTGTTTGACGCGCTGGCGAATCTGTTGCCCCATGGCCGTCACGCCGCCGTAAAGGTGCGCGACCGCTTCCACCCGCAGAAAGGACTCATCCACGCTGTAGACCTCGATGTCAGGCGAGAAGTCGCGCAGCACAGCCGTGGCACGGTTGCTCATGTCGCCGTAAAGGGTGTAGTTCGAAGAGAGGGCCAAGATGCCATGTTCTTTAGCCAGCGCCTTCATCTTGAACCACGGTGTTCCCATCTTGACGCCCAAAGCCTTCACTTCGGCCGATCGGGCTACCGCGCAGCCATCGTTGTTAGAGAGCACCACCATCGGCACATGTTCAAGCTGGGGCTGAAAGACACGCTCGCAAGAGACATAGAAGTTATTTACATCCACCAGCGCAAAGATGGGTGCGCGAGCCACAAGCTAACTTTTAGCGGGGTAACGGCGCACAACGCCAACGACAACGCCCCACACCTGAAGCTCGGAGCCGTCTTTGAACTTGATTGGCTGGAAAGCCGGATTCTCTGGGCGCAGTTCAACACAGCCCAGGTGTTTGAATAAACGCTTGATGGTGTATTCGCCGTTGAGCACAGCCACGACAATGTCGTTGTGCTTGGGGTTCAGTGCGCGATCAACGACTACCTTATCGCCATCCTCAATGCTGGCACCGACCATGGAGTCGCCCTTGACGGAAAACATGAAAGTGGCGGGCTTGTTTCGTACCAAATAGGTGTTGAGGTCTAGCGCTTCCTCGGTATAGTCACCCGCCGGGGATGGGAAGCCAGCGCTCATCCTGTGGGAGAGCAGCCTGAACCCATAGGCGGGCATATCCTGCAACAGACCGAGTGGGGTCTGGTGGAGTGTGGGTGCGGCAACACAGGCTGAGTGATTTGATCGCATACAAATACTGTATAAATAAACAGCATATCTAGCCGTCGCCATCTTGTCGAGCGTTGGGTTTGAAGTCAATATCAGCCAGCTGCCCCTCCCAGAGCGTCGGCGGATCCACCGCAATATCAAACAGCGTCAAATGATCCGGCAGCGCATCATCCAGAATCGCCTCAACGATATCAGGCGAAAGTACCGTCAAATTCATCATGCGACTGACGTAACTATTATCGACGCCCTCTTGAGCAGCAATCTCTCGCAACGAACTGACCTGCCCTGATTCCAGCATTGCTCGCCAGCGATGGCCTCTCGCCAACGCAAGTTGCAGCGCCGTGAGGGCGATACCCCAAGGCCTCGGCTCACCCGATTCTCCGTTGGGCAGCGTAATCAGCTTACGACCTGCGAGTCGCTTGAACAGAATGGGTGTTCATCTGTCACTATTTTATTAGTTGTGCGAGCCCAAGGGCTATCTTGATATCATTGTATTGTGTGCCTTTTTTGCCGCCGGCGAGCAAGATCACAATCTCCAAGCCGCGCTGTACGAAATGCACGCAATACCCAGGCCCGAAGTGAATCCGCATTTCAGAAACCCCTTCGCCAACAGGCTGACAGTCGCCGAAGTTACCTCCCTCGGCGCGGTCAATGCGGGCCTGAATCCTTCGCGCAGCTTGCTTGTCACGCAAGGATTCAAACCTATACAACCAAAGCAAAGCACTGCGCCGAGGTCCAATAAGTTTGAGTCCTATCGCTTTGTCAAGCGTAGTTGAAAACACCACGACCGGTTTTGCGACCCAGAAAACCTGCGGCAACCAACTCGCGCAACAAAGGGGCTGGCCGATATTTTGAGTCACTGAAATTATTAAAATAAACGTCCATGATCGCCAGGCACGTATCGAGACCGATCAGGTCTGCTAGCGCAAGTGGGCCGATTGGTTGGTTACAGCCAAGTTTCATGCCAGTGTCAATATCTTCGGCGGTCGCCAGACCTTCACTCAATACAAAAAACGCCTCATTGATCATTGGTAACAAAATACGGTTGACCACAAAGCCCGGAGCGTTTTTTACCGTGATCGGGTATTTACCAATTTCGACCGCAAAGGCATGCACGGCCTGATGAGTTTCATCGTTGGTCTGCAGACCCCGAATCACTTCTACCAAGCTCATTAAGGGCACCGGATTAAAAAAGTGCATGCCGATAAAGCGTTCGGGTCGTGAATTTAAAGCCGCGAGTTTGGTGATCGAAAGGGATGAAGTATTGGTGGCGATCATCGTTTCGCTCGGTACGATGGTATCGATTTGCTTAAGAATCTTCTCTTTCAATCCCTGATTTTCAGTGGCGGCTTCGATAATAAAATCCAGGCCTTTCAAGCTTTCGTAATCGGTGCTGCCATGCACTCTTGTCAAAGTTAGTTCAAGCGCTTCACGCGTGATGGTTTCTTTTTTAACCAAACGCTCAAGATTTTTGGTGATGTTTTCGTAGCCGCGGGTGATCGCCGCCTGATCAATATCGATCATCGTGACGTGCAAACCATGACCGGCGCAGATCTGCGCAATCCCGTTACCCATAATACCGGCACCAATAATGCCAACCGATTGAATTTTCATTTAAGCAGCCTTTACAAGGTAGTTCTAAAAAAAGGGTCTCAGTCGCGACCACGATCTGTTGTGGCCAGTTTTTTAGTGTGCTGGGCGATCATGCCTTCTTCGTTGGTTGGAATACGCAAACAAAGAATGTTGGACTGCGCCTGAGAAAGCACAGAGGCGCCTGAGGCGTTTTGAGTTTCATCAACGTGCACACCCAACCATTCGAGCCCTTGCATGACGCGTTTGCGGATCAAGACTGAATTCTCACCAATCCCACCAGTAAAAACTAAAGTGTCGACGCCGTGCATGATGGCAGCAAGGCTTGCGATCTCTTGTTGCACGTGTTGAACGAAGTACTCGATGGCCTCTTTTGCCTCAGTGCTGTCTGAGGCTTCTAGCGTACGCATGTCGTTCGAGAGCCCGCCCGAGAGCCCCTTGAGACCCGACTCTTTGTAAAGCAAGTCCGAGATCTGCTGCGCACCCCATCGCTTGTGCTGCATCAGGTACAACAAGACACCTGGATCGATTCTGCCCGAACGCGTGCCCATCGGTAAACCTTCAAGAGGGCTGAAACCCATGGTCGACGAGGCTGCTTGACCATTCTCGATCGCGCAAATCGAGGCGCCATTGCCTAGATGGGCAACGATGCACTTTCCGCTGAAGCTTTCTGGAAAATTCTCTTTCAGATATCCCGCAATGAACTCATACGACAGGCCATGAAAGCCATAGCGCCTGACCCCTTCAAAATAAAGACTGCGTGGCAGGGCATACGTGTCGTTGATAAAGGACTGGGTACGATGAAACGCCGTGTCAAAACAGGCAACCTGGGTAATATCACCAAAGGCCGCGCGTGCGCCCTTGATGCCGGCAATGTTATGGGGTTCGTGCAAGGGGGCCAAGGCAAAGATCGACTCAAGTTCTTGCAGCACGGCTTCGTTAATGACAACAGGCTTGGTGTAATGCGACCCACCGTGCACCACACGGTGGCCCACTGCTGAGACTTGCACGCCAACCATTGTTTGCCTGAGCCACTCAATCAAGAATTGCAAAGCCGCGCAGTGATCTTTAGGCGCGACCTCAAGAGGCCATTGCAACTGCTCGTCAATTGTACGATCGGGGCTCTTGGCGCGAAAAGCCGCCACTGAGCTGATGCCGTCTATTTGTCCCCTTACTAACTCTGCAAGAGTTTCATCGTCAAAGAGCGCAAACTTAATCGACGATGATCCTGCATTAATAATTAGGAGTGCGGGCTGCGGGTTGATCATGCTAGTTGCCATGAAGGCCTACCTTGTGCGTTCGTGAGTCAAGACCGATTGGCCATTTTGGCAGTAGGCGTCGTACAGCTGCGCCAGCGCGCAAGAAGCCATTCTGGCCTCAGCGCTGTCGGCACGACTGGTCAGCATGACCGGTATCTTGGCACCTAACACCAGACCCGCCGGCTGAGCATGCGAAATAAATGTCAGTTGTTTGGCAAGCATATTGCCTGCTTCGAGATTTGGAACGATCAGCACCTGAGCACGACCGGCCACGGGCGAAGTCAGATGTTTTGTCTGGGCCGCACCCATATCAATCGCATTGTCCATTGCCAGCGGACCATCGACGAGGCCGCCGTGAATTTGCCCACGATCCGCCATTTTGGCCAAAATCGCAGCGTCCATCGAAGAAGGGATACTTGCATTGACGGTCTCGACGGCTGACAGGATCGCAACGTGAGGCACCTCAATCCCGCAGGCGCGCGCGAGGTCGATGGCGTTTTGTGTGATGTCAACCTTTGTGGCCAGATCAGGGGCGATGTTGATCGCCGCATCACTAATAAACAGGGGGTAGCTGAGAGTAGGTACGTTCAAGACGAAAACATGCGAAATGCGTCGAGAACCACGCAAGCCACCTTCTTTCTTCACAACCTGAGCCAGAATTTCGTCTGAATGCACGTTACCTTTCATGATCGCACGCACTTTGTGCTGATTGGCCAACTCGACGGCTTTGGCGGCCGCCTGACGGTGATCGGCAATATCGATTAGTTCGATATCCGCGATGTCTTCATTGGCTTCATCCGCGGCCCGTTGAATCGCTGATCTTGAACCAATCAATAAGGGTACGATTAACTGGGCGCGCATCGCCATCAAGGCACCACCCAGAGACTTTGAATCATCGGGGCATACCACTGCGGTGGGCATCGGGGCGCACTTTTGCGCGGCGACGATCAGCTGATCGAAATGGTTATGCTCAGAAAGAAGTAGGGCTGGCAACGCGTCCTGAGCGAGAGATTTCTTCTCAAGTGGTGCGTTAACTTCGGCGAAACCAGCGGCGATCAAACGACCGCTCGCATCACGCACCTCGGTTGAAAATACAACGACTGGGCTGACTTGCTTTTCAACCAGTTTGATCTTGATCGTCAATACATCGCCGAGCTTAGCGCGATCAACAAAGTCGAGGGTTTGCTTGCGGTACGACGTACCCGGCCCGGGCAGGATGTTGCCCAGTGCGCTAGAGATCAGCGCGCCCAGCCACATCGAAGGTGCGACCACCATCGAGTTGTCGGGGTCAGCCACATGCAAATGCGGCATATGCATCGGATTGAGGTTGCCCGAGGCATGGGCAAACAGGTACAGCTCCCGAGAGGTGACGGTGCGTTCGATCGACGCCTCGTCACCGACCGTTAATTCAGCCCAAACCCGGTTATTCAAGTCGTTTAGGCCATTCATGACAGGAGTCCCTCGAACTCTTCAAATTGTTTGAGCGCGGCCGGGTGCATAGTTTCTCTTGGTCCCGCAATATCCATGACCAGCTGAAGGGCGGCTTTTTTCAGTTCAGGAGTACTGAGAAGAACTGTGAGTGTGGAGATCGCCTGTTTGGGTGCAAAATCCACAATCAGTGACTGAACATGTAGAAGTTTGGTGATGCTATCTTCATTCAGTTCAGGGAACAAATCAGTTTTTTTCAAGGCAAGCAGTTCGCGTTCGAGTCGTGTTCTGCGCACGTATCCGCGGGCTTTAGTCAGCAGGTGCAACATCCGCACCGTGGCTTCGGCCAGACCACCCAGCTCAATGTCGGCCAGCGCCTTTGCGATTTCAGGCATTTTTGTCACATCGCCCATAACGTTTGAAGGATGCTCGTTGGCAACTGGTGGGAACATGGCCTTAGTGAGCGGCGCAGTGTAGATCGCGAAAAAGCTGTTCTCGGCGGCGGCATCGCGCAAGTCTCTGTACAGATTGAGTTGGATCTCAATGATTTCTGCACAAATTTGCTGAGCCATCAAAAACGGGTTGTTATCGGCAACGGTGACCCGCTCCTGAGCCAGCTTATTCGCCACGGGATCTAAGTGCGACATGATTGGATTCTTGTCCGAGAATACGAGGCGCTGGGTACGCAGCGGGTGCAAGTTACGCAGCAGTTCGGCCGACTGTTTGGTGACCACGTGCTTGAGCACGGGCCGCACGGCACGCTCGTAGGCCTCGGTATGAACCTCTGACATGCGTCTGACTTCAGAAAACAAAACTTCTTCGTCACGCGTGACATCAAAATGCAAAATATCGTCGATGGTTCTGGGTTCGAACCGGATGTGCAGCCTGTCCGCAGCGTCTTCGAGCTTCATCTCGTAGAGGCCAGGCGCCATCGCTTCGATCGCGCGAATGGTATCTGTGATGGCTTCGTGTTCGCGCCCGGCGATTTTGGCTGAAACAAAAATGCCAAGATGGCCGATCGTATCGTGCAACATGTAAACAATGCGCTGACCGCGCGCTTTAATTTCGTCGGCAGTCGCATACAGGTCGGCGATCCAGTTCAGCGCTTGTGGCGGCGGTGTGATGTTGTCGCCATGAGATGCGAACACAATGATTGGTGACTGGATCTGACGCAGATCAACGCGCTCACCGTTCAGCACGGCCTCACCTGCTGCCAGTTTGTTACCGACAAAAAGGTTCTCAACAATCCAGCGAATTTCAGCTTCAGTCATGAAGCAATAGCCACCCCACCAGCGTTCAAAATCAATAAAGCGTTGTGCCTCAGAATCAATGTTCGAATATAGGTTGTAGTATTTCTTGAAGTAAGTGTTGGCGGGGTTCAGTGATTCGAAATTCTCGACCAGTGCCACGCCATCGAACAAGCCATTTCCAAGATCAGACATCAGCAGGGCTGGCGTCGCGCCACCGACCAGACCGCCGGTATAACGCATTGGGTTTTCGCCGACGTTGCCCGCCCAGTACGACATGGGTGAGCCGTTCAGAACAATCGGGCCTACCAGCTCGGGCGCTTTTGCCGCCACCAGCATCGCTGCCCAGCCGCCCTGGCAATTACCCATCAGGATTGGCTTGGGTGCTTGTGAGTGAGCTTGCGCGATCACGCGCAAAAAATGAACCTCGGCATCGCGCACATCGGCAATCGTTTGAGTCGGTTCAGGCATTTGGCGAAAGGCAACAAAATAAACCGGATGGCCATCAGTAAACGCGTCACCGACCTGACTATCCTGTTTGAAGCCTCCAATGCCTGCGCCGTGCCCGGCACGCGGGTCAATAATCAGCACGGGTGCGCGCTCAGGATTAATCACAACCCCTTGCGGCGGTGTCAGTTTGAGTAACAGATAATTCACTGGGCAACCCAAGTCTTTACCGTCAACGACCACTTCGTACTGGTAGTCAAGCACGGGCGGCATACCCGCTTCGAGATGCGCTGTGTAAACGTTACCGCGCTGCCGCAGGGCGCTGAACATCAACGCCTGGCGCTGCACGGCATCTTTCATGAAGTCGGCATACATCTTCAACCAGTCAGTCGGCGTCGCTGCCCGAGAAACATTGGTCGCTTCCCGCGTGAAGTCCGACAGCAGCCCTTCGATCTTCTTGGTGTCCGACTGCACTGTTCGTGTCAGTTTCTGAAGGTGCATCGTCGACAATTCAGATACTGTACGTACAGCTTCACTTTGGCTTTTGCCCATTTCTTGTGAAGTGTGAATGACCTTTTCAATACTCGACCGCAAAGACTCTAAGAGGTTGAGGTCGTTAATATTTTTCAGCATTAGTGACTCCGTTGAGATGTGCATATGAGATAACAAACGCACAGTAACCGCTAATTGTTGCTGGCAGATTAAACAGGAGTATTGCAACTTTATGAACGGGTAATGTCGTTTACTATTTCATGACAATAAATTTTCTCGCGGCGCGTCAACTTAGCAAGCTTAGTCACTGTACGGGCATTACAAAAGCGATCCACGGCGGCAGCGGGAGCTATAACTTCGGCGCTGCGCTGCTCACCACAGGTGTTGTGCGCGTATGGGGCTACAACGGCAACGGCGCGTTAGGCGTTGGTGACACCACAACAAGAACAAACGCAAACAGCCTAATGCTGACGGGCAATCGTACAGTCGTTGATATTTGTGCTTACGGAAGCAGCTCTGAGCAAGGCATTGTCATGCTGCTGGACGATGGACAGCTTTGGGCAGTTGGTTACGGCGGCGGCTCCCAATTACCAGAAGACGACAGCGAAACTAGTTATACGCCGATGCCTGTGGTGTTTTGAGTCAACGGCATACGACAGCTTTCCATCCCCCCTTAGCCACTTCTTGTGAGGCGCAGCATGGCTGAAGAAATTACGCATAAAGAGATCTACGAGCGCCTTGTCTCAGTTGAGGATAAGGTCGATCGCATTGATGAAAACACCAAAGAGGTCACCACAGCCTTTGCCGCTGCTAAAGGTGCCTTCATTGTTCTTGAACTGATCGGCAAGATTGCCAAGCCCATTCTTTTGATCGTAGGCGTCAGCTCAACAATTGCACTGCTCTGGCAGGAGTACTGGAAAAAATGATTACTTTTGATGAAGCCTTTGATCGCCTGATCTCTCACGAAGGTGGCTAAAGCGATGACCCGCGTGATTCAGGTAACTGGACGGGTGGCGCGCAGGGAGTCGGCCAGTTAAAGGGCACCAAGTTCGGGATTGCATCTAGCTCATACGGCTACCTGGATATTAAGAACCTGAGCCTTGAAGGGGCCAAGGCAATTTATCGGCGTGATTTTTGGGAGGTCTGTGGTGCGGCACACCCCGCGATCAAGTTTCAACTGTTCGATGCCTCGGTCAACCACGGCAAGGGTAATGCAATCCGTTTCCTTCAACGGGCCGTGAAAGTTGCCGATGATGGTGACTGGGGCGTGAAATCGCAGGCGGCACTCGAGTCGATGGAAGCTAATGATGTTTTGCTGCGCTTTCTTGCCTATCGCCTGAAGTTTTGGGCGTCGCTGCAAAAGTTTGATATTTACGGACGCGGCTGGGCTAACCGGAGTGCGGACAACCTACTGTTCGCGGCTGAGGATAACTAGATGACCGAGCCCGCCGATCGATGGCGTAATCGCCGAAAGATGGCCTGGCTCTCAATGCTGGCTGGACTTCTTTTCCCGTTGCTTTTATTAGTGACTGAATCGGCTCAGCTCGGCCAGATTGCCACACCCTTTTATGTTTTTATTGGGATGGTGGTGACAGCCTACATAGGTGGTGCCGTGGTCGATGATCACTGGCAACAGGAGATGAAATGAGTTCGCTACTGGCAAACCGGTATGTTTTGGTTGCAATTGCCCTTGTCGCGGCAACGTCGGGCCTGTGGGCCTACGGAAAGTATCAGTACCACGTTGGCTACCAGGCCGCTGAAAACGTACGACACGTGGTTGACCTTGAGTCGTTCAAGTCCGAGTCCCTTCGCCTGCAAGGCTTATCTCTACACCTCGAGCTGCAAGTCACAGCTTTGCGCGAAGCTCAGCCCAAAATCATTGAAAGGTTTAACCGTGTCATCATCGAAAAGCCACTGCCTGCTGATTGCCTTATTGATTCTGACAGGCTGCGCGAGCTCAACGCCGCCATCTCGACCGCCAATACCGGCAAATCTGGCCAGTCCTTGCCCGGCGGTCGATAGTTTTACGTCGGCGTCTTGGGATGAGTTGATGAAAAGCTATCTGAAGCTGGTTGTTCAATATTCTGAGTGTGCGAGTAAGCATCACTCGTTGGTAGGCAATATCGACCAGCAGTAGGACCACCATTTTTTCGTCATTGATTAGTGACTCACAGGGTGCGACACCACACTGTAAAACCAGGCTAATTCTTAAGTTATTTCTGTAACAACCCTGACAATCTGTATAAGCTAGTTACAAATATCCCAAAGTCTGCCTTGCACCCTAAAAGGGTAAATAAAAATGAAAAACAGTGCCTTATTAGTAGTCACATTTTACTTATCAAAATTTGGCTCAAAGGACACGCCTAGAGCGTATCTTTCGCTGGGTTATAAAAATAGATCTGAAGCATTTGAATCCGGGCTCTATCCCTCGCCCCACTTCCAGGGACCATATGAATTAGACAAATGTGGGCTGGTTGTTCACAGTGGCTGACTTACAACTCCGTCTAAAAACGAAAAGCCCTAAAAGAGGCGCTGAAACGCTCTTGGATTCCGTTTCCCTCACTTCATGTTTATAGTAATTTACAGTTTCACCAAATCTGATTTCGCTGCCCCTCCCAAAACACCGACGGATCCACCGCAATATCAAACAGCGTCAAATGATCCGGCAATGCATCGTCCAGAATCGCTTCGACGATATCAGGCGCAAGCACGGTCAAATTCATCATTCGACTAACGTAACTATTATCGACGCCCTCCTGGGCCGCGATCTCTCGCAGCGAACTCACCTTCCCCGACTCCACTAGCGCAAGCCAACGATGCCCTCTGGCCAAAGCCAGTTGCAGCGCCGTGGGGGCGATACCCCAAGGCCTCGGTTCACCTGCTTCTCCGTTGGGCAGCGTAATCAACTTACGACCTGCGCGTCGCTTGAACTGAATGGGAACCGAGAGCGTGAGACGGCCATCGCTCGACTCAATGACTTCCGGCGTGCCATTTTTATGGATGTGTAAACCGCTCATGCTGCGACCTCCTCGTTCTTAACCTGCAAGCGATCAGCTTGCAATTCCAGAACTATTTTCTCAAGCCCGTTGGCGCGCAGACGTACCTCCAGCTCGGTTGGTGACACAATTACCTTCTCGACCAAGAGGCGCACGATGCGCGCTTGCTCGGCAGGAAATAGCTGATCCCAAATCTCGTCAAGGCGGGTCAATGCAACCGTGGCTTTAGCCTCGTCCAGACTAGGATCTAGGCTGATCGCATGCGGCAGTACCTCGGCAAGTAATTCTGGTGAGCGTAAAAGGCCTCGTAATTGTTCAAGCACTGCAGACTCAAGCTCTGCTGCAGGCATTCGTGGCAGGCCCGATGCGCCCGCGTACTCTTTCACGTCTCGCTGTGGGATGTAATACCGATAGCATCGTCCGCCCTTTTTAGTCGAGTGAAACGGATCAATAGGACTACATTGAATGCGTCTTCAGACCGGCGTTAGCTCAAGTTTGATCCGTCGACCGAGAGCCGCGGCGGCCGCTGCCAACGTAGTCAAAGTTAGGCTGGTATCGTTCTCATCTAGCAAACGATTGAGTGAGGCACGACTGGTTCGCATCTTTTTCGCCATAGCGGTCTTGGTCATCTTTTGAGCCAACATCTCCTGCTCAATTTGCCAAGCGATCACCCGCTTGACCGCCACGGCAGTCACTTCCTCAAGCATGCCCTCATCCGTGAGGAAGTCATCAAAATCACTACCGATATTTTTATTTTTCATTTATGCCTCTTCAACAGTTTGAGCCGTTCTTTTGCCAAATCCAATTCTGGCTTTGGGGTCTTCTGCTCTTTCTTGATGAAACCATGCAACAAAACCATCACGTCACCATCAAGCACAAATAACACTCGCGCAATCCGTGTACTTAACCTCGTACGTACTTCCCAGATTCCACTTTCGAGATGTGCAACCAATGGCATGCCCAAGGGCCAACCGAACTGAACGGTCTTTATGTCTTCACCAATGATCTTGCGCTCAGCGACAGGCAAAGCCTTCAGCCAATCGCGCACTTGTTCACCACCGACATCCGACCTGTAAAAACGAGCTGCTAAGGTTGACGTTGCTTTTTTTCTCCATGAGCTATTGTACCAAAATTGGTACAATTTGAAAATCTAATATTCAACCAATTTTAGGGTGCCACTCGACTTCGAACACCATCCGAACAGCAGGCGCAACAGTTGTAGGCGTCCTCACATAAACGTTATCAGTCGCACTAACCCTCTCAGAGACTCAGTTTATAGGTTGGTCCCGACCCCACCACCAGTACCGCACATACCAACCTTTCGGGGTTGGTATTTTTTTGCCTACAGGTTTGGGTTCATGCGGGTCTGTGTGGAGTGTTGCGGACTGCGGAGACGGGGGTTCGGGGCGGTAAAGGAGAGGGTTTTGTCTCTGGGGGCGGATAGTCTCTGAGAGTCTGTACCAGTGATATGGGTCGAATTCCGCGAGTGGTTGTTGGGAAACCCAAAATCAATGGGTTACTTGCGGACTGATCGAGCGAGTTTTTGTGTGGCATTGGGTAGCAAAAGAGACTGCACCGCGGCGGTGTGGCGTCTGGTGAGACACTGATGTATTGATACTGCTCACCTCAACAGAATAAGTTGTCAGGTCAACTAAGTGATTTGGATTTATTGAGCGCCGAGGACTATGCAATAGCTCCCTCAAAATGAGTGCCGTACAGCTTATGTTGGCTGAAGCCCGTCAAACTATCATCAATAACTCATAATCTTACTCAAAAGATGATTATCAATATTGAATCGGCGCCAACACGTAGCGACGCAAAGTTGGCAACGGCATGCATGCGTGCACCCTCGCGATTTCAGTGCGTGGATCAGGCTCAGCTCCGCGCGTCCTTGAGCAGCAGAATCAGTTGCCGTTCATGTGCCGGTGTCGACTCGAAACCAAAACATCGATAGAAAGCCTCGGCAACAGTGTCGATAGGGTGTGTCAACAGGGCCCGGATACCCGCTTGATCAGCAATCACTTCGGGGTTGCCCACCGCAAGCATGAGCACAAATCCAGCGGTCAACCCGAATACAGTCAACGTTGTGAATGCTGTGGTAGCAGACGGTAGAGCATGGGGTGAGATTGCGTATCAACGCGCTGAGCGCGCGAGCAATAGAGGTGGTAACGGCTACAACAGCAACCTGTACCAAATCGTCGCCGGTGTAGATGCCTATTCAAACGCAGAGCTGGGCTTAAAACTTGGCGGCGGCATGGCGTTATCCAACACTACCGTCTCGGCCAACGGTGGCAACAGTACGATCCAACAAGGCTCGCTGTTTGTCTACGGCAAAATGTCTGTGCTGCAAGACTATGTACTTGATGGCATGGCAAGCGTGGGGATGAGTTCAACCAATCTATCGCGCAATGATCCAACCGGTTATACGGGCGGCTTTAGCAGCAAAGCGGTGCTTGGTAGGGATGCGCTGTTAAGCGTTGGTCTTAGCCGTGCTTTTGAATATAACGATGTGCGCGTGACACCCTATGCACGACTGACCTATCAGTACGTTGGTCAAAATTCGTATGACGAAGGTAGTGGTTTAGCAGCACTGAATATTGCAAGCTTTAGTGGCAGCGCAGTGCGTGGCGTAATTGGTGTGGCGGCAGGGTCGCTGAATAAAGACCCTCTGAAAGATGACTACACCTATCGTGCAAACGTTGCGGTCGGTGCGGATACTTCTGGCTTGTTAAACCCAACGCTAAACACCACGCTTGGTGGTTACTCAAGCAACGTGACGACAGCCTCGGCAGGTGCTGCGTTCGTGCAGGTGGGGCTGTACGGCACGGTCAAAATTGCTGACAACGCTTACGCGTATGCGGGTGTGTCAGGTGAAGCCAGATCAGGTCAAACGCTTTACGGTGGCAGCATAGGGTTGCGCTTGGCATTTTGATGCGGGGCCATCGACTGAGTCATAAATATATTTGTTGGCACATCTAAATCTATAGAGTAAAAATCCCGTATATAACGTGGTGTTAAAGCGACGATATGGTAGCCCCCCGGCTCCACCCTACCGCACATACCAACCCTTCGGGGTTGGTATTTTTTTGCCTAGAAAAAAAATTAGGCAGCGGGTTGAAAATCTCGGGACAGGTCACCCCATCAAAACGCCTAACTTTATTTAACGGCAACCATTACAATCAGTTTGTCAGTTAGTGAACCGGATTTAGGATAAACGCAGTGAACAAACAATTAAAAGATCTAGACCAACTAGGAAATGTTTGCGTTGGTATATTCCACCGAATTGCGCTTTTCGGCATAGGGGCTGCCACGATCTGGGCAGCTGGGTGGACGTTCGTAGAGCTTTTTCAAAAACACCATGCCTCAATTCAAGATCTTTTGCTATTGTTTATATTTTTAGAAATCGGCGCGATGGTTGGCATTTACTTCAAGACCAACCACATGCCTGTTAGATTCTTGTTGTACATCGCCATCACTGCACTCACCCGACACATGGTTGATATCATGAGCCACGTTCCTATCAACATTAACGAAATGCTAGCGGTCGGCGCCACAACCCTAGCGATAGCGATCGCTATCTTTATTATTCGCTATACAAGCACAAAGTTTTCGAACAACAATCAGAACGATATCAGCTGACTATTCAGCTTGATCTGCTCACAGCTCGCGCTCGAGAAATACTGCTAATGCAGGTGCCTTGTAAAAAAAATAAATTTTGGTTCACCTGGTGGGTTGACCACACAAATCACTTCGCAATCGGTAGCTCGTCCCAGCGCGTTGTGAACCTAGGCGAACGATTTCCTGAACGCATCGCCCAGCGCTTTTCAGTACCATTTGCACCGGTTCTCACCGTGTCCCGGCCGAACTCGGCATTGATCGCAT
>CANKOW010000048.1 GCA_947484295.1 Alcaligenaceae bacterium | reverse complement strand
CAAAGCTTTTGCGCAGGTCGCGGTATCGGTCGGCCGTCTCATGATGGCTGCTGGGCCAAGTATCGCGTCGCTGGACTTAAATCCGGTGATGGTAGGTGCGGTCGGTGAGGGTGCTGTGGTGGTGGATGCCTTGCTTGAACGTAGTGGCCATAGCTAGGTCTTGCTGCTGGTTGCTTTGGTCTGTATGCAACGGACAGTCTGTGAGCGTTGTGCAGGTGCATCGGGCGTGATTTGCGATACAAGCGGGGCTAACGAAGGCTTAGCGCGCTGATTTCAAAGCTGAAATGCCGTCGTTCTGATTGACGCACTCGCCACAGTGCGGCAATATCCTAGATAATCAATACTCAATTTAAGGAAAACACCATGCGTCGTCCATTACTTGTTGCTGCGCTTGCCGCCGCGTTGCTCTTGCCGAGTTTAGGCACAGCTAAAACCTTCAAATGGACCAGTCAGGGCGATATCCTGACTCTTGATCCGCATTCGCAAAACGAAGGCTTGAACATTGCAGCTAACTTGTGGGTGTATGACCCACTGTTGAATTACAACGAAAAGTTTGAGGTGGTCCCTGGGTTGGCAACATCTTGGGAGCAAATCAATCCCTCTTTGTGGCGCTTTAAATTACGTGCCGGCGTAAAGTTTCATGACGGTTCTGCATTCACCGCAGAAGACGTCGTATTCTCGCTTAAGCGTGCCATGGCACCCTCGTCGCAATTCAAGTCGTATGTTGCGGGCGTCAGCGATGTCAAGGCGATCGATCCCTTGACCGTTGAGATCTCAACCGCAGGGCCTAACCCCGTGTTGTTGCGCCAGTTACCTTCGCTAGGCATCATGAGCAAAGCGTGGTCAGAGAAAAACAATGCGGCTTTGCCTCAGGATTTCAATAAAAAAGAAGAAAGCTTCGCGGCACGCAACGCGATGGGTACGGGCCCTTACATGTTGAAATCGCGAGAGGTCGACATCAAAACGGTCTACGTTGAAAATCCAAACTGGTGGGGTAAGCCGACCAAGCAGGGTAACGTGACTGAAATTGTTTACACCCCGATTAAGCAAAACGCCACCCGCACGGCGGCCCTGTTATCGGGTGAAGTGGATTTTGTGTTGGACCCTGCAGCGCAAGATATCGAGCGTTTGCGCTCTCAGGTGAAAGTACTGGATGGTAACGAAAATCGCACCATCTACATTGCGATGGATGTGAAAAGCCCTGAGTTGAAGTACAGCAACATCAAGGGAAAAAATCCACTGACTGACGTTCGGGTGCGTGAGGCACTTTACCGTGCGATTGATATTGAGACGATCAAAAAAGCTGTCATGCGTGGCATGTCGTTACCCACAGGCGCGATGATTTCGCCTCAAGTCAACGGGTACTCAGAGGCGCTCGGCAAACGCGTGCCTTATGATTTAGTCAAGGCGCGTGCCTTATTAAAAGAGGCCGGTTACGACAACAATCTTGAGTTTACGATTGATTGCCCAAATAACCGTTACATCAATGACGAGGCCATTTGCCAAGCTGTTGTTGCCATGTGGGCCAAAATTGGCGTTAAAACCAAGCTCAACGCCATGCCGCGGGCAACGTTCTTTCCAAAGGTTGCTAACGGCGACACCAGTATCTATTTGTTTGGTTGGGGCGTCCCCACTTTTGATGCGTACTACACACTCGAATCCCTGATTCGCAGCAAGGGTACGGGCGCTGCAGGTGCCTTTAACTATGGCGGCTATTCAAATCCAAAAGTTGATGAGCTGATTGATGCGGTCAAAACAGAGATCAACGATGCCAAACGCACCGCGATGATTCAAGAGGCCTTCTCGATCCATGCAAAAGAATTCGGGACGATCCCCTTGCATGATCAGGTGATTCCTTGGGCCATGAAGAAAAATATCGACATCAAGCATCAACCGAATAATCGTCCGGTTGTAGAAAGAATCACCATCAATTAATCCCCCTAACAGTCTTAGCTGAGCGAGCGCTCAGCTAAGACTGGTCTAAGTCGAGAGCCCATGTTTGCTTTTATTTTGCGCCGGTTGATACAAGCCGCGGGCGTCTTGCTTGCCGTTGCGCTTCTCGCTTTCGTGCTTTTCCAGTACGTGGGCGACCCGGTCATGATTATGTTAGGGCAAGAGGGGACACCTGCAGAGCGTGATCAGCTTCGAAAAGATTTAGGCCTGAATGATCCCGTGATTGTGCAGTTCTACCATTTTCTGTCTAACGCGATTCAGGGCGATTTTGGGCTGTCGTTGCGACAAGGTCAAAAGGTCTCGACTTTGCTGCGTGAACGGTTGCCCGCTACGCTAGAACTCTCGATCGCCGCCGCCTTGATTGCTTTGCTGGTGGGCTTGCCCTTGGGCGTGTATACCGCCTTAAAGCGCCACGGCAAGCTGTCGCAAGCACTATTAGCTTTTTCGTTATTGGGCGTATCTTTGCCAACATTTTTAATCGGGATCTTGTTGATCTTGATTTTTTCGGTGTCGTTGGGCTGGTTACCTAGCTACGGCCGTGGTGACACGATTAAGCTTGGCTGGTGGACAACGGGTTTGCTGACGAAGAGCGGCTGGACGCATCTCGTCTTACCGGCCGTTACTTTATCGTTGTTTCAAGTCGCCCTAGTTTTGCGTTTGGTGCGCTCTGAAATGCTCGAGGTCTTGCGTACTGATTACATTAAGTTCGCCCGTGCACGTGGCTTAACCAGACGAGCCATCCATTTTGGACATGCCCTGAAAAATACGCTTGTGCCGGTGATCACAATCATGGGGCTGCAGTTAGGCGGGATCATCGCCTTCGCGATTGTGACTGAAACTGTGTTTCAGTGGCCTGGCATGGGGTTACTGTTTATTCAAGCCGTGCAGTTTGCTGATATTCCAGTGATGGCGGCTTACCTGTGTTTGATTTCTTTAATTTTTGTGTTGATTAACCTGACAGTTGATTTGTTGTATTTTGCAGTCGACCCGCGCTTAAGAGCCGGCTTAGGCAAACACTCGGGTGGGCACTAATGAGAGCCGCTCTCGCGAAATTTTGGGAAGGTGATTTGGCGTGGTCGTGGCGACATACGCCGGTGGCCATTGTCGCCACAGCACTGTTAGCAATTTTGCTGATTGCTTCGTTCGGCGCAGATGTGTTGGCACCGCATAACCCGTTTGATCTTGCCACCATCAATTTGATTGATGCCTTGAAGCCGCCGGTGTGGCACGCTGATGGCACGCAAGAGTATCTGCTGGGAACGGATAGCCAAGGACGTGATCTGCTCTCTGCGCTGATGTATGGCATGCGCGTGTCTTTGCTGATTGGCTTGGCAGCCGTGATCGGGGCGATGTTTTTAGGTATTGTGCTGGGCTTGATTTCAGGCTATGCGGGCGGTCGGATTGACGCTTTGATTATGCGTATTGCTGATGTCCAGTTATCGTTTCCGGCAATCTTGATTGCGTTGCTGATTGACGGCGTGGCGCGTGTCGTGGTGCCGGGCGACATGCATGAGGTGATTGCGTTTCCGGTGTTGGTCGGTGCGATTGCACTGGCCGGTTGGCCTCAGTATGCACGCACGGTGCGCGGTTCAACACTGGTTGAAAAAAATCGTGAATACGTGCAGGCGGCTCGTGTGATCGGCATCTCATCACCTGTCATTATGTTCAGACACGTGTTACCTAACGTGCTGGGGCCGGTGTTGGTGTTGGCAACAGTGCACTTGGCCACTGCGATCATCACCGAGGCGACTTTATCCTTTTTAGGCGTGGGTGTGCCTCCGACATCGCCGTCTTTGGGTACCTTGATTCGCGTTGGTAACGACTTTCTGTTTTCAGGTGAGTGGTGGATTACGATTTTTCCGGGTTCGGCGCTGGTGTTATTGGTGTTGTCGGTCAACTTGTTGGGTGACTGGCTGCGTGATGCCTTGAACCCACGTTTAAACTGAGCCGCCTGATGTCAAACATTACAAATAATCAAGGTCTGAGCAATAGTACAGATGACGTAACAGCTGCAGTCAATGCTATCGAACGGATCGCGACCAACGATCCAACCAATGTCCTAGAAGTTAAAAACTTAAGCGTTGAATTCACGACGCGTCATGGCACACTGAAGGCCTTAAACGAGGTGTCGTTCAGCATCGCAGCGGGTGAGGTTGTGGGCGTTGTGGGTGAGTCGGGCGCGGGCAAATCTTTAACGGGTGCGGCAATTATCGGTCTGCTCGAACCGCCAGGGCGTATCTCGGGTGGCGAGATCTTGCTGGCCGGGCGTCGCATCGATCAATTGCCAGATGATCAGATGCGCAAAATCCGGGGTCGCGAGATCGGCGCAATCTTTCAAGATCCGCTGACATCTTTGAATCCGCTGTATACCGTGGGGCATCAGCTGACTGAAACTATCGTGACGCACTTGCCACTCACTTGGTCGCAAGGGCGCAACCGTGCGATTGAATTGCTTGAGGCGACTGGAATCCCAGCAGCGCGCGAACGTATCGATCATTATCCGCATCAGTTTTCAGGTGGGATGCGTCAGCGCGTGGTGATTGCCTTGGCACTGGCGGCCGAGCCCAAGCTGATCGTGGCTGACGAGCCCACCACCGCGCTCGATGTTTCGATTCAAGCGCAGATTATTGAGTTGCTTAAAAAATTATGTCGCGAACAAGGTGCTGCGGTGATGTTGATCACCCACGACATGGGCGTGATCGCCGAAACGGCTGACCGTGTAGTGGTGATGTACGCAGGCCGGATTGCCGAAGTTGGCAAAGTGCGTGACGTCATTCATGCGCCACGGCACCCTTATACGGTCGGTCTGATGGGTTCAATCCCCTCTATTCACCAACATGTTGAGCGCTTAGTGCAGATTGATGGCACGATGCCGCGCCTGAACGCGATCCCGCAAGGGTGTGCGTTCAACCCAAGGTGTTCCAAAGTGATGAATCGTTGCAAGCTAGAGCGCCCCGAGCTTCAAACACGTGAGAGCTCGCAGGTGGCTTGCTGGTTGCACACAGAGGTCGAGAAAAATGAACGCTGATCGTGTCGATAACGAGCGAACTTCAGACGCCGCGCTGGCTTCGCGGCAAGCGACTCTTGTGCAAGCTCAGGACGTTGACGACAGCCCTGCTTCTAACGTAGTTGGCCCCAGTGTGACGGGAGACATGGTAGCGCTTGTGCCAGAGCAACGTCCGCTGATTGAAGTCAAAAACGCTGCCCGCTGGTTTGATGTGTCATCACCCTGGCTTGAACGTATCTTGGCGCGCAAGCCACGCAGTGTGTTGCGTGCGGTCGATGGTGTGTCGTTTTCGATTCGTAAAGGTGAGACGCTTGCCTTGGTTGGCGAATCTGGTTGTGGCAAATCAACCATTGCCCGCATGCTGGTGGGCTTGTATCCACTGACATATGGCTCGATTACATTTGATGGCCAGCCCTTGTCGAATATGCAAGGGCGCAACGGCTTAGCGTTACGCAAGCGTTTGCAAATGATTTTTCAGGATCCCTATGCAAGCTTGAACCCACGTTGGCAAGTCGGGCCCATCATTGCCGAGCCGATGCTCGCGCATACTCAACTGAGCGCGGTTGAGCGCGACGAACGCGTCAGTGCGTTATTGACACAAGTCGGTCTGCATCCCAGCGACCAAAGTCGCTACCCGCACCAGTTCTCGGGCGGGCAGCGTCAGCGCATCTCGATTGCACGCGCGCTTGCTGTCAATCCAGAGTTTTTAGTCTGTGATGAACCGACCTCGGCGCTAGATGTATCAGTGCAGGCGCAGGTCTTGAACATCATGAAAGATCTGCAGCGCAGGCTTGGCCTGACCTATTTGTTTATTTCGCACAACCTCGCTGTCGTGCATCACGTGGCCGATCGCGTGGGGGTGATGTATCTTGGGCGTATCGTAGAAATCGCTGATCGCGATGCCCTGTTTACAACGCCTCAGCATCCCTACACCCGCCTGTTGCTCGCGGCGATCCCTGATCTGACTGGCCAGGGCAAATCACGCACGCCCGTTGCCGGCGAGGTACCCAACCCCCTGAACCCACCCTCAGGCTGCACCTTCCATCCACGCTGCCCGCATGCGCGCGAGCAGTGCAAAGCTGAAGCCCCTGCCATGCAAAATTTCAAAGGTATCCAAGTCGCTTGTCATGGGGTGGTGCAGGGCTGGGAGATGGTTTAGCGTGGCGACAGCTAGATTCTGGCTATACTAGCTGTAACATCCGTAACAGCTGTTTCAGCCATTTGAGGGTATTATGCGAATCATGACTTCG
This sequence comes from Alcaligenaceae bacterium, assembly GCA_947484295.1. Classification (GTDB taxonomy): domain Bacteria; phylum Pseudomonadota; class Gammaproteobacteria; order Burkholderiales; family Burkholderiaceae_B; genus Zwartia. The sequence goes on along the minus strand of CANKOW010000048.1, from coordinate 12,561 downwards.
TTAGCCGCCCAGAATCATTTTGGTGAGTTGATCGACACCTCGCAACGCGAGCCAGTGTTGATTACCCGTCGTGGGCGGCCAGTTTCAGTGGTGTTTTCGCCCCTGGGTAAACCGCTGGATGTGCTGCTGCAATTGATGGAGTTGTTGCGCACGCTCGCTCCGATCAAAGGCGAAGCTGCTGCAGAAGCCTTTGAAGAATATACCAAGCGCGTACAAGCGCTTGGTTCTGATGTTGGCTTGACTGAAAAAGAGATTACTGCGCTTGTCCACGAAAATCGCTGAAAAAAAGAGGATGGTTGTCGATACCAGCGTTTTAGTCAGCGCTGCGATTTTGCCTAAATCGGTTTCTGGGAAGGCGTTTGAATTGTCGCTGCGCAACTTTGAACTCTTGGCATCGTCCTCAACAGAACGTGAGCTCACAGAGGTTCTCTTTCGACCCAAATTCGATCGCTACTTTCAAGCAGAAACTAGACTTGAATTTCTTGCGCTTTACGCTGAAGCCACGACAAAAGTTATTGTCACGACCGTTGTTACCGATTGCATTGATCTAAAAGATAATCAATTTTTAGAGCTTGCTGTAGGTGGGCGTGCGAGCTGCATATTGTCGAGCGACGCGCATCTAACGGATATGCATCCTTATCGCGGCATTTCGATACTGACGCCTAGTGCTTTTTCAAGTGATGTTGCGCTGTATAGATAAGAGCGTTGTTCGTGACAGTTACACAAGTTACATCTGTTTCAGACAAAAGAAGATAGGATGTGCACCCGTGCCTGGGCAGTAAGCCCTCTCAATCATCCCGAGAGCGTGCCGAACCCAAGGTGCTTTTCTATGTGACAGGCTGTAGGCAAGCTCATGACCGCAAGCGTTTTAATGCAAAGGCCCCTTAGGCGGTTTCAAGTCGCCTGCGTCGCCTTCAAACCCGACATCATCCAACTCATCATCACCTAACTCTTCAAGCAACTCAAGGTCAGGGTCTGGTAGTTCTTCATCAGACAGTTCAAAGGGCAGCAGTTCAGCCAGCTCATTCGAAAAATCAAACTCGTCGCCGTTATGATCCAAGCGAACGAAACGTGCTTCTGGGTCTTCAGTAATCTGTATGGACCACAGGTATTGGCAATCGTAAACCTCGGTATCCAGATCCAGCCCGCCTCGCCCGCCCACAAACCGCGCGTTGGGGCCGCCCATTTGCACATGCATGGCCGTTTCGTCAGGTTTTTCGTCGACTCCTAGTGGAACCGCAAAAATTACCCATTCGGCCTCCTCATCTAGCCCAACTTCGGCCAGCACAGACTTACCCATGTAGGCACTTAAGCCATCGGCAGTTTTGCCCAGCATTAAGAGTTCTTGTTCGGTAAAGCGCAGGCTTAAGTCAGGTGTGGTCATGGTGGGCAGGCCCCAAACAGGGCAAAAATTTAAGATAAATTATTCGAGTCGGGCGCAAAACTCTGTAATTCGTCATCATAGCCGCAAGCGCGGTTGGCCGAGAACGCGCCCCAAGCCCCCCCCAAGCTCTACAATAGAAACCATCAATTATTTTCACTAGAGCGACAAACCAAATGGCCCAGTACGTATACACCATGCACCGCGTCGGTAAGACCGTGCCCCCCAAGCGTCAGATTTTGCGCGATATTTCGTTATCGTTTTTTCCGGGTGCCAAGATTGGCGTGCTGGGTACAAACGGGTCGGGTAAATCGACCCTGCTTAGGATTATGGCCGGCGTCGACAAAGAAATCGAAGGTGACGCCGTGCCGATGCCTGGTTTGAATATTGGTTATCTCGAACAAGAGCCCAAGCTCAACCCAGACCATACCGTGCGCGATGCGGTAGAAGAGGGTTTGGGTGCTGTCGTTGCTGCGCGCAAACGCCTCGATGCTGTGTACGCAGCCTACGCCGAGCCCGATGCTGATTTTGATGCACTTGCCGCGGAACAAGCTGATCTTGAGGCGATTATCTCTGCTGCAGCGTCAAGCGGCTCAGACGATATCGAAACCCAAATGGAAATCGCCGCTGACGCCTTGCGCCTCCCCCCTTGGGATGCCAATGTAGGCAAGCTGTCGGGCGGTGAAAAGCGCCGGGTGGCCCTGTGCCGCTTGTTGCTGTCTAAGCCAGACATGCTCTTGCTTGACGAGCCTACCAACCACTTAGATGCTGAAAGCGTTGAGTGGCTTGAGCAATTTTTGGCTAAGTTTCCGGGCACTGTAGTGGGTGTGACCCACGATCGTTATTTTTTGGATAACGCTGCTGAGTGGATTCTTGAATTGGACCGTGGTCATGGTATCCCCTGGAAAGGCAACTACAGTTCGTGGCTCGAGCAAAAAGATGCGCGCTTAAAAACCGAAGAGTCGACTGAATCGGCGCGTCAAAAGACCATCAAGAAAGAACTTGAATGGGTTCGTCAAAACGCCAAGGGCCGTCAGGCAAAATCCAAGGCACGTATGGCGCGTTTTGAAGAGCTGTCATCGCACGAATATCAAAAGCGCAACGAGACACAAGAAATTTTCATCCCCGTAGCTGAGCGCTTAGGCAACGAGGCGATTGAATTCGTCAACGTCAGCAAAGCCTTTGGCGATCGCCTGTTGATTGATAATTTAAGCTTTCGCGTGCCGCCAGGTGCGATTGTTGGCATCATCGGCCCGAACGGTGCCGGTAAATCAACCTTGTTTCGAATGATTGCGGGCCAAGAAAAACCCGATAGCGGTCAGGTCAATATTGGCTCAACCGTCAAGATCGCGTTTGTAGATCAATCGCGAGACGCCTTACCTAACGATAAAACCGTGTTTGATTCGGTTGCCAATGGCGCCGACATTTTGACCGTGGGTCGCTTTGAAATGCCCGCACGTGCTTATCTTGGGCGCTTTAACTTCAAAGGCGCCGATCAGGGCAAGATGGTGGGGCAGTTATCAGGCGGTGAGCGTGGCCGCTTGCACTTGGCTAAAACTCTGATCACTGGCGGCAACGTGTTGCTGCTTGACGAACCTTCAAACGACCTCGACGTTGAAACACTGCGCGCCGTTGAAGACGCCTTGCTTGAGTTTGCCGGCTCGGTCATGGTGATCAGCCATGACCGCTGGTTCTTAGATCGTATCGCCACGCATATCCTAGCGTTCGAAGGCGATTCGCAGGCTGTGTTTTTTGATGGTAATTATCAAGAGTATGAAGCCGACAAACGCCGTCGTTTGGGTGAAGCTGGTGCTGCGCCTAAACGTATTCGGTATAAGGCGTTGCGTTGATATAAAGGATATGGGTCAAATGCGAGTCGTGAAGTTTTCTGATGCCAGGAATCAATTAAAGCAGGTGATTGATCAAGTGGTCGCTGAAGGCGATTTCACGATTATTGCTCGGCGCGATGCACGGGATGCTGTCGTCATGTCTTTAGATACCTTCAGTAGTATTCGGGAAACGCTCTACTTGTTAACGTCGCACGCAAATTCCGTGCATTTGAATCGGTCAATCGCTCAGCATCTAGGTCACGTTGCCGGAAACCACAAAAGCCTGTAAACGCTCAGAATTACTCACGTCGCCATGATCTAGATCATGCGAATTTAGGTGCGACACGCTACTATTTAGCCATCAGGGTATGAACATTCAATGATGGAGCAAGAACATGGAAACGATCAATCTAAGCATCACCGGTATGACCTGCGGCAACTGCGTGAAGCATGTTGAGAAAGCACTGAGAGGCGTTGCAGGTGTGGCAGAGGTTGAAGTCGATTTAGCCGCAGGCGCAGCTCGCGTGGTGGGTGACTTCTCAAAGGGTACAGCATCAATCATCGAGGTGTTAGACGAAGAAGGCTACCCGGCGCAGGTCAAAAAATGAACATGACCCACTACATGCGATTGTTGGCCAAAAACGAGCTCATGGCCGCTAAAGACCTCACATCGAGTGAATCTTTGGCTTAGCCGGCGACTGCAAATTAAGTTTTTTACGATCGAGTTCAACTTCGCTAAGCGGATCCACGCACTGCATCGTGGCCAGGCACCTCTCGGTGAGCAATTGATATTGACCGGTGCCCATTGATTTCCAGGCGATCTCTTGGTCTTTCAGTTCACGCACGACCTTGGCGGGGGCGCCCATCACCATGCTGCGCGGCGGGATGATCATGCCTGCTTTGACAAATGCCGAGGCCCCAATGATGCTACAGGTGCCGACCACCGCCTCATCCATCACCACCGCATTCATCCCCACTAGCGCGTTGCGTTCAACCCGGCAGCCATGCAAGATGGCACCATGACCCACGTGGCCATCGACCTCAACAACGGTTTCGCGATCCGGAAACCCGTGCACCACGCAGCTATCCTGAATGTTGGCCCCTTCTTCGATCACAATCCGCCCAAAGTCGCCACGTAAGCTTGCCAGGGGGCCGATATAACAACGCGCGCCGATGATGACGTCACCGATCAGCACCGCGGTGGGGTGTACATACGCGGTTGGGTGAACGACAGGGGTGATTCCGTCGATGGCATAGACCTTGAGCATGGTGACTTATCCTGTGTGTCATGAGCTTGCTAGCCTTGTTATCATACTTCTCATTAAACCTACACAGAGAAATTATGAGCCGAGCTCCAGCCCAAACCCGCGACGCCTTCGCACACTTTCATAAAATCGAAACTCGTTGGAAAGACAACGACGTCTTTGCGCACGTCAATAACGTTGTGTACTACTCGTACTTTGATACGGCGGTCACTGCTTTTTTGATTAAGCAGGGCGTGCTCGAATTGCAAAAGTCAAAGCATGTGGGCTTAGTGGCTGAAACGCACTGCCGCTTTATTAGCTCGATGGCGTTTCCGGATACGGTGCATGTGGGTATGCGCTTGGGCAAGCTTGGTAATAGCAGCATTCGCTACGAAATCGGCATTTTTAGAAATGACGACCAGCAGGCTTCAGCGCAAGGGTACTTTGTACATGTGTATGTTGACTTGGCCACCAACAAAGCCGTGCCTGTGCCGGAGTTATTAGTCAAGGCCGCAGACTTATTGCGCGTGCCGGGCTTAGGTGTCGTAGAGCATTAACGTCACTCTCGTATTAATTTTTTTTTGAACGTCAGCTTAAAGCGAAGGACACACCGCTTATGAAAATGCACATTCTCTCTGGCGGTCGTCTACGCTTGCGTAAAAGTATTTACATGCCGGATGCTGATCGGGCAGAGCTCATCGACTTACCGGTAAATTGCTATTTGTTGCGCCACCCAAAAGGTAATGTCTTGTTTGACACGGGATGTCATCCTTCAACAACAACCGATGCCGTGGGCCGTTGGGGTTCGATTGCCAAGGCGATTGTGCCGATTTCAAAACCAGAAGAAAACCTTATTGATCAATTGGCGCTAGTTGGCCTGCAACCAAACGATATTGACGTGGTGGTGAACTCACATTTTCACTCAGATCATTGCGGTTGTAACGAGTTCTTTAAAAAGGCAACAGTGATTTGCCACGCTAAAGAGCTTGAGGCGGCTAGCGAGATTGAAGCTGAAAAAATGGGCTATCTTGCGGTGGATTGGAAACACGCATTACCCACAGAAACGATCACCGAGCAGCGTGATTTATTCAATGATGGGCGTATCGTGTTGCTGCCGATGCCGGGCCACACGCCGGGCATGACGACTGCACTGGTGGGTTTAGATCGCTCAGGATCATTTTTACTGGCTTCCGATGCGGTGGCTTTGCGTGCAAATCTGGATTTGGACATCAATCCCCGCAACACCTGGAGCCCCGAGCACTCAAGTCATTCGATGAGCGAGATTCGAAAAATCGAAAACGCTGGCGTCACTGTTTTGTTTGGACACGATGACGAGCAGGGGCAGTGTTTGTTGAAAGGGGTTGAGTTTTACGACTAAAGGTCGTGAGATTGTTTTGGCGAGACTCGGGGGTCGTCAGTGCAAAAAATTACTCAGCGCATTCACCTATTGTTCTTCGTAGTATTTGAGCTATTTCACAGAGTTATTTTTAGGAAATATCGGAATATTTAAGCCTAAATAACACTTAAACTGTTAATCGTTTCAGCTATCAAAAAATTATCAGCTGAGTTGAACTTGGTTCGAAGGTTTGGTGCTAGCAAGGGATGCGTGCATACCTTCTTACCTGAAATTGCTAGATTCCCCCAATAGCCCTCAAAAATTGTCAGCGATTCACGATTGTGGCGTCACGAAGCTTAGGTGAAAGAGTAGAAAACTCGGACGACTTCAATCAGATGCTTCGTGAGGCTTTGGCTCGCCAAGAGTTTGTGCTTCACTACCAGCCTTATCTCGATTTGACGACTCATCAGGTCGCAGGTGTAGAGGCCTTAATCCGGTGGCAGCACCCTTCGCATGGCTTGCTTTACCCTGACGACTTTATTCCGCATGCCGAACGCTCTGGCCTGATCGATTCGATTGGTGAATGGGTCTTAAACCAGGCGTGCGCGCAAATGAGTGAGTGGATAGCGCTGGGTATTGATATCACGTCAATGAGCGTGAACGTCTCGCCCTGTCAATTTAGCAATTGCTTTTTGTCAGCGTTGGTTAAAACGGTCTTACAAAAAAATGGGCTGTCGGCGGGATACTTGGATTTAGAGATTACAGAATCGACCGTGCCTTCAGACGAAAAAATGATGTACACGAACATTGCAGCACTTAGACAACTAGGTGTAAGAATTTCAATCGACGACTTTGGGAAGGGGTACTCAAGTTTAGAAAGACTCAGGACGATACAGGTCGATCGCCTAAAGATTGATCGAGTATTTGTGTCAGATCTTAACTCGAATCCATTGAATGCGTGCCTGATTCGCTCGATAATTCATCTCGCCCGACAGCTTGGGTTGAGTGTCATTGCCGAAGGCATTGAAGATGCAGAGGCTTGTGCTAGGTTGCAGTCGTTGGGGTGCGATCAGGGTCAAGGGTTTTATTTCACCGCAGCGCTTGATGCGGACGCGTGCGAAAAGTATCTACGTGACGCACAGCATGGACAGCGTGCAGATCCTTGTCGAGCCGCACAGTCGAGTCAAGTCTATTATCGGGCATGACCTTTGCCCAACCTGCGCTAAGCAGTCGCTCAAGATCTAAGTGATCCAGGCGTACGGTTAAATTTTTGTTTAAACGCGGTGATAAAGTGGTTAACGTGCGAGTAGCCAATTCTGTGCGCGATGACCTTGAGTGGTTGACCACCTTGTTCGATTGCTAGATATGCTTGTTCTAAACGATAGTTGCGCAGAAAGGAAAAAATAGATTCGCCATATTCGAGCGTAAATTCTGCATTGAGTTTGTTTGGCGAGGCTCCAAACTGATCACCGATGCTCGCTAAGGTAGGTGTCTCGGCATCTAGTTTCATCAACCAATTGCGTATGTTTTGAGCGCGTACTTTACCTGGGTGTTGATTTTGACTTTGCACGATGCCAGAATCAAGGTGTAACGCCAAGCTGCAGAGATAATCTAATACTCGTGCTTGTAGTTGCAGCGCTTTCAAGTCGTCACGCAATGTGTGATCAAGGCAGTTTTCGAGCATCTTTGAAATCGAAGCTGGAACGGGATGACAGTTAAAGGTATTGAGCTTGTCGACACGCAGACGCTCAAGCATCATCGTCAGCGTCTCTTCATCCAGTAATTGTCGTAAATATTGGATAGGAATAATCAAGGTGGTCGTCATAAGTGACTGACTTGAGATCGCTGTCTGTTCAACAGAGCAGTTTAGTAAATGGGCAAAGCCATCACTATTCGATTGTCTGAGGAAGGTCTCTTTTGGATCGAGATTGGTGATGATGACTTGCCCCTCATGCACGACATGTATCGCAAAAACGGGTTCTTTAAACGTGAAGCTAAATTTTCCGAGCGGGCTCTTTGAAAGGCCAGAGCTTTGTGTGAAATGATGCGTGTCTTGAACTAAAATAATACCCTCGCGCGTACGAGTGCGCTCGCTGACTCCAGTCGCGATGTCCAGCGGGTAAGCAATCTGAATTTTGTTCGTTTCAGGCGCAGTCGTGCTAGTTGAGGCGGTATCGTCAACCGAATCAAATAGCCATTCGATATTATGGTTTTGCATCATTTTTGGCACTAGATTTTTTACCCTAATTGCGTTGAGTATATGGTAAACAGGTTAATACTCAACATGACAATTATGTCGATTTGTATTTGACTGGTCAATGTCTCATTTGACCAGCAAAGGGCCTGAATACTTAACTATTTTGGTGCAAGCATAAGTTTCAAATTGCCGACTGCATGCACTTTCAATTGAGGCGAGGCGTACGCGGGGTGAAGAAAAAAGTTAATGGCGCTTAGACGAAAGTAAGTCTGTTATGCATGCCTAGCTTCCATATCAGGCGCACTCGGATCGAGATGAAAATTTAGTTTTTTATAATGTTATTGTCAGGACATATGACGGCATTTTGTTAGCACGAAAGTGACAGACTGCCATATGTAAAAAGCTAAACGAGTATCTGTCGGACGACACGAAAGGTTGCTACGACTTGGCAGTGACAAATGCACTGCTGAGCTCGCACTTATTAGAGAAAAATCAACTAAACAGAGCGTATCGGTATCGGTACCAGCGGGTGATGATCAGTCGACAAGGGCGTCATTCATAACGGTCACCAAGAGGTTATTACTTACGTTAAACTTTCAAAAAGGGCGGGGTGATTGAAACTGAGAGTAGGCATTAGGATCAAGGCTTGAGCCAGTGAAAATGGCGATTGCGTAGAGAATACAAAGTAGACCGTAGCCACTAACGTCGTAAATATTTAACAATACTTAACTTACCCTACCCCTCGTAGTTGTAACCAGCGATGCTTGAATAATTTGTTCGTATTTATACGAATTTTTGTCGTAGAACAATGCGTCGCTCTTACTAAAAAGGGTGCAACAGACGCGGACAATCAGCCGTACTTTTAAAAAAATAGCTATACACCGAGTGGCGGATCTTTTAGGGCGGATGTCGCTTCACAATGTCTGAGTTGTAAATCTAGGGTCTAGCTAAGCTTACCGCGCTCAAAGCGCAGAAATTCCTCCAGTCATGCTAATGGCTTGCCCCGTAATCTTCGCGGCGGCTGGAGACGCCAGAAAGACGGCAAGGCCGGCTAGTTCTTCTTTGCTAACGACGCCAAGTGCAGCCATTTTTTCCGCCTTTGCAAACATACGGCCAGAGAAAGGGTCTGCCAGCACCTTGCGGTAGTGATCAGTGCCGCTGGTAATCGACGGTGTCAAAACATTTGCCCGAATCCCGTCACGCTTGCCTTCGACGGCTAGCGCACGTGTAAACATTACGATACCAGCCATTGCCGCACCAATTACACTTTCTCCTGGCGTCGGAATCTTTGCAGCATCAGAAGCGATGTTGATGATTGTGCCGCGGCCCGCATCGCGCATCGCCGGGAGCGCCGCCGCGCAGCATAGAATCTGCGCGAAGAGACAGCGTTGCAGGATACTGGGGATGTCAGAGACCGGCGTCCTATGTAACAGTTGCGGTAGATCGTTGCCACCGGTCGAATTGACGAGCACATCGATCCGACCAAATTCTTGCATCGCGTGGGCCATCACGTTTTGTGCCGCGTCGGCGATGCTGACATCGCCGACGGCGAGGATCACACGCGCTGCCGGAAACCGCAACTGCATTTCGGCTTGCGCGGCAGCGGCACGCTCGGGGTTGCGGCCGTTGATAAGCACGCCGGTCGCGCCGGCATCAAGCATGGCCTCAGCACAGGCACGGCCGATGCCGCTGGTACCACCAGTGACAACGACCATCGAATCTTTCAGCATGGAGTTCTCCTAGGCGCAGCGGAATGCGCGTCGATGTGCAGCGATTGGGTATTCAGGTGGGTATTCATTGCGGCGTCATGCGGGTTTTGGCTCGGCCAACGGTTCGAGCTGCACCAGCGTCTGACCTCGGGCGACGATGTCGCCGATCGCGCAACGCAGTGTGGCGATGGTGCCGTCCCGCGGCGCGACCAAGGGAAAGATCAGTTTCATCGATTCCATGACCACCAAAATGTCGCCCGCCAGCACGTGTGCACCGGCGGCGACGTTTATTGCGGTGATCGCGCCTGGAAGCTCAGAAAGGATATCGCTGCCCGACGAGCTGGTTTTTCGATTAACACGCGCGAGTGCTGCGACCTCGCTGAGTACCAGTAGCTTCCATCGTGTGCCACGGTGGTTAACGACGGTCATGTCCCCGTCGCGCGAGAGCAGGAATTCGCTCGGCACACCATGTTGGGCTGTCAGGCGCAGTCGCTCGGGTGAGGGCCATTCGACAGTGACCAACATTGCAGGTACGCCGTCAATCTCGATCCGCAGACGGCTTGCGTCGCGTGCGATGCCGATCGCTGTTTCTATGCCGTCGTTGATCACCCGCACACGGGCGGTGGCACTCCGACCAGAGGCAGCCATAAAGCGGAAACCTCCCTGACGCTGCCAGTAGCCCTTCGGGCTGACGCTACCGGGCTGACTCCCGTTGCCATGCAGCTGCACCGTAGCGATGGCCGCTGCAACGATCGCGCCGCGAGCATCCTCGACCCGTTCCTGCCAGCCGCCAGGAAACGCCTCAGCAAGAAATCCGGTTGTCAGTTGCCCGCGACGAAACAGAGGATGGTCGACAATTGTCAACAGTAACGCTTGGTTGGTTCCGATGCCGCCCGCTTCAAAGCCGCTAATCGCATCATGCAGTCGTTCTAAAGCATGGGCGCGAGTGGGACCACTGCCAATCAACTTGGCGACCATCGAGTCATATTGCGACGGTATTGAGGAGCCCGCCGCAATACCGCTGTCGGTGCGAATGCCAGACCCGGTCGGCTCAGAGTATCGCCCAACAGTGCCGAACTCGGGCCGATGACCGTGAGCTGGATCCTCGCAATTGATCCGCGCTTCAATCGCCCAACCGTTAGAGAAAATCTCATGCTGAGCCACAGGCAGCGGCTCGCCCTGCGCGATCCGAATCTGCCACTCGACGAGATCGAACCCTGTCGTCATCTCTGTGACCGGATGCTCAACCTGCAGCCTCGTGTTCATTTCCAAAAAGTACGGCGTGTCCGACCCTTCGGCCAACACGAACTCTACGGTACCCAACGAGTCGTAGCGGATCGCACGGCCGAGCTTGATGGCCGCATCGAACAGCTTGTCTCGGACTGCCAACGGTAGCCGCGGCGCTGGTGCTTCCTCGATCACCTTCTGATAGTTGCGTTGGATCGAACATTCACGCTCGAACAGATGGACAAGCTCGCCGTGATGGTCGCCGGCCAACTGCACTTCAAGGTGACGCGGGCGTTCGATTAGCTTTTCGATGAGTACGCGGTCGTCGCCGAAGGCACGCATCGCTTCGCGGCGCGCTAGGCTAAGTTGCGGCAGGAAGTCGTCGATAGAGTCGACACGGCGCATGCCTTTGCCGCCTCCACCAGCGCTAGCCTTGATTAAAAGAGGTACTCCGATCTCGCGGGCATGCTCGAGCAGTGTCGCGGGATCCTGTTCGTCGTGGTTGTAGCCCGGCACGCAAAGCACTCCTGCGGCGGCGGCGATGCGCTTGGACTCTATCTTCGAGCCCATGCGCCCGATGACCTCTGCCCGCGGACCGATCCAGGCAATCGCGTGGGTTGCGCAGCGCTCGACAAGTTGGAGGCTTTCTGAGAGGAACCCGTAGCCCGGGTGGATTGCGCTGGCGCCTGCAGCGCCTGCTGCTTCAAGGATCGCATCGGCGTTGAGGTAACTGCTGGTGGCGTCGGGAGGCCCGATGCGTATTGCGCTGTCGGCTTCGCCGACATGGCGAGAGTTAGAGTCAGCGTCAGAGTACACCGCAATCGTGCGAATGCCGAGCCGGCGACAAGTACGGGCGATGCGGCAGGCGATTTCGCCACGGTTGGCGATCAAAATGGATTCAAACATATTGGGCTACATCCGGAAAACTGGGGAAGGACCAGCGACGGGGGCTTCTGCCGCTGACAGAGCAAGGCAAAGACCGATGACCTCGCGGGTCTCGGACGGTTCGATTATCCCGTCGTCCCATAGCCGTGCAGTGGCGTAATACGGGTCGCTTTGCTCGGTGAACTGGGCACGGGTGGCTCGGTCGATCTCGGCGATCTCAGCCTCGTCGGCAGTGCTCTTCATGCTGCTGCGGCGCAAGTCCGTCAGCACTGTGGACGCGACGTCAGCGCTCATCGTCGCGATGCGTGAGTTTGGCCACGCGAATAGAAACCGGGGATCAAAGCCGCGCCCGCACATACCGTAGTTGCCAGCACCGAACGATCCCCCGATAATGACCGTCAGTCGCGCGACACGAGCGGTAGCCATCGCGTAGACAAGTTTGGCACTGTGCCGCGCGATACCACCGCGCTCGGCCTCGGTGCCGACCATGAAACCGGTGATGTTCTGCAAGAACACCAAAGGAATCTGGCGCTGGTTACACAGTTCGATAAAGTGCGCGCCTTTGACCGCTGATTCAGAAAACAGCACGCCATTGTTCGCCAGGATGCCTACCGGATGGCCACACCAGTGGGCGGTGCCGCATACAAGCGACGAACCAAAGTCTGGTTTGAACTCCTGCATGTCGGAGTCGTCGATCAGCCGTGCGATGACCTCGCGAACGTCGTAAGATTCTTTAAGCCCTGGCGGGATGAT
>CANKOW010000047.1 GCA_947484295.1 Alcaligenaceae bacterium | reverse complement strand
TATGCATCCCTTCAAGAAAAGGAAGCGTGGCCGAGCGGTTTAAGGCACCGGTCTTGAAAACCGGCGAGGGTTCACGCCCTCCGTGAGTTCGAATCTCACCGCTTCCGCCAGAATCTCTTACACATCATGGCTCTGGGGGCTCTACCCAAGGCCCTAACGGCTCTACCCGGCTATTCCCCACAGCGCTTGCTGCCCTGACACTGCTATTCAGTAATATGGTTGAAGCGGACACGAATGGTACGGGATTACTTATCTGCCCCACCCCCTCCAATTTCAGCCATTCCTGACCCCACCGTACCCCCACCCCCGTAAATCGACAGCTTTACTGTGCCGGGCTATGACTGTGTTTTGCTCAAACGAAACTGTTCGGGCTTCGCCCCCTCGGGGTCTGCGTTCGGTCGGAAACTGGTCAGTCGTGACCGGTGAAACACCCCCTTTGTTTTCTGTGTAAAAAGGTGGGGGGTATATACATTTTGTTTTGTTCAACTTAACTGCTCGGGCATTTGATGCGGGCGTTAAAAAGCCACCCGAAGGTGGCTAATACCCAAGTAGGAATGGGTTACAGGTCAGCAATAGCTAACACCCAAGGTTGAGCGACTGATTCCAGTGACACCCCTGGCATTAAAACCCAGGAACTGGATAACGCCAAGGAGGTACAGCGAAACCATCCCATTCACCGTGCATATCGTAGCCCCCCCCTGCGCACCACCCGCAGCCATCTCCAGTGCATCATCAGAGACATCATGCACAACTTCTTCAAGTTCAATATTCATAGCAGACTCCAAGGTTATGGGTTACCGGCGCAGCAGGAGCTAACACAGAATAACTTTAGTGTTTAAAACGGCTGTTCGACTGTTGTCAACAAATAAAATTGCACTATTTGTGCGCCGTTGCGAGTACGCCCATTGATCCCCATACTTTAAGTTTCGCCACTCTGCCCGCTTGAACTGCACCCCAAAAGTTAGACACCAATCCAACCTTTGGGGTGTTTTTTATGGCGAAATATGACGAGGAAGTTACGTGTGCCTCGTTATCTCCAATGTTGATCGACTTCAGAAAATCTGATGCCAGCCTTGCTTTGTTTGCAGTAGCAACTATTGCAAATAGTCGATCTAGCCCTTCTATTTTTCAACCACACCAGAGTACTTCGCAAGCTGGGGCCTGAAATACCCCTACATAGCTGATACTTGGTGACTAGACTTTAGCGACAAGGGTGTTGACCTGCTCTAAATATTTCCTTAAAAACAACAGATGATGAAGATACTTGATTGCTTGTGGGTGCAGATTTACACTTCATTGAGGTTTTTGGCTGCTTTAGATTGTTGAAAACGAACACACGAATTGGACGCCTTGAGTGCCGCGGTTCTTCCAGACGTGATACTAGATTTAACACTGTCAATAATGCTAAGTTGACCTGAAACTATGCTGCCCATGCGACGCATTTCAGTTGTTGTGCCGGTTTATAACGGCGCTGAGACTTTACCCAAACTCATCGAACAGCTGGACAAACACCTGAGACCACAAAACTCTTTAGAGCTTATTTTGGTCAACGATGGCAGCACACTCGACAATTCCGATGAGGTTTGCGAGGTTGCGCCGCAACAAAACGACTGGATTGTTTACATAGAACTTTCAACAAATTTCGGAGAACACAACGCCGTCATGGCGGGGTTAAACCACTGCACAGGTGACTATGTCGTGATCATGGATGATGATCTACAAAACCCGCCTCATGAAGCCATTCGACTTGTTGATGAGCTCGACCGAGGGGGCTATGACGTGGTTTTTTCTTGCTACAAGAAAAAAAAACATGGGTTGTCGAGAAACTTAGGGAGTTCTTTTAATAACCTGATCGCAAGCTATGTCCTAAAGAAACCAAGAGATCTCTACCTTTCCTCATTCAAGTGTATCCGTCGGTCGGTGGTTAAACAGATCATTAAATATGATGGCCCTTACCCCTATATTGATGGCCTGATCCTTAGAAGCACCACCCGTTACGGTCGGTTAGAGGTAGAGCATTTCAGTCGAGAGGTCGGACGCTCTGGTTATTCGCTGCGCAAACTTGTGAGCCTTTGGCTCAATATGTTCACAAACTTTTCTATCTTGCCACTGCGCATTGCCAGTGCCATTGGATTACTGCTTGCAACCCTAAGCGGCTTGGCAGGGGTTGTTGTCATTATCGAAAAAATCATGAACCCGGATCTCCCCACCGGTTGGGCATCAGTTTTTGTTGCAATCTTATTTATGTCTAGCGTGCAGCTTTTAGCAATCGGTCTGATGGGCGAGTACCTAGGGAGGGTGCTGATGAAGCTAAATAAGATACCTCAGTTTGTGGTGCGAAGAACCATCCGCAACAAGGAGCAAGCCTAATTGGTTTATGACGAAAGCTGGTATTCGGGTCGACCAGTGCTCATCACAGGGGGGCTCGGATTCATCGGAAGCTCACTTGCCATCCGCATGGTGGCCCTTGGGGCCAAGGTTACTTTGTTAGACGCCATGATTAAGGAATTTGGCGGCAACTGGAAAAATATCGAACCCATCCGAGAGCAAGTCCATGTCTTCCAAGATGACATGCGTAACTTTCAAGCCTTATCTCAGATTGTTAAAGGGCAAGAAGCAATATTTCATTTGGCAGGACAGGTCAGTCACGGCGACAGCATGCTCGAACCCTTGACTGATTTGGGGGTGAACTGCGTGTCAACCATGAATTTGGTTGAGGCTTGTAGGATACACAACCCTAACGCACGAATTGTCTACACCTCGACAAGGCAAGTCTACGGTACTCCACAGACGCTTCCTGTTAAAGAAGAACACCCAGTCTTACCAATTGATGTAAACGGCATCAACAAACTCGCCGCTGAGTACTACCACCTGCTGTACCACCAAGTCTACGACGTTAAGTCAACGGTTTTACGGCTAACAAATACTTACGGACCAAGGCTTCAAATCCAGAACGACCGACAGGGGTTTATCGGTGTATTTCTCAAGCGGTGTCTCAGTGGAAGAGAGATTCATATATTTGGCGATGGGATGCAGGTACGCGACTTCAACTACGTGGATGATGTGGTGCAAGCGCTAGTCCTTGCGATACTACATGACCAATGCTTTGGGCATGTTTTTAATCTCGGGTCCCCAGATCGATACGATCTCTTAAATTTTGTACAAACACTGGCCACCCTAACTGATGTAACCTACCAACTTGTACCGTTTCCCGCAGACAAGAAACTGATCGATATTGGCGACTATTATGGTGACTACTCTGCATTTTCTGAAGTGACTGGTTGGCAGCCCCAAATAAATCTCCGCGAAGGCTTGGCTAAGACGCTGGCATACTACCAATCCCACCGCATCAATTACTTAACCCCGTGACTGTAAAAACCATCAAGATGTTTGATTATCGGGATCAGTATCTTGATCTTGAAAAGGAAGTGCTCGGTGCGGTGCAACGCGTGCTGCGCTCGGGCGAATTGATTCTTGGATCAGAAGTTGAGAAATTTGAGTCAGGCTTTTCAGATTTTTTGGGTCATGGCACCCACAGTTTAGGCGTAGCCAATGGCACGGATGCCTTAGTTATTTGTCTGATGGCGCTGGGCGTTGGGCCGGGTGATGAGGTCATCACGGTAGCGAACACCGCTGTACCAACTGTCAGCGCGATAAGGATGGTCAGGGCGACGCCAGTGTTTGCCGACGTGGACCCCGAAACCTCTCTAATGGACTTAAATCTCGTACCAGGGCTCATTACGTCAAAAACCCGCGCGATCATTCCTGTCCATTTGTTTGGCAATGCTGTCAATATGCCATTACTTTTAGACATCGCGCGACCCTACAATATCTCTGTTGTAGAAGATTGCGCGCAAGCTCACGGGACTCTGATCAATGGGCGCGCAGCTGGAACGTTTGGTCACGCGGCTGCATTTTCGTTTTATCCAACGAAGAATCTTGGTGCCTACGGTGATGGTGGGCTGTGCACAACTGCAGATGCATCGCTCGCCAAAGAAATGCGGCGGATTCGTAAGTATGGTTTTGATGACCTGTACTACGCGGAACGCGAGGGAATTAACAGTCGACTCGACGAAGTACAGGCGGCGATCCTAAATATTAAACTCAGGTACCTGCCCGCACAATTGCAAAAACGACGAGCACTTGCTGAGGTATACAAGGCTGGCCTGCCCACCTCCTTGAGACACATGGCAGCGCCATCGAATATTGAGCATGCTTATCACCTGTTTGTGGTGCGCTCAAAGGAACGTGACGCCCTCAGGGCAGCGCTTGCCAGTCACAATATACAGACTGGCATTCACTATCCATTCCCGATTCATCGAATGAGAGGCTACACATTTTTAGGCTATCAGGACCGAAGCTTGCCCATTACAGAGGCTCTTGCCAACGAGATCGTTTCTTTGCCTCTATATCCAGAATTACCTTTAGAAAGTGCTCATCGAGTACTCGATACACTGCATGAGATCCTAGATTTAAACTCTTAAAATTTTAGGATGCTCGGACAAAACCACCTGCGCATTAACTTTAAAAGTACATCCAAGCGCCACCAACCCTTTGCTATGATATTTGTGACGACGGTAAATTTTGTGGTTCAACGTAGTTGGGTGTTTAAGTCATGATCGATAATCGTCGTGAGTATGAAGTGATGGCTGAAGTGGAGACCCATCACTGGTGGTACCGTGTTCTTCATAGTCTCGTGTTGGAGAGCATCGAACGCGAACGCATATCTCCGAACGTCCATGTATTGGATGCGGGTTGCGGAACTGGCGGACTTATTCATAGTCTCAAAGCGGCTGGCTATCGACAGGTCAAGGGATTTGACCTCTCTCCCATTGCGGTCGACATTTGTCAAAAGAGAGGGTTTGATGTTGAACTAGGTAACATGAACGACATTGCAACGATCCAAGCGTACTCAAAGTTTGATGTCATTATCAGCAATGACACGCTGTGCTATTTGTCTGCCGACGAACAGTTGGCCTTCATTAAAAATGCCTATATGCGCTTGAACAAGGATGGGCTTCTGATGATGAATTTGCCCGCACTCGCAGCGTTTCGTGGTACCCATGACCGGGCTGTTGGACTTCTTCATCGCTTTAATCAGTTCGAGGTGAAGGCGCTTATTGAGTCAGTTGGTTTTGAAACACTAACGCTACGCTACTGGCCTTTTAGTCTTTCGCCCGCTATTTTTGCTGTTCGGGCATGGCAAAGACTCAAATACGACCCTGCCAGTTCAATCAAACCGTTGTCTGACCTAAAGTCCCACAACATTTTGCTCAATACCCTACTTTTTCGCTTCATTAGACTTGAAATACGCCTGACCAGAAACGCACCATTTGGTAGTTCTTTGTTTACTGTTCTTCGGCGTACTTAATAGTCACTCAACGAAGTGCGTCTGCGGACATGCAACAATAGCGACCAAACTCTATTGCACGTGAACGGTTCGCTTCTGGAATGTTAGTGCAAAGGGCGACTAGGCCCTGGACGCGACGCTTACGAAACGTTTCTCGAACATTAGACTCCGCAGCCCACCAGCCAGCTGCATAATCAAGAAAAATCGGCTGCTCATGGTTCCAAAACGCTTGATAGGTATCTTTATCCAACACTAGGCGTTGCGCGCTGTCTTCAATACCACACTGCTTTCTGGCAAAGTCGCGCAAGTCTTGGTTTTGGTAGTCAACCATCTCAACTTGCTGCAAACGAGCTTGGCGCCAACCCGGCACAAACTCACCGAACCTTTCTTCACGCAAAATACCCGAGAGTAGTGCCACAACCATCAGCACGGCAATGATTATGCGAACACGCCCACGGCTTGATTCACTGACCGCCCGACCAAAACTAAAAATTGCGAGTAATAACACCAGCGGCCATACGATTGAAACTTCATAAAAGTTCTTTTGCGTTTGCAACACAACGATAGAAGCTAGTGAGAGCAAGATTGAGAAGAACAGCAAGAGGTCAACGCGTCCTCTTGGTCTTCTGTCAAAAAACCAGTTTGAAGCGATAACCAGCACAGCGACTAAGAGGGGCATCCATAAAAGAATGTTCGCCACTGAACTAGCCTGTGTACTAATCACGCCACCCTTCCTCGCAGGTAGCCAATCCACAACGTATTGCTCTTGAAAATTAAGACTTCTGACGTAAGCACCAAAATCAAGAGCGTTACTCCAGCCTTGTTGAATAAATGTTAAGGGCTTGGATAATAGAACATCTGGTTTGAGCGTAAGCCCACTAAGAGTTGACATCAATCCAGGAAACTCTGGGCATGTCGTTCGTAGCTGCCAGACTTGTGAGGTGTCGTAGGCAGTCCACCCAAGAACTAATCCTAGCAGGACTAGCAAGGGCCATGATTTCAATTGTCGCCAAGCCAGCACCAGTAAAACGGGAAATAAAAACATGCCCTTGGGGTGAATCCCCGCTAAAAGCATTGCCACCAGAGCAAAGCTTAAGACCACCAGAAGGCCAATTGGCCAACTCAAACGATTTGCAGGTGCCCTATACAAAGTCACCAAAAGACTGAGTGTTAGTAAAAGCAAAAGGGGCTGCTCGGGCCGTGCGTAAACCAAAAGAAACGGCAGTACGCCAACTGACAAAAACGCACTGACTGCTAGGAATGCGTCAATCACACTAAGGCCAGTGCGGTGTTGCAGCAAACAAGTCCAGAGCGTTAGTAAAACCAAAAAGAAGAACCAGCCGTGAACACGAAGACGCCAAGGCTGACCGGCATCCTCATAAAGCCATGAATTAATTGACATAGCAGGGTACCAAGTCAAGGGTGCATCGATCCACTGACCTTCACTGCATTGTGCGAATAAGTAAACGAGCTTACCGTGGTCGGTTTCAAGCCGAGCGATCATCAGCTTCCAAAAAATCTCATCTGTGTATACCGGGAAATAAAAAACCATCCACAGCGTCGCCAGAAACGACAAGACAAAAGCAAGCGCAAGCAGTGCATAGAGAGTGCGTGGTAAACATCTGAACAACGATTGGGGCTGCATATCGTCTTCGCGTTTATCGTTCTATGAATAGAATCATGTCACAGGGCAACATGTTTGCACCTTTGAATCTAAGTATTAAGGATACAACAGACAATTTAATTAGTTGCTGGGTACACAAATTATGTCCTCTGGAGCTTTGCCCTGTAAGGTGAGATCATTAAGTTCCTGACGGCGATGATTCAGGAAAAACTCATCTCGGGGATGTAGGTCAGTCAACACAAGGTCATCGGACTGAGTCACTGCCATGGGCTTAAAGGCGATTGTCCGCTGAACGAGAGACGCATAGTCAGTGAAGTCAGGGTTACCGCGCAACAAGTGATCCGACACGGAACGCTCTTGTAGGCGCGAAACAATCATCTCGGCGTTGACATCAATCGGTGTCTCACTGCCTAACATGATGCGCGCAGGCATAATCAAAACCGAATGCGCAAAGGCCCATCGAAACGTCTCCGCACTTCGGCAGGTGGGCGTCCATTGAATGTAAATTCCTTTAGGAGCTAAGCGGGCACGGGCCAGTCCCAAAAACTCTTGGCTATAGAGCATGCCGCTCAAAGAGGCTTCAGGCAGAATTGCATCCGCTTCAATAATGTCGTAGCGGCGCGGCTCCTTCGCCAACAAACGCCTGCCATCGGCATACTCCATCGTCCAGCGGGCATTAGTCATCATCTGTCCAACTGGGCCGTCTGGCAGCACTTTGGCAAGTGCGGCGTGAACCCCGATTACCGGTTCAACGAGCTCAACCGCACGGACCCGAGTCTGTGGTAGTACGGCAGCTGCCCACGGCGTACCGCCGCTGCCAACGCCAATGACCAAAATATCGCGTGGGTCTGGATGCACCAAGGGCCCCACAGCGCCCAGCAATTGGTGAATGGACAGGAAGGGAACTCGCCCCTGCGAGAATCCTTGAATAAAAAATGGCCCTTCTAATAAACCGTCCGCCCGGCGTTCAGCCCGAAACAAAGCCACCCCAGAACGGTCCTCAGCCCACGACACGTGGTGGCCATCGCTTTGCAGGTGTATACGAGACCAAAAAGCAACATTCCCCGGCACAATAATCAAGGCCACCAAGCAGGCTGTACCGACCGCGATTTCTGGCCATCGGCGCCATCGACTGGTCGCCAACCACCCAAGGATCAAAAGGATCGACACTACGGCCAGTGCCTGCAACGTACCTGCCGTTCCAAGCCAGTGAAAGGTAAAAAGCCCCGTGCCAATGGCACCCAAGGCATTGCCCGCAATATTGGCCAATTGAACCCATCCCACGCGAGCACCAACCTGAGAAAGATCTTGTTGCACGGCGCGTTGAACAAATGGAAAAGTCATGCCGATCAAAAATGCCGCTGGCCCCACAACCACGCCCGTCAACAAGAACATGGCTACTAGGGATTGGGGACGCATGCGTTGCTGGTCAACCGACAAGTAAGTGGTTAACGGCTCATAGGGCAATGCCCACCAAGCCAGCAGCAAGACGACCGCAGCAACCGCAAACCCACCGGCTTGAGCCATAAAGAAAGCAGGCCTAGGATCCGCACAACGCTGCACCAACCGCGAAGCCAGCGCCATGCCCAAGCCATCAGCCAATAGAAAAACGCCTAGCACGGTTGGAAACAAATAGGCGTGAAACATGCCGACCTGTCCAATAAATCGCACCCAGACGATCTCAAGGGCAACGATCACATATCCCGACATAAAAACTAACAAACACCACAGACCCAACCGACCAAAGGGATCTGGCGAAGCGATTGTGGCCTGAACAACTTTTTTGGGGAGTTCGCGGCTTGTCGTAGACAACATCGTGAGAACGATCATTACCGCCAATACATCCAGCGCAGCAGCCAACATCAAGGCACCAACAAACCCCAACTCGCCCACCAAAATCCAGCCCCCCAACAAAGCCCCGATACCAGCGCCTAGAGTGTTTAGGCTGTAGAGTCGGCCAATGCGCTGTGCGGCGGTTTCAAGCGACGTGGCAACGGCTCTTGAAAGCAGGGGCAAAGAGGCGCCCATCAGTGTAGTTGGCAGCAATAGTCCAGCAAAGCACAAAGCAAAGATCGCCGTTGGGCTGTCAATCACCCCGGCCAAATCGGTTGCCAAGAAGTCGTACAAAAAGAATTTTGAGACAAGTGCGAAGGAGGCCACCGCTGTTTCAGCCACAGCAAATCCGATCAGCGCCCCTCGAGGCGAAAGTCGATCTGAAAGCCACGCACCTAGAATGGAGCCCACTCCAAGGCCTGCTAGGAAAGCACCCACCACGAGCGCGGCCGAAACTGTATCGGATCCGGCGAATACACCGAGCATGCGTTGCCAGATAATCTGGCACAAAAGCGCAGCAAATCCAGAGACGAAAAATGCGAGGGTTAACCTTGCCATGGGCACTGTGGGGGGTACTGATTCACTGAAATCGGCGGGTGTGACCAAACCGTCAGAGCAGCTCATTTTTGCTTTTAATCATAATTGCTCACTAGTGAACTTAGTGGACGAGTTCAAAAGCGAAGTGCAACACTAACCTTGAGAGCCTGTATTTTGATTTTAGATAGTTAATTGCACAGAAAAAACAATCGCGGAGCAGTTTAACTACATAGCTGCCTTGACCTAAATAAAAAGTAACCCCTCTTTTTTCTAAAAGATGGTTGCTTTATAAATTTTAGCGCCCCACTCTGGCTTTGGACCAGGAGCCGCAGGGTTAACCGAAATTCGATTGTTTAAATATATATTAAAAACAGCAACTTATCTTAAAAAAGATCATAATCCTTCAGCCTGTCTTCTTCGACCAGCGCAAGAATTGCCTTATGCCGCGCCGGACCATCCTGAAAACGACCTCCAACCGCCGACCACTCAGGGTGTGCACGTGCTCTTAGCAAAGGTTTCGGTAAGGCGGTCAGGGCACGATTTATCTCAACCGTTTTTTCTGCCACGTCGATTTTTGCGATTGCTGCATGACCGCGGCGTTCGAGCGCTTTGAGTAATTGCCCTTGGCGCAAACTGACGAACTGCAGAATGTCATCTGCCACAGTCAGTTCACGAAAGCCTCGGATATAGCTCAGCATCCGCGTTCCAAATCTGCCAACACCTAAGGCCGCACCGCCTGCCGCCGCGCCGATTAGCATGCCCGTGCCAAGCGTCAGGCCAGCACTTAAAACATCTGCCACTGCCCCAGCAATCATGCCAACACCAAACCCTCCGCCTGTATGTAGGCCAATATCCTTGAGCGCCTCTGGATTAAACAGGTCAACGCTCAAGCTGCCATCGGACAACGGTAGCGGATGACTCAGGTAATCATCAGGGCTGAATTGAAACAGTGCCAGCAAAGCTTGCACGCAAGCCTGTTCCCGCTGTCTGACGACTGCTTGCTGTAAAACAATCGCTTGCCCTAGTAACTCGGGCTCGGTACTTGAAGGCGTGCGCAAGGCAGCTAAGTCGATGAGTAGCCCTGCAATCAACGTCAAGCCTGCAGCACGCCGTGCGACTTTTTGCCTGGCGGATTGCAGCTGCAATCCAGACAATACGGATTGATGCGAAGGCAAAACAATCGAGAGCGTTCGGTAGAGAGTGTCTTCACCGTCAAGCGGTGGGCTCACGCTGTCAAACTCTACGCAGGTGTGTAATCCCAGGCGCGACAATGTTTCGCGCCACTGCACAGCACGCGACGCCGTGCTTGCTACAAAGTTTAAGATCGGCAGCAACGGGCGGCCGCAATAAGCAAGAATCACGAGCTCGTCTTTATGTTTGGCGAGCACCGGTTCGCGTACATCAATGACATACAGCCCGGCCTGACAGTCGAGCAGCTTTCTTAGCACGCGCGCCTCTTGCTCATACCGACCAGAGGCTTCGGGACCTTGTAAAAATAATTTGAGCCGCTCTGGGCCATCAAGTCGATCGCCGGCGCTTGCGAGTTGCTCAAGGTAGTCGAGCAGGCCCATGCTGTCTTCGATACCAGGGGTATCAAACAGCAACATAACCGGGGTACCCTCTAGCTTGACGTGTGCGCCCTGAACCTGTCTCGTTGTGCCTGGCGCATCTGCGACTTCACCGAAATTGACATCGCGGGTGAGCGTTCGCAGCAACGACGTTTTACCTGTGTTGGTGTGTCCCACGACAGCAATCTGCAGGGCGCTTAAGTCATTAGTCATCTGAGCGCACCAACCATTCTGAAACGGGGGCAAGCAAGGGGGTGACTAAGACCTCGACCTCGAGCGCGGCATGCAGTTGATTTTTCCAAACTGGGATACGTCCGTCGGCTCCGTCAGGCCCGTCGGCTCCGCCAGCAGGTTGTAGCCAAACGAGCGTCTTGCTCGCATAAGACGCCAATTCAGCAATCAAACGCAGGGTTCCTCTATCTGGCGTGTGTCGTGCATCGCAGGCGATCACCAGGCGTCGAGGATTGAGCTGCGCCACTTGGCCCAGAGCCATGTTTCGAGTGTCGCGCGAGTCAATCATGACGGTGTGAACAATGGCGCTACCTAACTCCAAGGGAGGCCACTCACCTTCTAGTTCAATGCCAGTGATCATGGCACGCGTTGCGCTGTTGGCGCCTTTAAGCGCGGGCGGATAACGAAGCTTGATCTGAGGCGGCACCTGCCCCTCAGGCGATAAGGCAGCGGGATCCATCTTTAGAAGCAAGGCCTGATAATAGGGTGACAGTAATTGCGGTTGAGTGCGCGGCCAAGCGCGCGCCACCAACGCCAGGCTAGCGAGCAGTAACAAGGCCCTGGGCATGACTCCATAGCAGACCAACGCACCCGTCAGCCAACTCGCCCAAAGCGCCTGCGCCTGCAATGAATTTCTTGATAAGTGACCACTTGCGCGAACCGTTTCAGTATCCGGTATCGCGAAACCAAACCACTGCGGTACGGCACCCAAGAACTGCGTCAAGGCAACAAAGCTGTCTGCCGACAAGAGCGTTGTCTCCCACGCAAAACTAAAGTGACGCGTCGACAGGATAAAAAAAAGCACCGCAAGTATTGTCAGGTTGGCGATTAACCACGAGGCATGCGTCACACTGCTGAGCACCCAGCGCAATCCACCCGCTTGTTGCCAGAGCGACCACCAGGCTTGCCCGGCCAGTGCAACCTCGGGCCCTGTTGCAAGTTTGCGAACGAGCCATGGCCAACGCCCTGCAAGCCAACCGCCCGAGCCAATCCCGACGATCAGCGTAACGATCCATAAAACCAGACTAAAGAGATTGACACCCAGCAACACGACGAGTGCCGACACCACATTCACCGGCTGAAGCCCGGCACCCAGCGCCGCTAAGGCTGCGCTCCCCCCTACCGATACGGCAAACACCAACAAAACAATGAAGGCAACCCAAAGTCCAGACTGCACGCGCCCAAGCGCCAGCGTAACGCCCGACGTTTCTCCGAGTAAATTGGCGCGCATCGCGATTTGCCGCGCTGCAGCAGATTCGCGCGCCGCACGCAAACAGGCGGCCCGATCGTCGAGCTGGCCCCATTGCGTCTCTTTCAGACGAAGCGCCTCACAAAGCCAAGATTCTTTGAAGACCATAGAGTTCTGGAGTGCAGTGGGATACTGGGGGTCGGGCATCAAGTTCGGCTGGCCATGGACGATGCTTGTTTTAATCGGAATATGCGGACGATTTGCCCGCTTTATTGACTTTCGGGATGTTTGATCAGATCAACACAGTCAACAGTTTACGCGCAGTCTGCCCACTACCCTGCTCCACGACCTGCTTAGCCATTAAACACGAAGAGCAAGAGCATCCAAGCGTGTTTCAGCGGCCACAATCGCCTTCTAAAAGCAATATTGATTGGGCGCAGGTCGTCAAGTCATGCACCCACGGCAGATCACCCTACCAACAAGACGAACTGCTCTGGCGCAATGACTGATCTTTGAGGCTAAACGTTCAGGAAGTCGCCACCTACCCGCTCAAGGTAGAGGCGGACACAAACTGAACGGCGTTGCTTAAACCCGTGTAAGTTTGCGTATTTTGTGTCTAAAAATGCCTTGCGAGGGTCATCCGCACGGTTTAAAAAGCAAATAACCGAAAAAGCTAACCCTAATCCAAGCGCATCCCGTGGCATAGGAGCGGCCTCTAGCGCTCGCGAACCCAAAAAAGGCAAAATTTAAATGACCATACCGTACTTTTTTTCACTAGCAGTTGGGCTAACGGCTTTCACTTTATTGCTCTCTTTTTTCATTGCGTACGTGACGTTTCGTCCCATTTGGCATGAAAAATTAGTCGACATGTTTGGTGGCCTCCAGAACATCAATGTGGGAAGCGTGATCTTTTTGTCGCTGAGCTTAGCTTTTGTATTTAGCGACGTCGCTCAGGTACATTTGCGGGCGCGAGGCGCCATCATGGTCGAGGCTGACGCGATGCGCACACTTGGGCGAATCTCTTTAAACGTTGACCAGAAGGTCGGAGCCCCCTTGATGGCCGCTGTGCAACAGTACACCAGAGACGTCTTGAGCAAAGAGTGGCCTGAGATGCGTCGCATGTCTGGCGCTTCGTTCAGTACAAACGAATCCTCCGCCCTCGGACCCTTAACTAGGATATCTGATATTGCCGCGAACCCCCAAAACCAGCAGCTTCTAGGAGGGACGATGACAGGCCAAGTTATGTCGCTGACGAATCGACTCAGAGAGCAACGTTTGGTTCGTGCCGAGGCCAGTCGTTATACGATCGGCTACCCTCGACTAGGGTTGGTTCTTTTTTTGTTAGCTTTGGCAGTCGCTGTCATAACATTGAGCGCAATTTCTAAACGCCCCATGCAAATTCTTGCAAACTTTACGCTGCTCTGGTTGGCGCTCATTTCGCTTTTGGTCGTCTACTCACAGCAAAACCCATTTGCGGCGTTGGATTTTGTAGCGCCTTTGCCCATTGAAGAGGCCCTGCAACGCTTGCTAGTGATGAAAAGGACAAGCTAGTAACGAGGTGCGCGAGCCGCGGCCGAAAACCATCACCCGCGCTAAACCAACAACGCCACCGCTTTAATCTGCGCCCAGAGCGCAAGGCCTGGTGCAATCTGCAAACGTGCAACTGACGCGTACGAAATCTTTGCTAGCAAGCGTTGTTCGGGTTGATTACCTGCAGATAACTCAATCAAGGCTTGGCCACCCGCACCGTCTCGTAGGGCCACCACCGTGACGGGCAAAATATTTAACATGCTGGTATCAGAGTGATGGCTGAGCGCCAGGCTCACATCGCGGGCATGAATGCGTACACGTAGGCGATTGCCCGGCATGTAAGCAGGGCCATGTGCGTGTAGCGCGCCCATCGGGCTTTGCAGCGTCAGTAAACCGTGCGTATCGCGCTGCTGCACGGTCGCCTGCACCACCACGCCGGCATCGTCGCGCAAGGCAAGTGGTGCATCAGGATGATTCATCACCTCAAGAGCCGGGCCTTCCTGACGCACGCGCCCGCCTTTCATCAAGACTAGATAATCTGCGAGGCGCGACATCTCATCGACGGCATGGGTGACATACAAAAATGGGATAGTCGTGGTTTGCTTGAGACGCTCGAGCACACCCAAAATCTCGGAACGGCGCGCAGCATCGAGCGCGGCCAGAGGTTCGTCTAGCAAAAGAATGTCAGGCCGCGTGAGCAACGCACGACCCAGCGCAACACGTTGGCGCTCGCCGCCTGATAATTGACCGATTGCCCGTTCTAACAAGGGCGCTAAATCAAGTTGCTCAACACAATGCGCATACTCAGTTGCTGTCCCACCTACGCGTTGCCAGCCGTAGCGTAGATTTTGCTCGACAGACAAGTGAGGTAACAGTGCCGAGTGTTGAAATACAAAACCAACACGCCGTTGATGCGCGGGCACAAACACGCCCGGCGCCTGCCAAGTTTGTTGCTTGATCCGGATGTGACCCTTGACGTCAGGCTCAAGCCCGGCGATGGCACGCAAGATGGTGGTTTTGCCACCACCAGACGGGCCAAAAATGACTGTCGTGCCTGCAGAGGGGAGCGTTAAATCAACAGATAAATCAAAGCCAGCCTCGCCTCCGCGCACGAGCTTCAGACTCAACTCAATACCGTGTTGTTTACTCATCGCGCCTCACCTTGCTGATGCGACAGACGTTGGCCATACCATTGCATCAAGCACAGCACGACAAACGAAAAGATCAACAGACCACCGGCCAACCAATGTGCTTGCTCGTAGGCCATTGCTTCAACTCGGTCGTAGAGCAGCACCGATAGCACGCGCGTTTCACCTTCGATGTTACCCCCCACCATCAGGATCACGCCAAACTCACCGACCGTATGCGCAAACCCCATCACCGTCGCCGTGATAAATGCCGGGCGACACAAGGGCATCACCACAGTTTTAAAACGATCAAACGGCGACGCGCGCAGCGTTGCCGCCACATCCAAGATTGACGTATCTAAACTTGCGAAACTCGCTTGCAGGGGCTGCACCACAAAGGGCAACGAATACAGCACCGAGGCCAACAACAAACCCCAAAACGTGAACGCCAGCGAACCCCAACCCAGCGAATGCGTGAACTGACCCAACGGCCCATTCGGCCCCAACATGATCAACAAATAAAATCCCAGCACAGTAGGCGGCAGCACCATCGGCAGTGCCACAATTGCAGAGAGCGGCGCTTTAAAGCGTGAACGCGTGCGTGCCAGCCACCAGGCAAGCGGAGTACTCAACAGCAATAAAATCACTGTCGTGAGGGTTGCAAGCTTGAGCGTCACCCACAGGGCAGCCAAAATCGCCGTCATCGCGGTGCGTCGCAGAATCTAGTTGTAGCCATGACTCGTAATAATGCCTTGTGCTTCGGGCTGTTGCAAATACTGCATAAACGCCCGCGCAACCTGGTTATGTTGACCGCGGGTCAGTAACACCGCCGTTTGAATAATTGGCTGATGTAACGCTTCAGGCACCAGCCAACTGTTTTGGTAAAGCTTTTTTTGTTCGGGTGTCTCAAGAGCAAACGCACGCGGCAGCAACCCTGCATCAGCGTTACCGCTAAACACAAAATGAGCGGCCTGACCAATGTTTTCACCCATCACTAAGCGCGCCTTTACCTTGGGCAACAAACCCAAAGCCTCGAGTGTTTGTTTTGCCGCTAGCCCGTAGGGTGCCAACTCAGGATTCGCAATTGCCAGTTTCTTAAACTGCGCCTGGCTCAGAAGTTGTTTGGCCGGCGTGCTCGAACCGGGGGCTTGGCTCACAAACACCAGACGGCCGCGGGCGTAGTCAAACAGGGTCTCTTTGATAGCAAAGCCCTCGTTGGCCAGGTGCTCGGGGGTCTGCCGGTCGGCCGATAAAAATACATCAAAGGGGGCCGCCTGACGGATCTGGGCGTAAAACTTACCGGTTGAGGCCGCACTTATCGATACTTTGTAGGGGGTTTGCTCTGAAAATTTAAGCACTAGTACTTGTGCGGTATTGACAAAATTGCTTGCAACAGCCAAACGCGCGTCTTGAGCGCTTGACCGCGGTGCATACAATGATATAAATACTATTAAAATCAAGTGCTTATACATAATAATTCTTTGAAATCGTCCTCAGTTTGATCGTCATCACAACGCCAGACTCAAAGCGAATTTAGTCGCGTGAGCGTGTTGCACTGGCGGATAACCCGCTTAGCCTCAGGGTCGCCAAGCACCAAAGTCTAAATTAAGAGTACAGTAATTCTACGGACATATCTGCACGATCCACTGATATCTGCACGTTCCACTGATACGCTTCACACCATGACACAGACATCGGCACCCTTAATCGATCGCTTCGGAAGAAGCATTGAGTACCTGCGCCTGTCAGTGACTGATCGCTGTGACATGAAGTGCACCTATTGCTTGCCAAAAAGTTTCAAAGGCTACCAAGAACCAAAAAATTGGCTGACCTTTGATGAAATTGAGCGTGTTGTGGGCGCCTTTGCTCGCTTGGGCACCTCGCGGGTACGCCTCACCGGAGGTGAACCGCTGCTACGTCGCAATTTGCAGCAACTCGCTGCGCGTCTGAGTGCACTTCCCGGCATTAGTGATTTATCACTATCGACCAACGGTACGCAATTACCTAAACACGCCGAGGCACTCCGTGCAGCGGGTGTGTCACGTCTGAACATCAGCCTCGATAGTCTGACGCGCGAGTGCGTCACCCAGATCACCGGTCGCGATTCGATTGACGACGTCATGGAGGGCCTGGCCGCTGCTGAGGCCGCGGGATTTTCACCGATCAAACTGAATATGGTCGTGATGCCTGGCGTCAACGAACATGAAGTCGAAGCGATGACTGAATTCTGTATCAATCGCGGCTTTATTTTGCGCTTGATCGAAACCATGCCCATGGGTAGCACTGGCCTGAAATCAAGCTACGCGCCCCTCGGTCCGATTCTTGATCGCCTACGCGAACGGTTTGACCTGATCCCTGAGATCAAAGAAATGGGCGGTGGGCCCGCGCGCTACTGGCGCACCAAAGATGGTCGTGGTCAGATCGGTTTGATCACCCCTATTAGTCAGCACTTCTGTGCCACCTGTAATCGCGTGCGTCTGTCAGTCGATGGCACGCTCTACTTATGCTTAGGCCAAGAAGAAAAACTCGAGATTCGCCCCCTGTTACGTGCTGGCATTAGCGACGAAGATCTTGAGCAAGCCCTACGTGAAGCGATTGAGCTCAAACCCGAGCGTCACGAGTTTCTCGAAGCGCCCACCAAGATCATTCGCTTTATGTCGCAAACCGGCGGCTGAGCTTATCCCGCGAGTCACCGTACACTAGCGGGATTCGCCACCCTGTTTCTTGAGTCATGAAACCCAGAGCCAATCTACTAAACTTTGAAGAGGCACGCGAGCGTCTGCTTGCGGCTGCAGCACCCTTAATCAGTGTTGAAACCCTGCCTCTGTTGCAAGCCCAAGGGAGAGTGCTTTCGCAAGCCGTGACCTCGCCCTTGAATGTGCCGGGTTTTGACAACTCGGCGATGGATGGTTACGCCCTGCACATTGCCAATATCGACGTACTGCCCGACGCCTTCGCAGTGGTGCAGCGTATCGCCGCGGGGCAAACCGGCACCGCTTTAGCAGCCAACACTGCTGCGCGCATTTTCACTGGTGCCCCGATCCCTGAGGGTAGCAACGTTGTTGTACCGCAAGAAAACACCCAAGACGAACACGGCGCGATCAAGCTGACGCAACCGATTCGGTTGGATCAGCATATTCGTCGCAAAGGCGAAGACATCCCCCTCGGTGGCCCTGTTCTCGCAGCTGGGCAACGACTAGGCGCGCAACATCTCGCCATGCTCGCCTCAATCGGGGTCGCAAGCGTTTCAGTGTTTGCCTGGCTGAAGGTGGGTGTATTTTTTACCGGTGACGAACTCACAGAGCCTGGCCAACCCTTAGCACCCGGCGCCATCTATAACAGCAATCGTTATGCCATCAATGGTCTGCTCAAGCAACTTGGCTGTACCGTTACCGATTACGGCATTGTGCGGGATTCTGCGCAAGCGACGCGCGAGGCGTTGCAACGCGCGGCCTCTGAGAACGATGTGATCATCACCTGCGGCGGTGTATCCGTTGGCGAAGAAGATCACGTCAAGGGTGCAGTGCAGGCGCTAGGTTCGCTTGACCTGTGGCAAATTTCAATGAAACCAGGCAAACCTTTAGCGTACGGCAAGGTCGGCGCAGCAGACTTTATCGGTCTGCCCGGCAACCCTGTCAGTTCATTTGTGACATTTTTGTTAATGGCGCGCCCCTTTTTGCTCAAACGCATGGGCGCACAAGAGTCCCCGTTGCGTTATCTCACGGCAACGGCCGACTTTAACTGGCCGCGCCCCGACAAACGTCGTGAGTTTTTACGCGTCAAACTCGAGCAAGACGCCAACGGCCAACCAGCCCTGCAACTTTGGCCCAATCAGGGCTCGGGTGTGATGAGCAGCCTGGCCTGGGCAGATGGCCTAGTCGACCTCGCCCCCGAAACAGTCATCACCAAAGGCGATACAGTACGGTATCTTTCGTTGTCTGAACTTTTAAATTAATCAACCGCCATGCACCTCAAGGTTTTGTACTTTGCCCAACTGCGCGAAAAATTCGGCCTCGCTGAAGAAGCCGTGCAAGCGCCTGAGGGCGTGCGAACAATTGCCGATCTGATGCAGCACCTTGCCAAGCGCGG
>CANKOW010000046.1 GCA_947484295.1 Alcaligenaceae bacterium | reverse complement strand
CAAGGCGATTGAAATGGCGCGCCATTCGGATTGGGCGCTGTATCATCAAAACAAGCGTCCTCAGACTTATCACGAAGCGCAAGTCAGTTTGCCTTACTCAGTGGCTGTTGCTTTGCTGGATGGCCAGGCGTTGTTCGCTCAATACAACGATGCGCGCTTGGGCGAAGCTGAATTGATCCGCTTGACTGATCTGGTCAATATTACGGTAGACGATTCGCTGCCGCGAGGCGTGTCATGTTTGATGACCATGGTGATGGACGACGGCTCTAAATTTGTGTCGCAAATTGATTACCCTAAAGGGTCTATTCAAAACTCAATGAGTGATGACGAATTACGCGGCAAATTTGATAGCTTGGTGATTCCAGTGCTAGGAGCTAAACGCGCCGGTGAAATTGCCGCCGCCGTGGCTTCAATCGAAAACTGCCAGAATGTTGGCGAACTCATGAAGCTCACCTCTAAGGTTGGTGTTTGATGTTTGAGACGCTGAATTGATGCTTGGGTCGCCATAATGAATCAAGCGAACTTACCTTGTTATGAGGTGATTGCTTTAAAGTACGCAACCCGAGAGGGTCGTAGACCCGACCATTTCGTGGGGGGAGACCCCCACGATGTGCCCATGCCGATGGACTATTACCTTTGGGTGATACGTGATGGGAAACGCTTGGTGTTAGTCGATACGGGTTTCAATCAGGATATGGCGGATAAGCGCCACCGGACATTGCTGCGGCGACCAGCCGATGCGTTGAAGCTGCTGGGCATCGACACCAAAGACATTGCCGAAATCGTGATCACGCATTTACATAATGATCACGTGGGTACGTTTGAGGAGTTTCCAATCGCCAAATTTCATCTGCAAGATGATGAAATGGCGTTTGCGACGGGTCGCCTAATGTGCTGTGAACGTTTTAGTCGCGCCTTTGAGGTAGATCACGTTGCTGGCATGATCCGGTTGGTCTACAAGGATCGCGTCATTTTTCATCAAGGTGATGCAACGATTGCGCCGGGTATTAGTGTGCACAAAATTGGTGGGCACACTGCTGGCATGCAAGTGGTGCGAGTCCATACCGCTCGGGGCTGGGTAGTGCTTGCCTCAGACGCCAGTCATTACTACGAGCATTTTGAGCAAAAGCGTTGCTTTCATCTGGTCTATCACTTGGGCCAGGCGATCGAAGGCTACGAACGCTTGGTGGCGTTGGCGCAG
This sequence comes from Alcaligenaceae bacterium, assembly GCA_947484295.1. Classification (GTDB taxonomy): domain Bacteria; phylum Pseudomonadota; class Gammaproteobacteria; order Burkholderiales; family Burkholderiaceae_B; genus Zwartia. Next base: position 17,914 of record CANKOW010000046.1, on the reverse strand, counting down.
TCACCGCGTCATGTGGTACCTGGCCATGATCCTTTAGTGGTGCATCGTTATCCCGCCGTATCTGAGGCGTTAACCGGAATCGCAATGCGGCTTGATCTTGAGCCAATTGCTTACTAAGAGTTTTACGATTGACGTCAGTCAGTGTTGTCGAAGAATGTTTTTGGGCGAGTACGTATGTTTTTTTAGTCGCCTTGCCGTTTGGTGTGTAGCGTCCTATCCGTTGCTTAATTGTTTTTTGAGGTGTGCTATGAATATATTGTTAAAACGTGTCACCCGTTTGCTTAAAAGTTCGGCAGTGGCGATGGTTGCCTTGTGCTCGCTCGGAGGGTTAGTTCAAGCTCAAGACTATCCTAACAAATCGATTTCCTTGGTTGTGGGTTTCCCACCAGGTGGGTCAAATGACATTGTGGCGCGACTGTTTGCCCCGAAGCTCACCGAGATCTTGGGTCAATCGGTTGTCGTTGTGAATAAGTCAGGCAGTAACGGTTTGATTGGTACTGATTTTGTGGCTAAAGCTGCGCCAGATGGTTACACCATTACCGTTGCGAGCGCGAGTCCTCTGGTAATTAGCCCCCACACGTTCGCAAAAATTCCTTTTAATACCTTAAAAGATTTAGTGGGCATCACGACGATTGCGCAAACACCAGAGTTGTTGGCGATTCATCCCTCTGTGCCTGCCAAGTCGTTAAAAGAGTTGATCGATTTATCAAAAACACGTCGTGTCACCATTTCGTCATCGGGTAGCGGTGGCCTGCCACACTTAGCAATCGAACTGCTGCGTACCGCGGCGGGTAGTGGCGATATCGTTCACGTGCCCTATAAGGGCGCGGGGCCAGCCATTACTGATCTATTGGGCGCACACGTTGACGGCATTATTGTCGACCTGCCCCCGTTGTACCCGCTTGTGCAAGACGGTCGACTGCGTGCGATCGCGATTACCAATACACAGCGCGCTGTGTTGTTGCCAAATACGTTGACATCGGTTGAGCAGGGTTATCCTGAGATTTTGGCGTTCAACTGGTTTGGCGTGATGGCACCTGCTAAAACACCTCAGCCAATCGTTGATAAGCTGTATGCGGCGCTAGTTCGAGCTGCTAACTCGCCTGACCTAGTTGAAGCCATGCGCAAAGTCGGTGTTGAATCTTTTGTGCAATCCTCACCTAAAGCCTTTGGCGAGTTTCTACAAAAAGAGACGGATCGCTGGGGTATTGTGGCACGCGCGTCGGGTGCTAAGTCGGATTAATGTTTGGAGCAGCACGTGGCTATTCTGTCATTCAACACGAAGGTACATTTTGGTCACGGCGAACGCAAACAGTTAGCGCTTGAAAGCACGAAGTTAGGCATCAACAGGCCATTGTTTGTCACGGATAAGGGGGTAAGGGCGGCTGGGGTATTCGCTCAGGCGACTGAAACCCTCACGATGATGGCCGATGCCGTGATCTTTGATCAGACGCCTCCTAACCCAACAGAGGATGCCGCTGTGGCGGGCCTGACCGCCTATCAAATGAATCGTTGCGATGGGGTGATTGGCATTGGTGGCGGTGCAACCCTTGATTTAGCGAAGGCGATTGCGGTCTTATGCGGCGACCCTGCACCGTTATGGGAATACTGTAATCGCAATACTTCCCCGCGCCCCATTGTGAATCCACCCCCCTTAATTTTGATGCCGACCACCTCAGGTAGCGGTAGCGAAGTGGGCCGTTCAGCCGTCATTATTTTTAACAACGGTATCAAAGCGGGTGTCGGGTGCCCAACGATTGTGAGTGTGGCAATCTGCGATCCTGAGTTGACGTTGTCTTTACCAAAGTACATGACTGCAGCGACTGGCATGGATGCACTCTCGCATTGTGTTGAAACCTTTTGCTCGCCCTTAGTGAACCCGCCAATCGATGCGATCGCCCTTGATGGTCTGACACGGCTCTATCAACACATTGAACGTGCAGTGGCATATGGGTGCGACGCTGATGCGCGTTGGCACATGATGATGGGCGCGCTCGAAGGTGCGGTCTGCTTTCAAAAAGGGCTAGGTGCAGTGCACTCGGTTTCGCACTCGCTCGGAGCGTTGGGTTATCACCATGGCACACTCAACGCGATTATGCTGCCGCATGTTCTTGCCATCAACGCGTCGGTACTTGAAGATAAGTCGTCCCGGCTCTGTCGTGCAATGAACCTACCCCCTGAGACGAACTTGACCGACACTTTCTTGAGTTTGAATCAGCGGCTGGGATTGCCATCTGGTCTCAAAGAATTGGGGGTAGACAGGTCAGTTTTTCCGGCGATTGCTCAGGCCTCGTTAAATGATAACGCTCACAAGACAAATCCCTTTGTGCTTACCGAAGCTGGTTACTGTACGTTGTTGAGCGCAGCGTGGTGATTGATTACCTGATAGTGAGTACTGCTCGAAGTCTTCCCATGCCTATTTAGAAAATCAGGTGAGACTTAGGTTCTTTGGCGAACGACTGCGTGCTTTGTCGCTTAGAGCGCCAGCAATTGACTCGTTCCAAGGTGACCATTGCATACTCCGCACTGAGATCAATTGGATCTTTGCTTGTCATTGCTTCAGCGTCCGTTATTTTAGTTAAGTGACTCACGCGACCTTGACGCAGCAAAATGTCAAGATTTCTTGCCTGAGGTTGAGGAGTCGACCTGCGCTCTAACCATGGCACAAGAGCAAAGACGGGTTTGTCAGTTGCAGACGCCTCCCAGAGCATGGACATTGAGTCTGCGCACACCACTATGGCGTCTGCATTTGCAAGCAAACTTAAGTAAGTCAACGCTCCAGACGCATTGTGGTCAATCCATTGAATTTGATGATCCACTATTTTTGCTTGAAGTGTTCTCCAAAACGTTTTAGAGGTTCGCCTGCTATTTGCGATAAATATGGTGTGATTGCTCTTTGATAAGGTAAGAGTGAGCGCTCGTAACTGAGCTAATAAATGATGATCATAAAAATCTGTCTTTGCCCCGCCAGACAAGGCTCCTCCCAAAAGAATGAGCGCTTTTTTGCGACCGCCATAACGCTTAAAAAGGTGAGCCGTAGCGCTTCGCTGCGCAGTTAAGCTTGTTGGAGTGATGTGATGGGGGATGCCGTTTAAAGAGAAAATATTATTTGAATCCGAGGTTAATGGCACGGGCTCCCAGGCTTGTTGCAAGATGAGATCGGCGAGGTCGTGAAATCGTCTGGGCCTACCGATATTGACCCAAAATGAATCCGTAAACAGCTTTGCTGACACCGGGATCATTAGGCTGCTGGCTTTGCTCCCTGACGAGATGACGACATCGGGCGGTTCGTATGTTTCAATTAACTGTTCAACAAACGGTCGAACGGTTCTTCGATGTTGTGTTTTATCGACGATTGAGAGCAAACTCATTCCGGTTTGTCGTGCGTAACGATTAACTAGTCGCGTTGAAACTTTTTTCAAGGTAACCCCTTCAAGTTTAGAGGCTAGGCCTAAGCGCTTGTTGTCCTCGCCCTTTGTCGTGGTTTCAACGATCCAAACGTTCAAAATGCTCTCCTAATTTTTTGTGATAACGCCCGTTCTCTCATCTAGTCTAGGTGACATATTGTGACCAGCGTGTAATGAGGCGAGTAAATTATGTGTTCTGTCTAGAGTGATTTGAATTTTTTAACTCGTCGGCTATTTCACGTTGTTGAAATATTCACGCAAGATAATCGAATAGCAACTCTCAAACTTCAAGGATCAAACCTGAAAGGTAAAGCGCGAGTACCCCAGCCTCCTTCTCGCCTCAGCCTGTCTCAGGAATTTTGCCTGTCGATTTTGAATCAAGCGCACGAGCAACACCATGAAATCACAATGAACCAGGCTCAATCATGTTTAGCCATCCCGAAGTTGCGACGCAGCCACCCGTTGCCCTCATTACCGGCGCGAATGCAGGAATTGGACAAGTCACTGCAATCGAGCTAGCTAAAAAGGGTATTCATGTCGTTCTGGCAACGCGCTCCGAGCAGTCAACGCAACCGCTACTCAAACAAATACGGCAAATGACGCAGTCTCCAGAGTCCGCACGTTGGCTTCCGCTTGATCTCGCAGATTTAGACTCGGTTCGTGCGTGCGCCCAGTCGTTTTTAGCGCTGAATTTGCCCGTGAGGTATCTGATCAATAACGCTGGCGTAGCCGGTGCAAGGGGCTTGACCAAGCAAGGATTTGAATGGGCATTTGGCGTCAACCATTTAGGCCATTTTTTGCTAACGCGTTTGTTGTTTGAAAGGCTCAAACAGACCCCCGAGGCACGCGTCGTAACGGTCGCAAGTCGCGCGCATCTTCTGGCTTTTAACGGGCTGAATTGGGCTGCTTTGCAACGGCCGACTCAGAGTTTGACCACTGCGAAAGAATATGGAGTTTCAAAACTCGCGAACATTTTGTTTAGTGCAGAACTGGGGCGCCAATTAATTGGGACTGGAGTGTCTGCCTACAGCGTACACCCTGGTGTTGTGGCAACAAGCCTTTGGCGCCATGTACCGAAGTTTTTTCTACCGGTACTGAAAATGCGACCGATGTTGAATGCTGAGCAGGGAGCGCGCACCACTCTGCATTGTGTTTTAGACGCGCCACAGACAGAAACGGGACTGTACTACGCAGATGCCCGCGTACAGAGCCCTTCAAAGATCGCTCAAGACTCAGAACTTGCCAGACACTTGTGGGAGAAAAGTATGCAGTGGACTGCGGCATACGCGCAGTAGGCTAAAGCGGAGGTCATTTGTAGGTTAGCTGACTGCAATACCCATGCCACATTGAACAGATAAATTGTCGAGGCCATCCAAAACAAGTTGCATTGTTCACATGAACGTTTCTTCGTGCTGCTTCTACGTAAATGGTTTATCGTTCAAAAAATTTTTGAATGATTTGTTAAATTTATCCATGTATTTATAAGGATTACGATGGAAAACGCACTTTACACAAAAGAATTACTTTCGCTTTACAAAACGCTTTCTGACGAAAAGAAAGAAGCGTTTTCTTCTCAGTTCACAGCGCAAGCCAAGAACCCTACCACGGTATTCGGTTGTTCGGCGTATTTGGGAATGTGGGGAATTGATCGCTTCGTGCTGGGTGATGTTGGTCTGGGTGTCGCCAAACTGCTGACATTGGGCGGCTTAGGCATTTGGTACATCATTGATTTGTTTCTTGTTAGTGGTCGCGCACGAGCCAAAAATCTTGAGTTGGCGCGTCAGGTTGCTGCAAAAATTTGACCAATTGACTTAGCGCGCAACGCGCAGTTGCGAAGTTAATCCCGCCCCAAAAGGGGCGAGGCAAAAATCAATCGGGCGCAACAGCTCCTTTGCGCTCGACGATCATGAGATATTGCTCGGGTTCGCGGTGGCGTGCGAAGTTAAAGGTTGTACTTTTATACGAGTTGCACAAATCAAGATCGCAACGTGCAATCGCTAGTTCGTCACCGAGGGTTGTGCAAGCGCCAACGATCTCGCCCGAAGGGGCCACAATGATTGAATTGCCGATTTGCTCAACGCCTTCTTCGGTGCCAGCTTTGGCCACGCCAACCACCCAGGTGCCATTTTGATAAGCACCTGATTGCATGACGAGTTCGTTGTGAAAGTTTGAGAGCGCGTCGTGCTCAGGGGCGGGTGGATTATGTACGGGTGTGTTGTAACCAATAAAAATCATTTCGACTGCTTGCAGACCTAAGATGCGGTATGTTTCAGGCCAGCGGCGATCATTGCAGACGGCCATCCCGAATACGCCCTGTTTATCTTTTCCCCAATCCGCTTGAAAAGCTGTAAAACCAAGGTTGCCAGTCTCGAAGTAGCGTTTTTCGAGGTGTTGAAAACGGCGCCAGGGCTCGTGCTCTTTGTGGCCGGGTAGGTGGATCTTGCGGTATTTTGAAATGATTTTGCCGCTCTTATCGACCGTGATCGCGGTATTGAAGCGCCTGTCTTGACCGTCTTCGTGAACGAGTTCGGCATAGCCCAGATAGAAGCCGATTTGTAACGCCTTTGCGGTGTCAAAGAGACGTTGCGTATCAGGCCCAGGCATGGCACGTTCAAAAAAAGCGTCGAGCTCATTTTGGCTCTCGAAATACCAACGCGGAAAAAACGTGGTGAGCGCCAGTTCAGGAAACACCACCACGTCGCAGCCAGACCCTTTGGCTTGTTGCATCAAATCAATCATGCGCGTGACGACTTGCGCACGCGTGTCGCTCAACGCAATGGAGCCAAGTTGTGCTGCACCTACGGTCACAATACGTGTCATCAGACTGATCCTAAATAGTTAATCGTGTTGGGTTGTTTGAAAGCGATTACTGCGCCAACTCAAGCATCGTTTGCAATAAAACATTGCCACCAGCGACTAGATCTGCCACTTCAGTATGTTCGGCCGGGTTATGACTGATCCCTTTAACCGAGGGGACAAAAATCATTGCACTGGGGCACAAGCGCGCCATCATTTGTGCATCGTGTCCTGCGCCAGAGGTCATTGAACGACACGAATACCCCAGCGCTTGTGCGTGTTGTGCAATCAAATCAGCAATGCCATCATCAAACTTCACGGGCTCAAAGCGTGCGAGACGATGGCTGGTAATTGTGACGCCTTCGTCGGCAGCGAGTTTGACTAAAAAATCAGCGACTTTTTGTTCGGCGATTTTTAACAACGCTTCATCGGTATTGCGTAAATCAACAGTTACGACGGCGCGGGCTGCGATCACATTAATCAAATTAGGGTGCAGCTGGGTCACGCCCATTGTGGCGACTTGAGCACCCCCCATTTCAATGGTGAGTTCGCGCATAAAGACACTGATGGCAGCGGCGCAGTATCCAGCATCGTGTCGCAAACGCATAGGCGTGGTACCTGCGTGGTTTGATTGCCCCACAATATGCAGCTCTTGCCACGAAATCCCTTGCAGGTCGCGCACCGCACCAATCGTAACCCCTTCGATATCGAGAATAGGGCCTTGTTCAATATGCAACTCAACAAACGCATGAGGTTTGCACAAGGGTAGGGCAGCTTTGCCAACGTAGCCAATTTTAATCAACTCGTCGATCAAGACTTTGCCATCTGCGCTATGCGAGGCATAGGCGTCGTCAAGTGACAAGCCGCCAACGTAGACGAGTGAACCGAGCATATCAGGATGAAAGCGGGCACCTTCTTCGTTGGTGAACGCAGCCACTACGATCGGGCGGCGCGTCACGATACCCGCTTCATTCAAGACGCGAACAACCTCAAGCCCACCGAGTACTCCTAAGGGGCCGTCGTAACGTCCGCCAGTGCGAACTGTATCGATGTGGGATCCCGTCATCACGGGCGGCAGATCCTCGAGCCCCGCGCGCCAGCCAAAAATATTGCCAATCGGATCAATACTAACCTCAAGCTTTAGCGCTTTCATCCACGTAATGAGCAGATCTCGACCGATGCGATCCTCGTCAGAGAGTGCTAACCGACAACAGGCGCCCTCTGGGGTCATGCCAATGTCAGCGAGCGTATTGAGCTGCTCAAGTAGAAGGCCGGATTGGATCCGTAAGCCAAGTGTTTGTGTGTCAAGGGTGTTCATGCAAGTACCTCTGCAGCGGTTTGCCCAACAACTTGTTGGTAAATGACGGGATCGGTGTCGCCTTCGCTGCCTAGTAATAAGACCCGCGAGTGTGCGTCGAGTTTGAGCTGTGTGCGGATGTTGGCGTGATCGCGCGCAGCCAGAAGGGCGGCAAGACCTACCCCCCCGGTTTCGCCCGCCACAATCGCAGGGTCACCCGTTTGCGGCTGCGCCAGCATTCGCATCGCTTCAAGCGCATAGGCATCGTCAACGGTCACAGCGACGTTTGTGCCGCCGTGCAGAATTTCCCAGGCGAGTTCAGAAACCTCGCCGCAGGCTAGCCCCGCCATCACCGTATCAAGCGAACCTTCAACAACGGTGCGCTGACCCGCCTGCAGGCTTTTATAGACACAATCTGCTTGTGTGGGTTCAGTTACAACAAAGAGAGGGCGTTGCGCACCCCAGTTCAGCCAAAAGTTTGCACAGACTGCCGACGCTAAAGCACCGACCCCTGCTTGCGCAAAGACATGTGTAGGCGGTTGCCTTGCAGGCATTTGGGTCACAATTTCTGAGGCCATGACGCCATAACCATGCATCACATCAAGTGGAATATCGCGATAACCGGGGTAAGAGGTGTCTGAGACAACAGTCCAGCCCTCTGCGTCGGCCTTAGCAGCTGCAAACCGAACCGCGTCGTCGTAATTACCTTTGACTTCGCGTACCTCGGCGCCGTAGTGTGCGATGGCATCGCGTCGGCCTTGACTGACAGTTTCGTGAACGTAGATTACACACTTGCAACCAAACAGACGGGCACCCCAAGCGACCGAGCGCCCATGGTTGCCATCGGTTGCACAGGTAACGGTAGAGGCACTGATCAAATCTTTAAAGGCGCCAGATAACAATTCTTTTGAACTGACCTGAGCCAGTCCGTGCTCATGTTGCACCCTGAGGCGCAACACGTTGGCCACAGCATAGGCCCCGCCCAACGCTTTGAAGCTACCCAGACCAAAGCGGCCGCGCTCGTCTTTGTAAAGGATTTCAGCGACACCCAGTTGTTGCGCCAGTTTAGGCAAAGACACCAAGGGGGTGGGGGCATAGCCCGGCCAGCTTGAGATTTCAGCGAATGCGGCGTCGAACCCTGCTTGGCTCATGACGCTCGCGCGCTTGGCGCCATAAGCTGAAAGGCTTGGCTCGGCCTGTGGGTTGGTAAAAGCGTATGCGGGGTGGTTCATGCTTGTCCAGATGTTCAAACAGCTGAATAAGCTCAGTTGTTTTGGTTGCGACAGCAAAATGGTATCAGCTTTGCCAAATAAGAATAGTTTTCGTTTAGGTTGGCTCAAAGACCATGAGGTTGGCGCAAAGTTCATAAGGTTGGCACAAAGGCTATGAGGTTGCCACAAAGTCCCCAAGGTTGGCATAAAGCAAAAAAATCCGGTGTAGACTATTTTTTTTTGTATTGCCTCTTAACTCTTGCTCGCCGATTCCCCTCGCGAGTCTGAGCGGTTCGCCTGCGAACCTTCACTCTTTGCGTTCTTACTTAAGGCGGCTAGACATGTTGAACTGTGATCTGTTGTTGATAAATGGTGTAGTGATCGATGGTAGCGGTCAGGCACGGCGCGAAGCTAGCGTTGCTGTCAAAGATGGCCGTATTGTTGGGGTTGGCGAGGCGCTCAACTATGCCGCAGCTAAAACAATCGATTTGAAAGGTTTGGCGATCGCTCCTGGCTTTATTGACGTTCATACGCACGACGACCGTCTGCTGCTAGCAGACCCTTCGATGGCTGCAAAAGTGAGTCAGGGTGCCACCACCGTCATCACAGGTAATTGCGGCCTGAGTTTGGCGCCGCTCGGGCAAACTGAGGCTATCGCCCCTCTAAATTTGATTGCGAATGGCCCCAGCCAGCGTTACGAGAATTTTGCAGATTATTTCGCCGCGCTTGAAAAAAATCCGCCGGCCGTGAATATGGCGGCCTTGCTTGGTCATACTACGTTGCGTGCGGTCACCATGTCTGACCTGACGCGACCCGCTAATGATGCTGAAATCGCAAACATGCAGGTACTGGTTCAAGAGGCCCTTGATGCAGGTGTGGTCGGGGTGTCGACAGGTCTGTTTTATGCGCCGGCGCAGGCTGCGACCGCAGCTGAGATTCAAGCCGTGTTTGAACCCTTGCGTGGCGGCACGGCATTGATCGCGTCGCACATTCGTAACGAAGCGGCGCAAGTGCTTGAGGCCATGACTGAGGCCATGTCAATCGCTAAAGAATTGGGTGTGCGGCAAGTGCTGTCGCATCACAAAGTCAATGGCCAAGAAAACTTCGGGCGCTCGCGCGAAACGCTTGCTCTCGTTGATCAGATGCGTGCGCAAGGCGATGTGTGCCTCGATTGTTACCCGTATGTCGCGTCGTCAACCGTGTTGCGGCAAGATACCGTTGAGCAAGCCTCACGAACCTTGATCGCTTGGTCTAAGGCAAAGCCCGAGACAAGCGGCCGTTATGTTGATGAGTTGCTCAAAGAGCAAGACTTACCGTTGACTGAGTTTTTGGCATCGCTGCAACCCGCAGGCGCTATTTATTTTTCGATGGATGAAGACGATGTTGAGCGAATCCTGGCCTATTCAGAAACGATGATTGGTTCAGATGGTTTGCCACACGACACGTTTCCACATCCGCGTTTGTGGGGTGCGTTTCCAAGAGTCTTAGGTCATTACAGTCGTGATCGCAAGCTGTTTCCGCTTGAAACGGCTGTGCACAAAATGACTGGTCTTTCGGCTGCGCGCTTTGGCCTGAAAGATCGAGGTCTGATTAAAGAGGGTTATGCGGCAGATTTGGTGATCTTCGATCCTGTGCACATTAAAGACAGCGCGACATTCGCCGATCCGATGCGCCCGGCCGCTGGGATCCATCAAGTCTATGTCAACGGTGTACTGAGTTGGCAAGACGGCGTCACCACCCACGCAAGAGCTGGCCAGGTACTCAGACGCGCTTAGCCGTTATTAACAATTCGCCTGACAGGCTAGGGCCCCTTGGGCGCTATCTGTTGGGGGCTTATCGCTAAGTTAAATGTCCGTCATGGTTCTGTCATTTCGGCATGGTTACATCTCGTTCTAATCCACGTTAACTCAAGAAGCTTGCCATGCGCCCAATCGACACCGACACTGATACCGATAATCCCTCTACTGAGCCACATTTCCAGACTGTTTTGGCGGCTTCGCTTAAAAATCCTTCGCGTCGGCAATTGATTCGGGGTGCGATCGGATTGGCGGGTCTTGGGTTGTTGTCTGACTCGTTGATTCCTTTCGCGAACGCAGCAACTGCTACAAATACTGCTGCAACCCTTGGGTTTACTTCTGTTCAAAAAAGTGTGCTTGATTCAGTGCAATTGCCGGCCGGTTATAGCTACAAGGTTCTTCATGCCTCTGGCGACCCGCTGACCGATAAAGTGTCTGCTTTTTCTAATCAAGGGCTTGAGCTTGATGATTGGTCTGCCCGTATCGGAGATCAGCATGACGGCATGGACATTTTCTATATCGATGAAAAAGGCCAGTACACAGAGCGCGATACCGGTCGCGCGCTATTGGTTGTCAATCATGAAAGCTCGGCTGAGTCTCACCTGCTGCATCCGAAGGGCCAGACTTCAAACGGCAAACAAGGCAAAAAGTTTCATCAGTTCGGCGCTTGGGATTTGGGAGCACGCCCTGAACTTGAGGTGCTCAAAGAGATCAACCTGCATGGGGTCTCAGTTGTTGAAATGACGAAAGGCCCACAGGGCTGGAGTTATCGACTCGACTCGCCGCTGAACCGCCGACTGACGGCGCAAACTCCGATGACTGTGCATGGGCCACAAGCCGAGTTGAAAAATATTCACGCGCTGATGGCGACGGCTTTTGATCCTAAGGGCTCGATGGTTCGCGGTACGTTGAATAACTGCGGGCACGGTAAAACGCCTTGGGGCACCTACCTGACATGTGAAGAGAATTGGGCGAGATATTTTCAGATTGCTCCCGGTGCTGCACCGCTCGATGCCAAATCGCAGGCGTCTCTTAAGCGTTATGGCGTGGCGAGCACGCCGCTTAATCCACAAAGCCCAAAAGCACCAAGTCAAGGGTGGCATACCGTGTCAGACACGGACAATCGCTTTACGCGCTGGAACTTAGCTGCAAGTGGCGCATCGGCGGCACAAGACTTTAGAAACGAAGCCAACACCTTTGGCTTCATTGTTGAAATCGATCCTGTCACGCGTGAGTCAGTTGCGGCAAAACGTATTGCGCTCGGTAGGTTCGCGCACGAGGCGGCGGTTTGTGGGACCCCCAAAGCTGGAGAGCCACTCGCGTTTTACATGGGGTGTGACACGCGTAATGAGTACATTTATAAGTTCGTGAGCACCGCTCTTTGGGATCCAAAAGATGTGGGCGGCGGGATGGCCGTTGGTGATAAGTATCTAAATGAAGGCAAGCTGTTTGTCGCGCAATTTAAGGCTGACGGCACAGGACAGTGGCTTGAACTGACGCTCAAGGATCCTAAAATTGCTTCGTATGGCAAGTACGCTTTTGCGAACCAAGCAGATGTTCTGGTGAACGTGCGACTGGCGGCTGACGCGTTGGGTGCCACACCGATGGATCGTCCTGAATGGGGCGCAGTGAATCACAAAAACGGCGAAATCTATTTTGCGCTCAGCAACAGCGATGCTGCGAACCGCAATCCGGCAAAGGTCGATGCTGCAAACCCACGTGCTTACGCTGACGTCGATGGCAAAAAGAACTCGGGCAACCCGAACGGTCACATTATTCGCTTCCACGAGCAAAGCGATCGCTCGACTGCGCTGCAGTTTCAGTGGGATATCTTTTTGTTTGGAGCAGAAGAAGATGCAGGCTCAGCCAACCTTTCAGGGCTCACCACAAACAATTCCTTTTCTTCGCCTGATGGTTTGTGGTTTAGCAAGGCAACCGGTATTTGCTGGATACAAACCGACGACGGTGCCATGACCGACGAGACCAATTGCATGATGCTTGCAGCGATTCCGGGGCAAGTGGGTGATGGTAGCAAGGTCACTGTTAATAACAAAATGATGGTGGCCGGTCAAGAACAAACAGGTCAGCAAGAGACCTTTATTGGCGCAGCGTTAGGCGAAGCTAAGCTCAGACGGTTTTTGGTGGCGCCCAAGGGGGCTGAGGTGACGGGCGTGACCGAGACGACTGACGGCAAGACTTTGTTTGTGAATATCCAGCATCCGGGTGAGCTGACGCCCGCCTTAGGAGACGCCGCTGAGCTTAAGCTGCAGAGCTCGTGGCCTGGAAACGCCGGTTATGGGGTTGCAGGTCGCCCGCGTTCAGCCACGATCGTGATCACTAAAGACGACGGTGGGATCATTGGTTTGTAGGTTGTTGAAGAGTCAGTAATATTGAGTTGTCAGTCACTGTTAGGATATGATTAGGCATGATGGTTTATTGTGACTGGTCGCTTTCTGCTACGACGATGCTTAGAGTTTTTTCTGAAACTAACAAACTTATCCGCAAAGCGGTATGGTTAGTAGCGTTTGTTTTTTTGACGACCATGCAAACCGTGAGTGCCCATCCTCATGTTTGGATCGATGGGCACTTGACTCTTTTGTTTAATAGTCAGGGGCAGGTCACCGCCCTGCGGCACACTTGGAAGTTTGATGAATTGTTTTCAGCTTTTTCGTTGCAAGGGATCACGCGCGAAAAAAACGGTGTGATACCTGCCGCTGAACTTAAAACCTTAACGGATCAGTGGATGCTGAATCTGGCTGATCCTGCCTCGCACTTTTTTACGACAGTGTCGCACGGCGGTCAGCCTATTGCGCTGCAAAAACCAGTGCATACCCAGTCGAACTTGGATACTCAAACGAATCAACTCAATTTGTCGTTTGAGTTGCCCTTAAACGAGCCGCTCGCACTCAGCAAGCAGTCGCTCGAGGTTGATGTCAACGACCCTGGTTATTTTGTTGCCTTTGATTACAAGGGTAGTCAGGTGCTCACGCTGAGCGAGGCGCCGTCCACCTGCCGATCGTCACACATGCCACCCCGACCACTCGACTCAAAAAGTCAACGGCAACTCGGTGCATTGACTCCAGACCAAAAAGAATTACCCGAACATTTGCGACTGCTCGTGCGTCAACTGTCGCATCAATTTAAAGTGACCTGTTGAGCGCGCGATGTCTGTAATCGGTGCTCAACTGCCACGCCTGCTCCTGGCACTCGTCTCAGTCGCGCTTGGCGTGGCTCTTTTAGGTCTGACGGCTGATGTGCTTGCCGTTACTGGTCACCCCTTTGCGATAGCCGAACAGCGTTTGAGTACTAGCTCGACGGGCTGGTTTGCTGAGTTTTTTGCACAAATGGCGATGTGGCAATCGCACTTTTATCGACAACTGACTGGTGCGGTTCGCGCCTGGCAGCAAGACGGTTGGGCGGCGTGGTTGTTACTTGGCTTGTCTTTTGCTTATGGTGTCTTTCACGCACTTGGCCCGGGGCACGGCAAAGCCGTGTTAGCGGCCTATGTATTGGCAAATCGCGAAACAGTTAAAAACGGCGCCATCTTGGCGTTGTTGTCGGCCTTTTTGCAGGCTCTTGTGGCGATCACTTTAGTCGGTATTGCCGCAGGGGTGTTGAATGTATCGGGGCTTGCGTTGACGCGAGCAACTTGGTGGCTGGAGATCGCCTCGTACGCCATGATGGTGGCGCTTGGCGCCTGGCTCGTGTTTCGGCAGATGATTCACCCTGTCTGGCGCTGGCTCACACAACGATTTACGCGTGCCTCAGCGGCAGCTGTACAGAGCGATGCCTCTCATCACGATCACCACTCTCATGCCGATCATCACCATCAGCACGATGAGCACTGCGGACATTTGCATGCGCCTGATGCGGCGATGCTATCAGGGCGCTTAACCTGGTCCAAGGCAAGTTCAGCGATTTTGGCAGTTGGCCTGCGCCCGTGCACCGGGGCTATTTTTGTGTTGGTCTTTTCGCTGGCACAAGGTTTTTTTATTGCTGGGGTTGCTGCAGCGTTAGCGATGGGACTAGGGACGGGGCTGACTGTGGCTGCGTTGACGACAGCGTCACTCTGGCTGAAGAATGCCACGGTCAGTGTTGTGGGTGGCCAACAGCGTCTGGTTGGTCGGTGGCTATTGCTGGTGGTGCAGGGGTTGGCGTCGGTTGCCTTATTGACGCTAGGTATTTTGCTATTCGGTGCTGCGCTGAATGCTTAGTGTGTCATTGAGTCGACCACTCACTCGTTAAAGTCGACCACTCACTCGTTAATTTAGCGCTAGTAGGTTTTGCTGCGGTCACTCATCCGGCAACACAGCACCAGCAGTTTTTGCAGCGATGACTCAGCCGGCAGCGCAGCGTCAACAATTTTTGCAGCGACCGTACAAGGTCAAGTCGTGATCTTCGATCGTAAAACCCTTTGGTGCAAGGGCTGCTAAATCGGTTGGACACGAGTGAATGTCAAAGACTTTTTGACATTGCTTGCACTGAAAATGATGATGATGCCCGTGACCAGAGAGTTCAAAGCGAGGGTTTTCGCCGGGCAAGACAACTTGCCGAAGCAAGCCCTCGTCAACCATCGTTTTTAAATTTCTGTAGATCGTTGCGATGCCTATGCGTGGCACAGTCTCACACGCTAGCTCGAGCACCTCAAGCGCCAGCAGGGGACGCCCCGCACGCTTTAAAGCATCGTGGATGGCAGAGCGTTGAATCGTTGATCTTTCCATGAGCCTTTCTTGAAGAACAAACGCGACACCAGGTCAGCGCCGGCGACTGTCGACAGGGCAATGCGCTGCTGCTACGACGAAAATTAACACAGGCGAGGCAAAGTGCGTGCAGCGATAATGATATTGTATTATCATTATCCAAGATTACGCAAATTTTTACCTTACGTAATGCGCATCCTCAGCCCTAATGACTCAGATTATCCTGCTTTATGCCCCAGGCCTCAGCACAGTCTCCTCTAACGAATGAACCCGCCAGCCAAGCACTTGGACGGCAACCTGGCGTAGCGCATGTGCATCAGACGGTCGAGCAGCACGCTCATGATAAGAGTCAAGGTCAGCCAGCGTTTCACGCCCATAGCCACACGCAAGACCATTCAATGCCACACACGCACGGCGCACGCCTAAATGGTTCGCGAGTCGAAGTCAGCCCCGTTTTAGTCGGCGTTGGGGCAAGAGTCTTGGCGGTTTTTGCTTTACTGGGGCTATTGTGGTTAGCAATTTTCTGGGCGTTTGTTGGCAATGTCTGATCAGCGTTCGCCCCGACTCGCGCCTGAAGCGATCGAGATTCAAAATCTGACGCTTGCTTATCAAGGGCACCCCGCGGTGCATCACGTGACGGGGCGTTTTCTGCCTGGCTCGCTTACCGCGATCGTGGGCCCAAATGGTGCCGGCAAAAGCACATTGCTCGGAGCGCTCTCTGGTCAGCTTCAGGCCGCCGAGGGGTCAATTCAATTTGGGCAGGCCCAAAAGTGTGAATTGGCCTACCTTCCACAGCAATCCTCAATTGACCGAGAGTTTCCGATTCGGGTTGTAGATGTTGTGTTGCTCGGGGCCTGGCGCGAGCTAAAAAGCTTCAATCGCGTGACAGCACTGATGCGTATGCATGCCACCGAAGCATTAGCTGCGGTAGGTCTGGTTGGCTTTGAACGTCGCTTGATTGGTGAACTATCTGTTGGCCAATTGCAGCGAGTGTTGTTTGCACGATTGCTAATGCAAGACGCACCAATCATTTTGCTCGACGAGCCATTCAATGCACTGGATACGCGTACTGCCGATGACTTATTACAAGTTGTGCTGACTTGGCACCGGCAGGCGCGCACGGTCATTGCCGTGTTGCACGACATGGATATGGTTCTCGCACATTTTCCACAAACACTGTTATTGGCACGCGAAGTCATTGCCTGGGGCGATAGCGCGCAAGCACTCGCACCCGAAAACCTCGCGCGAGCTCGACAAACGTCTGAATATTGGGATGAGAGGGCACCCTGGTGCGCGCGGCCCAGTGATGTGGGGATGGTGCGTTGATGGTGTCTGATTGGTTTGTATGGGTGTATGCATGGTTTTTGCAGCCTTTCGTTGAGTATGACTTTATGCGACGCGCGTTGGTGGCTTGCCTTGCTATTGGCTTAGCTTGTGGGCCGATCGGTACAATCCTCGTCTTGCGGCGTATGAGCTTGGCGGGCGATGCCATTGCGCATGCAGTGTTGCCAGGTGCTGCGGTCGGCTTTATATTTTTTGGCCTGTCGTTACCCGCGATGACCATCGGCAGTTTTGTTGCAGCCGCGCTCATGACCTTGCTTGCTGCTGCGGTCACGCGCTGGACCGCACAGAAAGAGGATGCTAGTTTTGCCTCGTTCTATCTTATTACGTTAGCACTCGGCGTGATGCTGATTGCGACGTCTGATAGTAAGGTCGATTTGCTTCACTTTCTGTTTGGCAGCGTGCTAGCAATAGACGGCGAGTCGCTATTGCTCATCGGCGGCGCGTCAAGCCTGACTTTGCTCGGGCTCGCAGTCATTTGGCGCCCATTGATTGTTGAGTGTTTCGATCCTATTTTTTTACGCTCGGTCGGCGGGCGAGGTGGCTTAATGCACCAACTCTTTATGTTGATGGTGGTGCTGACCTTAGTATCTGCCTTTCAAGCGTTAGGCACACTTATGGCCGTCGGCTTGCTGATGTTGCCAGCGACAGCTGCGCGGTTTTGGTGTGCCGGTGTTGTGGCCAGAGCGCTACTGGCTGCTGGGTTTGGTGCGTTAAGCGGAGCAGCTGGGCTGTTGATTTCATACCACGCTAACGTACCCCCAGGTCCCGCGATTGTTTTGTTTGCCGGAGGGCTGTATTTGCTCTCGCTTTGTCTGGGTGTACGCGAGAGCCTGCGCCTGGTGTGGTTTCCCGCTCATCAACATAAAGAGGCTTAAGATGCTGAACGTGTTCAACGAACGTCTACAAAAACTTTTTCTGGCGATTGTGTTTTGTTTGGTCACGCCAGTGCTTGCGGCGCAACCCTTGCCGGTTGTTGCGAGTTTTTCGATCTTGGCCGATATGGTGCGTGAAGTCGGAGGCCCGCACGTTGAGGTGACTTCACTTGTTGGCCCCAATACCGACTCACATGTTTTTAATCCAACCCCCGCAGATGCCAAGCGTATTGCGTCGGCGCGTTTAGTGTTTGTGAATGGTCTGGGCTTTGAAGGCTGGTTGGATCGCTTAGTGAAAGCCTCTGGCTATCGCGGCCCCATTGTGATTGCTAGCAAAGGGGTGAGGAGCCCTCTTCAGCTCAAAGATGACCATCATCACGCGGGCGCTTCCAAAGGGCATGGTCATCAGCATTCGCACGGTGCGCCCGACCCTCATGCCTGGCAAAACTTGGCGAATGCCGAGCGTTACGTTGAGACAATCCGAATCGCCT
>CANKOW010000045.1 GCA_947484295.1 Alcaligenaceae bacterium | reverse complement strand
TTGGCCTGATTAACGGCTTCCCATTCGGCGGTTTTGACTTGCTCAGACTTATCCTTATCCCACTCTTCTTTGAGCATTTCAACAGGCAAAGAAATATGGTCTGAATAGCGGCGCAGCACTTCGCGCAATTTGTAGCCATTCAAAAACTCATCTTCATCGGCACGTAAATATAAAGTGACTTCAGTACCGCGTTCAGCGCGCTCGAGCGCCGCAATCGTGAACTCACCTTGGCCGTCTGACTCCCACACGACGCCCTGATCGGCAGGCGCGCCTGCGCGACGCGTGCGAACCGTGACTTTATCTGCCACGATAAATGACGAGTAAAAGCCAACGCCGAACTGACCAATCAATTGAGCGTCTTTTTTGTTGTCGCCGGTTAGTTTAGAAAAGAATTCGCGTGTGCCCGAACGTGCAATCGTGCCTAAGTTGGCCACTGCCTCATCGCGTGACATACCAACGCCGTTATCTGAGATCGTGATCGTGCGCGCGGCCTTGTCAAAATCAACCCGCACGTGCAAGTCACCAAAGCCCTCGAGCAGCGCTGGCTGATCAATCGCCTCAAAACGCAGCTTGTCGCAAGCGTCTGAAGCGTTAGACACCAATTCGCGCAAAAAAATCTCTTTGTTGCTGTAAAGCGAATGGATCATCAGGTGCATCAGCTGTTTGACTTCAGCCTGAAAACCCATCGTTTGAGCGGCGTCTGCCGCTGGAGTTGCTTGATTCATCATGCTCACCGAAAAGTTATCCACAGGGTGCGCTCAGAGCAAAATCTCTTAGGCTTGAGCGTGTGAGATGTATTTGGGGGGTAAATCTTAAATTTCAAGGGCTAACAACCAGCTTCAGGTCGTTTGACGTCGCCTCAAAAAAATTGTGAGTCATTAGTTGTGCAACCATCACTCCAGACAAGGCGATCGAAAAACTGGTGACCAAACTAAAGTTAGGTAAAAATAGGGATAAAAGCAAACAAAAAATCGCAAACGAAAAATACCCGTAAACCATACCCCGAAGCAGCACCACGGCAAAGTCACCACCAGACTGGTGGTGCGAGAAGCCTACCAATACTGTCGTCATTAAGGGAAACATCGCAAAAATACCACTCAGCCGCGAACCAAAGGTTGAGGCGAAGTAGGTCACCACGACAACGAGCGAGGCGCCAAGCACCATGCGCAGCATTAAATCCACCGGCCCAGTGGGCCCTGAGACCGCCTGTTGCGTTGCAACTTTTGGAAACCACCATTGGGCGCACAACAACAACGCAATGACCCCAACAAAACACAGTTCGATTGGCAGATGCACAGACTGCAAGAGGTAGGCAGTGAGAATATATGTCGCATAGGAAGACAGCAAACTAACTGCCACACCAAAGCTCATGGCCATCCAAGCGTAGGTCAAACTAAATACCAAGATCGCCAAAATAGCCAGCAAGGTACCCTGCGCTGCTTGTGCCGCAAAGACATTACCCTGTTCAAGGGCCAAGATAAAGAGCACTGGGCCTGCGAACACTGGCAAGGCAGACAAAAGACCTGCCAAAGTGGGCCCATAACGTCGACCCACAAGCGTCAACAACAACAGCATCGATGGCACGATCAACAGCTTTGCCATCAGGATGGGTGTGATCACTGGCTAGCCGCCAAATGCTGCACCAAGTCGCCTATATCGAGGCAGTTTTCTAAGGTGGCGACCACGTCTTTTAACGGCCGAGAGTCGCGCATCGGCTGGGCCGCCAGTTGCCAGCATCGGTCAAACTTTGTGGCACGCGCCTGCTCACTGAGTGGCCGCGTGGGGCTGGCCAGCGTGGCGTCGATACGGTGCTCAAGCACTCGGCCATCAGTCAGACGCACACGCACCACTTGCGGGCCCAGCGCATTTGGATTGGGATTGTCGTCGACCTGCATGAAGACTTTGCAGGCCAAGGCGTAGGTTTGCTTGTCGCTCAAGGCATCACCCCTGAAATGCATGGCATCTAAGACGCCGTGCTGCAACACCTTGGCCACGACAAAGGGCATACAGAGGCGTGCGTAGTTTGGAGTGGGGTTCTGCAACGGTGGGCGGTTGACCAAATGGTTGATCAGGGGTGGCCCAATCACGGTAATCTCAGCAACGTCTTGCATTGAAAACTTGGCCTGCTCACGCAAGATCATGACGCCCTCGATACCGCCGTGTGTGGCTCGCCCGCTGGGGTAGGGCTTATGGCTGAGGTCAGCGATTTTTGATTGTTGACCCAAGCCAACCATGGCGCGCTCAAGATCCCAGTCAGTTTCAAACATCGTGAGATAGCCAAACTTTCCCGTCAAAGGTGTTTGCAAACTTGGAAACCCTGCCTGAGCCAAGTCACACGACTGCGATGCCGCGCGGGCGTTCATACCAATCTGCAAGGGCAACACCACACTACCCTCGGTGTGCGCCTGCATGGTGCCACTGACCTGCGCCAGTTGGTGTCCAAAGGCCGCTAGGGTGGTGTCGGCATCAAAACCGCGCAGGTTGGCCAACCCCGCCACTGCGCCAAAGCCACCCGAAGTTGCTGGGCGAAAAAACCGTAATCCTAAATTTGATGCCAGGCCAATCGTGCACGCAATGTCGACGCCTGCGGCCAAGGCGGTGAGAAGTTGCTTGCCGGTCACCCCACCGCGTACCTGCGCTTCGGCCAACAGCACCGGCAGCAGCGTTGCCATCGCATGCAATACCGCCCCTTCGTGCAGGCAGTCGTACTCTTGGCAGTGGATTTGGTAGGCATTGACTAACACGGCCTGCCCTCGTGGCAGTTTGAGATCAGTGCCCCAAACCGCGACCTCGGCACCCTCACCCCAACTGCGTACCGCCTTGAGCAAGGGCTGGATTTCGGGCGTGCTGCCACCGGCGATACCGACGCCCAAGGTATCAAGTAAAAAGACCTTAGCGCGCTCAAGCACGTGAGGAGTTAAGGCGGCATATGTGAGCGACGAGGCATGGCGTGCAAGTTGTAGATCAAGGCTTTGCATGGAGTGACCGTTGGCTGTGTTGGTGGCGATTACGGGCTGCTGGAGCCTGTGTTGGAGCTTGTCTGCGCCAGATCTTACCTAAAAGACCGAGGCCAATCGAGGCTTGAGCAGACCCAGGAGCTGCGCTTGAGAATACCCAAGTACCGCCTCGTGCGCAAAATTTTTATTACAACGTATAATGCACGACTTCGTTCCAAAGCGCCTCGCGCGCGATCCCCCAAGGCCCGGGTGGTGAAATTGGTAGACGCAGGGGACTCAAAATCCCCCGCCGCAAGGCGTGCCGGTTCGATTCCGGCCCCGGGCACCAGCATTTATGCGGCTCTTTATGTTGTACAGTTTTTTAGGTGCGGTTGTACACCCGTTATACAAAGTCAGCACTGACTGCACAATACAGAACATAGCTTAGCCTATGTTTTTTTTGGAGTGCATGCCAATGCCACAAAAAGTAGAGCACACAGTTCACATACTTGAGGGCAAAGCAACGCTGTCAATTAGAAAGACATCACCTGTCTGGCAAGTTCGCTACAAAGTTGGCAACAAGTGGCTACGAACTACAACAAAACAACCAGCATCAAGAAATAATTGCTCGATATCTTCAATGGAGTGAATCTTCATTTTCTCTGATTCAGCAGTTGTTGAATTTTCTGCAAGGTCTGAGGTAAGTCAGCCACGGTATCGATCAGGAAATCTGGATGTCCGGCTGCTAGGCGTTTCGCCACGCGCTCCCTTAAGGTTACCTTTTCAGCCTCTGAGAGACTCTTCCATTGAGAGTAGGTTAGACCGGCTTCATTGCCGCTTGCGATGACGCCCACTGTCCAGCAGTCACTGTGATAACCCTCAAGCAGACCAGGTACTGTGTCATCTACTTTCACCACCGACCTGCTTGGCCACACCTCAAGATCTAAAAAGCACTTGTACATCCCCATCGGGGTTGGGCGCGACGTCGGGAGATCATCGGCACAAACTAAATTGTCAGGCACAAAGCCTTGGGCTTTCACGAGCGGAAGCACCACGTTCATAATCTGGCGGTTGTAGCCAGTCGTCGTGCCGATTTTGATGCCAGTTGCACGCAAGTCAGAAGCTAGTTCCAAGAAGCCCGGAATGAGCGCCGCATGTTCTACAACCGATGCGGCGTTCATGGGTGTAAAAATATCGTACAAGCGGTCAGTGTCGCGTTCAGAAAACGGACGCCCGAATTTAGCTAGCCATTGCGCCTGAATATGCTCCAGTTGGCCTAGGGTGTGAATATGATCCCATTTTGGCATTCCCATCGGACCGCGGGCGTCATCAATCGAGATACGAATGCCTTCCTGCTCGAATAATTTAACAAAAGCACCCATGGGGGCATGACTACCAAAGTCAAAGATGGTGCCCGCCCAGTCAAATACGACTGCTCGAATTGAGTTACTGCCCTCGTCAAACATCATCGCGTTAGATCCCCCAAGAGTGCATAACTTCTTCGGCCAGTGCAAAGGAAGTGCTAGCGCCGGTCCCACTTGTGACACTTACGACGCGGACATCAGCGTGTGGTGCTAGGATTAGCGCATCTTGATCGCCGGCTCCAACAGGATAGCGACCGGTCCAGCGATGCGTGACGTCGTAATTGGTGAGTAAGAGCGCTTCTTCAAGGTGCTTCAAAATTAAGTCATCCACCGATTCGATTGCGTAGGGCTCGACTAGGTTCGCAGGATGATGTGAGTCGCCCACGACAAGGCTACCGTCTTCGCTTTGAACGACGATCAGATGGATACCCGCTGCAAGTGAATCAGGTACCTCTTTCTCAAGTCGCTGCAATAGTTCCTGATGACAGCCAAGCCCTGTGTACCCGGCATAACGCACAAAGCTTAAGTCGCTCATGACAGCGGAGCTAAGCTTGAAGTTTGCCGGAGGCTTGACTCGGAGCATTTGTAACTGCGTTAAGGTTAGTTGATAGTCTTGAAGATAGCGTTTTGCAACGCCATTGAGCTCAGTACCCGGACAGAGGACGATACGCTGGGCCTGCAGCGTGCCTGAAGACGTTTGAATTTGTGGCAATGCAAAATCTAGGACTTCGCAGTTATACAAAAACTCAACATTGTGCGTTTTCGCAAGCCACGCGGCAATTTGGGGAATGGCATCGCGTGACTCGACGCGAAGTTCGTGTGGGCTGTACATACCCCCTACACAGGACTCGTTGCGCACAGCGCCGCATGTTTTTGCCAACATGTCTTGTGTGAGTAACGAGCACTCCTCGCCCATTTGTGTGTCTTTGAAGGCTTCTAGCAAGGCTAAGGCCTCTGGCCGCTGCGCCACAAGGGTAAGCCCGTTGTGGCAAATCGGGATCGCTGCGGCTCGTGCAAGTTCTTGCCATAAATCGCGCGAGCGTCTTGCTCGACGCCAAGTGTCGCCGTCTCGTTGCCCTGTCACCGTGATGAAGCCAAAGTTGCGGATGGAGGCGCCTACACAGCGCGGATCCTTGTCCAGGACCACAACGCTCAGGCCTGACTTTGCGGCCATCCAAGCGTGCGCTAGACCGACGATTCCTGCGCCAACAACGGCGAGATCATACTTTTTGAAGTGCATGTTGTGGGGATAATTCAATAAAGTTACGTCCGCGCGTTGTGTGTAAAGCGCAGGCAATACGGCGTTCGGTCTCGATGCTGTGATCATCGAGGGAGACGGTCGGGCAGCCAAGAGCATTGACCCAAGCCGCTAATTGGTACTCATCAGCAATCATAGGTTGCATTGCCGTGCGTAAGAAGATCCCCATCTCTTCGGAGCTCTGACTGGCTAGTTGGTAGACCTTGGGCAACCAGCGGCCGCATGCTTGTCCGTGCGACAACCCGAGCCCGGTCGTATCGTCGTACGAAAGCGCGTGAACTAGGGCGGTTTCAGTTAGCGCCATCGCCTGACCTGCCCAGAGCGCTGCGCTAGCCATATCGAAGCGATACGAAACATCCTCGGGTTTATCCATAATCTGCGGCAATACTTTTACGATCTATTGCGCCGCAGACATCGCGTAAGCGAATGCCTTTGGCACACGGTTACGATTCCAAAGCGTTTCAAGCGCATGAGATAGGGCATCGATGCCGCTGTCTCGCGTCACTAGCCAGGGTGAGGTCAAGGCAAGCTCTGGGTCAATGACTGCCCAGTCGGCCACGACGGCAGGACCAAAAAGAGAGTGCTTGGTTCTATTCTCGATATCCCAAATGGTAGCGGTTGAGGATACCTCACTGCCCGTGCCTGCCGTGGTTGGCATCAGGATCATTGAGCAGCTTTCGAATTCACCGACTTCGATTTTGCGGTCTAGAACCGAGGTGATAGAGGCTGGGTGGGGTATGTTCAGCCGAAGTGATTTTGCCAGATCGAGTGTACTGCCTCCGCCGATTGCAACGATGAGCGGTAAGTCGCGTCTAGTGTGTATGCCCCAAAAGTCTCGTCTCAGGCTATCCGCAAGCTCGACGGTCGGCAGTTCGTCGGGACAACGGATAACCTTCAAGAGGTTTGGTCCAAGAAGGGTTTGTAGCTCATCGACTAGCGTCTCGGAAGCATGATGATAAATTAACGCAACGACAGGATGTTGCTTTACGAGTTGAGGCAACTTATGTCGTGCCCCAATAGAGATGATGATCTCTGGTTTGGATAGCATCAAGTAACCTGTTTGCGAAGATACGCCGAGATGACATCGATAACAGTGACCGAGGCGATCAGAATCAATAAGACAGCACAAGTTTGCGCGTATTGAAAACTACGAATAACTTCATACAAAATGACACCAATACCGCCTGCGCCAACCATACCAACCACCGAGGCTGAACGCACATTGGACTCGAAGCGATAAAGACAGAAGGAAATCCACATTGGCAGAACTTGGGGAACGATGCCAAACACGATCTCCGCTAAGCGAGAGCCTCCTGCGGCCCGGATTCCCTCAACAGGTCGCGGATCAATGGCTTCAACCGCTTCAGAAAACAGCTTGGTGAGCGTGCCAGTCGTATGGACAAAAAGTGCAAGCACTCCTGCAAAGGGACCCAGCCCAACCGCCACGATAAAGAGGAGGGCGAACACCATCTCATTTACAGCTCGCAACGCATCCATCAGTCTGCGGGTCGGTTGATAGATAACAGGGTTGACGACGTTGGAGGCGCACAAAAATCCAAGAGGGATAGATGCGGTAATCGCTAAAAGCGTCCCCCACAGTGCAATGTGGATTGTCACAATCATCTCTTTGATATAGATGCGCCAATCCATGAAATTCGGCGGGAAAAAGTCACGTCCAAGCGTGACGATGTTTCCCGAATGCTTTACCAAATCCAGGGGGCGAATTTCTGCCCCCTGCCACGCCCAGCCTGCAACAACGATTGCAATAACCCAGCCGGCATAATACATTGGGCCACGGCGACTAGACTGAGCGTGCGCTCGAATACGTTCGAGCGCGTCCATTTGGTAGGTTGAGGGCATTAGTGAAGCTTTGCGAGCGCCTGATCAATTTCAGCAAGCTTTGCTGCACGCTCGGCGTCACTGAGACCCTGTGCCATTTCAAATTTCACACGATCTTTGAACAGTTCGAGTTGGCGAATTGGCTTGAGCTGATCGTTTGTTGAAGCGCGGAAGCCACCATAGTTATAGATGTTCTTCAAGATCAGTTTTTCCGCTTCGTCTGTCTTGGCATAGTTCAAAACGAACGTACGAATCTTTTCCTTGATGGCGGGATCCAGATCCTTGCGCCATACAAACGGATCGCTAGGAATCAAAGGGCTTTTCCAGATGATACGCAGCTGACTGTACAAGTCAGGACGGGTAGCCTGTAAGCGACCCATATCTTCTGTGTTGTTTGTAGCAACGTCGAGTTGCTTGGCAAGGACCGCTTGAATGTTGTTGCCATGGCTGCCGTTACGGACAGTTTTAAAGATGGCACGTGGATCGACTTTGCGTGCTGCAAACACGTAGTAGGTCGGCACTAAGAAGCCTGATGTCGAGTTTGGATCACCGATACCAAAATTCACAGCCTTCGGATTCTTAAACACATCGTCTAGAGTTTTGTAGGGCGAGTCTTTGTGTGTAATTAGAAGTGCCTCGTAACCAAAGCTTCCGTCGGCGTACATCAACTGCGCGAAGATCTCACCATTTGCACGATCTACCGCTTCCATTGCAGCTTTATTGCCGTACCAAGCAACTTGAACCTTATTGAAGCGCATCGCTTCAATCACGCCGGCGTAGTCTGTTGCGTAGAAGGACTTGATCTTCAGGGCGGTCTTCTTCTCCATATCTTTGAAAAATGGTTCCCATTTTTCGCGTTGTGCAGAGGCTGAGTCCGTTGCGATAATGCCGAATGACACCTCTTGCGCGAAGGCAATTGCACTGCTGACGGCTAGGCAAGCGCCCAGCACCAAGTATTTAAGCTTCATGTAATTCTCCAGTTAAATAATTTAAGCGCCGACAAGGGAATTGATTGTAATTTCGTTGATATGCTGTTCAGCCAGGGGCTCACTCATCAAAAGTTCTTGAGCATCAGCCCCGTACAGCTGATTCAGGCGCTGTTCCGTGAGAACTGCAATGGGTCCGTCATACACAAGTCGTCCACGACTCATCCCGAGGGCTCGCTGGCAGTAGGTTCGAGCAATTGAAATTTGATGCAGGCTCACTACCAGGGTCATACCCAGTTCTTTTGTCAGTCCAAAAAGTACATCCATGACTTTTCGTGCCGACTCTGGATCAAGTGATGCGACGGGCTCATCCGCCAAAAGGACTTTCGCCCCCTTGAGCAGTGCTCTGGCTACGGCGACTCGCTGCTGCTGGCCGCCCGAAAGTGTTGAGGCGCGCTGATAAGCTTGAGGACCAAGTCCCACCATGTCGAGACATTCAAGCGCCTGGACACGCTCAGCTTCTGTAAATCGACGGAACAACACATCGAAAGTGCTTTTTGTGTGCAGGCAACCAACCAATACGTTGGTTAACACATCAAGTTGACCGACAAGATTGAACTGCTGGAAGATAACTCCAGTTATCTTGCGCGTTTGAGCGATCTCGTCACTAAAGCGATTACCTTGAAGCGCAAGCTTTGAGCCGATTGCAATATGACCGCTACCCGCATCCATTCGGGCTAAGCCGCACATCATTCGAATCAGCGTAGATTTACCGGATCCGGATGCGCCGAGAAGTGCGACGCATTCCCCTGCAGCAATCGAGAATGAAATCCTATCGAGAGCTTTAAAGTGACTGTGCTGACCGTGGGCCAATGCAGGAAATGTTTTAGACACATTCTCTGCAACAATCATTGGGTCTGCAGACTGTGTCGGAATTATGTCTGATGGAATCATGCCGATTACTATAAATGCCGATTGTTACAAGTCGATGAATCCCTAAAATAAAATTTGCTCGTCGCTAAAAAGCAACGACTGGCTCGTGTGATTCGGCCTCTTGCGCAGCGCCGCGATAGGGCCAGTGAATGACTCTCAGCTCGCCGGTGTAGGTTTCTTCTATGGCCGAGAGGCTCTCAACCCAATCCCCGTCATTGCAATACAAGATTCCATTGATTTCGCGTATCTCGGGACGATGGATATGCCCGCAAAGCACACCGTCGTAGCCGCGTCGTCTGGCTTCGTCCGTTAAGACTGCCTCGAACTCTGTAATAAACGAGACTGCGTTCTTGACCTTATGCTTCAGGTATTGGGATAGTGACCAGTAAGAAAGCCCAAGCTTGTGACGTGCATGGTTGAAAGAATTGTTTAGCCTAAGAATGAAGGAGTAGAGAGAGTCTCCTAAATAAGCCAGCCATTTAGCGTACTGGATGATTCCGTCAAAGAGGTCTCCGTGTGTGATCCAGAGGCGACGTCCTGTTGATACCGTTCACGCTGCAATTTTTGGAATAGCGTGTTGGCGAAGGAAATTGCTTTATCAACACAGGCTCCAGTTACGAAAATATCAGGGATTATTTTTTTATTGGGTTTCAGGTACCCTTCCGTTGTTTTATATCTTGCTACTCGTAAATAGTTGTCCATTCCACGCAACAGTGGATGTTCGCCATTGTTCAAGGTTTTGTTTGCCACAGAAGTCTCCATCGTAAAATTCACCAAATAACCAGCTTGGTTGAACAGCTGATCAACATGAAACCCTCTGTCACACTCGAGTTGAAACGTATCGCTGTCCGTGAAGCAACGGGCCGCTATCGCGCGACCAACCCACGCGTGTTTGGTTCTGTTTTGCATGGCCTAGATCATGACGGTAGCGACATCGACATTCCGGTTGACGCATTACCAGGCGCTACATTATTCGATCTTGGCGGCCTTCAGGTCGAGTTAGAAGAATTACTAGACGTACCCGTTGATTTACTAACGCCCCAAGATCTGCCAATTAAATTTCGGCAGCAAGTTTTGCAAGAAGCTATCCCCGTATGAAGGGACCGTGGCTTACGGACGACTCCGATCATAGATTAATTTGTGTTTCTCAGTTCATTCTTGCAATAGCCTAAGAACGGTACTCTTAGCGTAGCTAATCACCTCAAAATCCCCCGCCGCAAGGCGTGCCGGTTCGATTCCGGCCCCAGGCACCAGCAAAGTGCTTATATGCATGAGTATCAGCTCACAGGGTGGCGCTCAAGCACAGAGACTAGGTATTACGTTTATGCCCGCTCAGGGCAAGACGGACACATTCACTTTTGTTGAAATCCGCACCGATACCCTCGACAATACTATTGTCCAAATCATTCTTTCACGCTGAACGTAATCTATCTTTAAACAAGGAGTATCAAATTATGAGCATGGCTATTTCAAAGACCACCTTGTTGCGTTACGTCTGCATTCTGAGTATCGGCCTTGCGATAGCTGCCCCGTCTTATGCACATGCGTCAGATCCGAAGGATGCTACGTTGGCCGCTAATGAGAAGATCGTGGCACCCAATAGCGGTGGTGTCACAACCATTCGATCAAACACACCGATTATTACTCGCCAACAGGTTCAAATTTATCCAGGGATCACCAAAGCATCCGCCGACTCCACGCAACTCTCTATGAACCGCATCATTCTCCCTCCGGGTATGAAGGGGCTGCGTCACATGCACAAGGACACAGAGACCGTCATTTATATCATTGAAGGAAATTCAAGAACGCTGATTGGCGAGAAGGGTGAAATTGCAGTCGATAACAAGGCTGGGGATTTCATCTTTATTCCAGCCAATGTCTGGCACCAGCCAATGAACGTTTCTCAAGAGCGCGTAATAGCCATAGAAGTGCGCGCTGATGCCGACGACCGGCAGAACGTGATCTTAGCCCCTAATCGCTGAGGGATCTCCCGCCAGCGATTTTTGCTAAGTCATTTTGCCGCGCAACCACAACGTCGATTTTTCTAGCTCAGAGCTGACCGATACATATCGGCTTCGCATAGCAACTTTTTATGCCTTCAACCTTTTTGTTGGCTGACTGTAGAGATGGCAGTGACTCTCGCCTCGCAAACAATACTCAGCAGCCGATTAAGCTTGAGGGTTTTCGTCAATTACTGGCCCCTATCATCAGAATGGTTACAACGGTCTTGCTGGGGTAAAACTTGCCGATAAACGCACTCAAAGCGCTGTTGTGATGAGCCTTATCGTAACCGTTGCCTAGGGCGTAAGCCGAGCTAAAAAATATGAGATGTCCTTCAGATCTTGATCTGAGACACCATAGACCGAAGCCGCCATGTTTGAATCGCGACCAACGGCTTGATTGTTTTTAAACTGTTGCATGCTATGCAGCAAATAGTCTTCTCTCTGACCCGCCAGCCTAGGAATCTGCTCACGACCCAAATAGGTTGGTAGATGACATATTCCGCAACGCATACCTTCCGCTAACTTGCCGCCACGCGCAAAGACTTCTACGTCTTTGTCTGTAGGCACAGGAGCTAGCGTTTTATCCGCATAATACTTGGCGAGTGCTGTGATTTCAGTATCAGACACGCCCTCAAGCGAGCCCTTCATCGCAGGGATATCGCGCATACCTTCGCGAATCAAGACAAGTTGATTTTCAAGAAACAATTTTGGTTGTGCCGCTAAAAAGGGGATTCCTTTTAGCTGAGAATTTCCATCGGCACCGTGACAAGCCGCGCACAGCACTAAGCGCTGTGGGGCTATCTGTGCGTACGCAGCAGGAACCGCCGTAAGGACGGCCCCCACCAAAACAACATGACGGACAACAGACAACAACTGCATGAAGATTACTTCTTGTAGGTGACGCGATAAATAACGCCATTTTGCTCGTCAGACACCAACAGGGAACCATCTTTCATCTGATGCAAGTAGGCAGGACGACCCCACCATGACTGATCCGCAGGATTCATAAAGCCAGTCATAAAGGGCTCAACCTTTGCGTTATTACCGTTCGCATCGGTGCGCACAGTGACGACGTCAAAGCCGATCTTTTGTGTGCGATTCCAAGAGCCTTTGCGCGCATTAAACAGCACGTTTTTATACTCGGCTGGGAACATATCGCCCGTATAAAACTTGACGCCCATCGTGGCAGCGTGGGGGCCCATCAACGCGGCAGGCGGCTCAACACCAGCGCAAGCGTCTGCTTTCTTGACGTCAGGGTCGGCGATCTTGCCCTCATGGCAATAAGGGAAGCCGTAGTTGGCCTTCAGTTTTAAACGATTCATCGTATCGTTGGGAGTGTCATCACCCATCCAATCGCGACCGTGGTTGCTAAACCAAAGTTCTTTGGTGACGGGATGCCAGTCAAAACCAACCGTATTACGCACACCTGTTGCTAATAATTCCATATTGGAACCATCTGCGTTGTAACGTCGAATTTGTGAATACTCGCTTGTTGGCTCAACGCAAATATTGCAAGGCGCACCAAATGGCACGTAAATTTTGCCGTCCGGCCCAAACGCCACGTACTTCCAGTTGTGATGAGGCAAAGGCGGAAAGTTGAACTTGGCAGTCAAGTCAACAGGCATCGCGTTTGGATTTTTATCAATGCCATCGAAACGCAAGACTTTGTCAATAGCGACTACGTAAAGCGAACCGTCTTTGTATGCAGCTGTAGGCTGATTGAGCTTGTCTACCACCACACGTGAGGTGCGCTCTTTGCCATTATCCATCACTTCGTAGATACGACCAAGCGCGCGTGTGCCAACATAATACTTGCCGTTCTCACCTTCTGCGATGGCGCGACCACCGGGAATACCGTCAGCCCAAACCTCAACTTTAAACCCAAGGGGTAGTTTGATTTTATCAATCGGCACATCGGCGGCTTTGGTCGCCACCAGCTTGCCTGGCAAAGGCGCCAGAGTAGACTTTGCCATCGACTCGGGCATGCCTTGTTTCCAGGCAGGTGGGGGTGCCGGTGCAGCTGCAGGTGCGGGTGCAGCAGTCTGCGCTTGGGCAGACATACTGAATGCCAAGGCTAAGCCTAGGCCACTAATCGTGCGCAAGTAATTTTTCACAGTCGTCTCCGTGATGTTTGATTTTCGAACAAGATTATCTTGTCTGTTAAGTACTCAATAATATTACTAGAATTGGGTAGTGAGCTCACTGCTTTCCCCTTCACTTTTTAGGTGAAAATTAAACGCCATAACAGTCGTTAGGGTAATTACTAGCGCCAAGATGTCAGTGCTTGAAAAGTTGCACTCAGCATGCCTTGGTCTGTCAGGTCGTGACCGCCTCCTTCGACACGGATAAGGTTTGCTTGCGTTGCGACGCGTTGAATGTTCAGACTGTTTTCAAAGGGACAGAGCGCATCGGTATCGCCATGCACGAGCGTAAGCGGAATCTCTGACATCCTATGCGCCTGCGCCAAGATGTTTTGACCCACAAAGCATCGGTGCCACAGGTAATGACTCTGCACCCTGTAGCGAGCGATGAGCGCCTCATGACCGCCTAAGCCAAGCGTAGGCGCTTGCGCGGGGTAAACGTTCATTGCTGCCTCGTAGGTGGCCCATGCTTGTGCAAGCTGGGCTTGCTGTTGAACATCCTTCTCCAGGCAAAAGACGCGATAGCCAAACTCAAGAACGGTCTGCTGAGGATGTTTAAGCACCAGAGATTGCAACACTTCCCAAGGCTCTCGACACCCTTCGGGCGGATGTTCCATAAAGTTTTCTATTTCAGCTTGGGTACATAAAAACGGACTGCGGCACAGCATTCTGTCGACGCGGTCAGGATGAGCCTGCGCGTAGAGCAACGCTAAAGCACCGCCCCAAGACCCCCCCACCACACTCCACTTCGCGATGGACAGGTGCTTGCGCAGGCATTCTATATCTGCAAGTAAATATGACGTCTCATTGTGGTCGATCGCCCCAAGTGGCAGACTCCGTCCGCAACCCCGCTGATCATATTGAATGATCCAGAAAAGGGCGGGATCAAAAAATCGGCGATGCAAAGGGCTTGCCGAACTTCCCGGGCCACCGTGCAACCACACCGCAGGCATTCCTTCGGGATTACCACTAGTTTGCCAGTGCAACTGGTGCCCATCCCCGACCGCTAGCCACCCATGGGCCACGGGCTGGATCTCGGCAAATAGCTTAGTTTTCATGTGGTCAACAAGTCAAAAAGTTGCTAGATAGATGTGATTTATTCTATATACTTGTCATTAATGCCAATCAATGGCGTTGCGATACCTTACTTCCACTGCACTCCAGGAGACCGCTATGAAATGGGAAACACCATCAGCAATCGATTTGCGTTTTGGTTTTGAAATCACAATGTACATCGCCAATCGCTAATCGTTTGTCAAAAGGCCGAGAGTCATATCTCGGCCTTTATTTTTTGAGTTGTGATGCAAATACGCGTATTGGGCTCCGCGGCTGGCGGGGGATTTCCTCAGTGGAACTGTAACTGCCTGAATTGCTCAGGTGTGCGCCAAGGCAGTATCAACGCGCAGATGCGCACCCAGTCCTCTATCATCATCGGCAACGGATCACCCGACTGGGCATTGATCAATGCGTCGCCTGATGTGCTGACCCAAATTAAACAAACACCTGTGTTGCAACCAGCCAGACAGCTGCGTGATAGCGGCATTGCCGCGGTCGTGCTGATGGACGCACAAGTCGATCACGTCACGGGTCTCATGATGCTGCGCGAAAGAAATTCGCCTTTGCCCATTTATGCCACTCAGCAAGTATTCGATGATCTCACGACAGGCCTGCCACTGGTCAAGACCCTGTCTCATTACTGCACGGTCGAACAGCGACTCATTGGCCCTGAACAAGAAAATTTCAGTATTCCTGAATTAGCAGGCATTGCTTTCAAGCCAATCACACTTTCCAGTAAAGCGCCTCCTTATTCGCCCCACCGTCATGACCCTCATCCCGGTGACAATATCGGGCTACTCATGACAGACATGACGAGCGGAAAAAAAGCGTTTTATGCACCCGGTCTTGGCGTGATTGAGCCGCAAGTCGAGCAAGCGATGCGGCAAGCCGATGTACTACTGGTCGATGGTACGTTTTGGACCGATGATGAAATGATTGGCATGGGCCTGTCCTCCAAGCGCGCGATCGACATGGGGCATTTGGCCCAGTCTGGGCCGGGTGGCATGATTGAAGCGCTCGCGCCTCATTCGACCAAGCGACGTATTCTGATTCACATTAACAATACCAACCCCATCCTTCGCGAAGACTCACCGCAAGCGCTGCAACTGAAAGCACTCGGGATCGAGGTCGCCTTTGATGGCATGCACATAGAGATCTGACCATGACCGAATTAAAATCAGCTTGGACGCGTGAAGAGTTCGAGGCCCAACTCCGCGCAAAAGGTCAGAGCTATCATATTCATCACCCTTTTAATATCAAGATGAATGCCGGCGAATGTTCGAAAGAACAAATTCGCGGTTGGGTGCTGAATCGGTTTTACTATCAGTGGATCATTCCAATCAAAGACGCTGCTGTGATGTCCAACTGTCAGGATCGTGAAACGCGCCGCAGATGGATTTCCAGAATTTTGGATCACGACGGCTTTGGTGACTACAAAACTGACACCGAATGCGGCGGCCTCGAAGCGTGGACTCGACTAGGACTAGCGGTTGGTTTAGATCGTGAAACGCTTTGGTCTCTTAAAGAGGTCGAACCCTCAGTTAAATTTGCCTGTGATGCCTATGTCAATTTTGCACGCCAGCAGCCCTGGCAAGAGGCAATCTGTTCTTCTTTAACAGAAATGTTCGCGCCCCAAATTCATAAAGATCGTCTGGCAACATGGCCCACCCACTACCCATGGATCGAGCCGGCAGGTTTGCATTATTTCCGCTCGCGCATTCCGTTAGCCCAGCGTGATGTCGATCATGGTCTTGAGGTCACACTGAACCACTTTACGACACGCGCTCAACAAGAGCGGGCACTCGACATTCTGCAATTCAAGCTTGATATTTTATGGTCAATGCTTGATGGAATTGAAAAAGCCTATCCTGTATGAGCGACTCCACACCCGCTGAGCTTCCTGAGCGCCCCCGACTCAACAGACTTTTTCGCCTGCAGTGGGAAGAGGTGCAACAAGCTTATGTATTGCTTTATCCTGAAGGCATGGTCAAACTCAATCTCAGCGCCGCCGAGATCCTGAAACGCTGCGACGGAGAGCACACAATTACCCAACTGATCGCCGAGCTTGAACAGGCATTTGGTGAGGCTGATTTACGCGACCCTGTCGAAGGGATGTTGCGTGCAGCCTTTGAAAAAGACTGGATCCAATAGGATCACCCTCAGCCGATGACTCAGCCTGTTATCAATCCGCCCTTCTGGTTGCTTGCCGAGCTGACGTATCGCTGCCCCCTGCACTGCGTGTTTTGTTACAACCCAGTCAACTACGACAGCATTAAAAATGAGCTTGATACAGACGCATGGATTCGTGTCATGCGTGAAGCGCGTGCGCTCGGCGCCGCACAAATAGGATTTTCTGGTGGCGAACCATTACTGCGCGATGACCTCGACATCTTGGTCGCAGAGGCTAGACGGCTTGGGTTCTATACCAACCTCATCACCTCTGGCGTTGGACTAAACGAGAAAAGAATCGCCTCACTGAAGCAAGCCGGACTCGATCACATTCAGCTTTCCTTCCAAGACTCCACACAAGAGATGAACGATTTTCTGAGCAGCACGAAAACATTCGAGCTCAAGAAAAAAGTCGCGGCTTTAATTAAAAAGTACGACTATCCGATGGTGATGAATGTCGTACTGCATCGTCATAATATTCCGCATATCGATAAGATTATCGATATGGCGCTTGACCTATCCGCCGAGTACCTAGAGCTAGCGAACACACAATATTACGGCTGGGCGATGAAGAATCGTCAACAGCTTTTACCCACTCGCGAACAACTTGTAGCCGCTGAAGCCACGGTCAATGCCTATCGCGAAAAAATTGGTAAACAGTGCAAGCTCCTTTTTGTCGTGCCTGATTATTTTGAAGAGCGTCCGAAAGCCTGCATGAATGGCTGGGGCTCGATCTTTTTAGATATCGCACCAGATGGCGCAGCCCTCCCCTGCCATAACGCTCGAGAGTTGCCAGGCCTTCAGATCCCAAATGTAAAGGAGCATTCCATCCAAGAAATCTGGGTTGAAAGCCAAGCCTTTAATTTTTTTCGGGGTGACAGCTGGATGCAAGAGCCGTGTCGTTCGTGCTCAGAGAAAGAAAGAGACTTTGGTGGCTGTCGCTGCCAAGCATTCCTGTTGACAGGCGATCCTGCCGCGACAGATCCAGTTTGTGCCAAGTCCCCCAACCACCATGTCGTCAAGCTTGCGATTAGTGAAGCAGCAGCCTCAGCGAGCGCTGATACGTCAAAAGAATTTCCATTGATTTTTAGAACCGACGGTAACTCAAAACGCTACGCCGGTTAAGACGAACGAGAAGCAAAGTAACCCGCTGAACAATATGAAACCTTCTGTCGCTCTTGAGTTGAAACGTACCGCTATCCGTGAGGCAACGGGCCGCTATCGCGCGACCAACCCACGCGTATTTGGTTCCGTTTTGCATGGCCTAGATCAGGACGGTAGCGACATTGCCATTCTTGTTGACGCCTTACCAGGCGCGACCTTATTCGATCTTGGCGGCCTGCAGGTCGAATTAGAAGAGTTACTGAGCGTACCCGTTCATTTACTCACGCCGCAAGATCTGCCAATTAAATTTCGGCAGCAGGTTTTGCAAGAAGCGATTCTCGTTTGAAGGGGCACTGGCTGACGGACTACCTCGGTCTTATTGCAGTTGCCTGAATGAATCAAATCTGCGGAGCAGCCCGACTCCAGCAAAAAGTAACACTGTATCAACGATGGCTAAACAACCCCAAAAATATCCAGAAGACTTGCTAGCCATCATTCGAGCGTTAAAGCGAGCACGAAAAGCGGGCCGAAAAGTGTCACAAGAAACTGGCGCACCTTTTATCTATATGAAAGACGGCAAGATTATTAAAGAGATGATTCCCAAGCCCAAAATTCAAACCCAATGTTTTGGCATTTTGTGCTGATAGCTAGCGGCGCTTATCAGGCACTCGATAAGCCATCATTGCGTCCTTACAAACATGAAATCTTCTGTCACACTTAAGTTAAATCGCAAACAACCAACTGCTGATCTGCTTTCTGCGAAGGCATACGAAACTTTGCTAGAAAAACTCGATGACGTTTCGTTAATCAATCTTGTGAAATCCCGCCAAGGCGGAAAAACTGTGAAGGTAAAGCTTGACGGCTTATGAGTTAGAGTTTCATAGGCACCCCCCACTGAGTGACTTCACCGCTTAACCCGTCCTTGCACCAAACGCACCTTGCGCGGTGCGGCGATCCAGATCGCAATACTCGCTAGCAAACAACACGCTAGCGAGAGCGCAAAGGCAACGCGGTAACTGCCCGTCTCATCGTAAATCACGCCTGTGACCCACGGCCCCACGGCACCTCCGGCCATCACTGCGATCGTCACCACGCCGAAGATTGAGCCGAAGGATTTTCCTTGAAATATTTCCATCACAATGGGCCCCATCAGCGACGTCATGCCATAGCCCAACATGCCCTGTGATAGCACCATCACGTACAACAACCACAACGTGGGCGTACCTTCAAGAGCAAGCAGGGCCGCGCACGAGATCGCCGAACCCAAGCAACTGGCACCCCACGCCCACTCTCGACCAATCCGATCAGAGAGTGCCCCCATGCCGATCTGCCCAAACATACCGACGCCACTCACCAGTGCCAGCGCCCAGGCTGACGTGGCTGGGCTAAAGCCAATTTCTACAAGATATTTTGTTTGGTGCACTTGCACCGCGTACCACGCAAAGAGTGCGCAAAAATAACCAAAAATAATGCACCAAAACCGTGGCGTTCGCA
>CANKOW010000044.1 GCA_947484295.1 Alcaligenaceae bacterium | reverse complement strand
TGAAACTCAGTCAACGGTTGAAACGCGGCCACATTCAGCGCCACCATCAAATGCCCTGCACCACTTCGGTTCACGGGATCGTAGGGACCGTGCACGCGGTCAAGAAACTGGCTACCCGACAAGACACCCGACAGGATATCGATCATGACCCCCATCACGTAACCTTTGTGCCCCGCCATCGGTAAGATAAATCCTTCAATGGCCGCTTTCGGATCAGTGGTTGGGCGCCCTGCCGAGTCAACCGCCCAGTGCGACGGAATCTCTTCATTGCGATTGTTGGCAAGATAGATTTTGCCGCGCGCGACCCCTGAATTCGCCATGTCCATCACGATCGGGCCATACGCACCACCCGGCACTGCAATCGACCAAGGGTTCGTGCCAATTTTCTTTTTGAGTCCGCCCCAAGGTGCCATGTTTGGCCCCGCATTACTCATCAACAGCATCACGCAACCTTGCTCGGCTGCGATCCGCGTGTAATACATACAGGTACCAAAATGGTTTGAGTTGCGAATCGACACCACACCAACGCCGTGCAACTTGGCGCGCGTAACAGCCTGGTCGACCGCTTGGCGGGTAATCACTTGCCCAATGCCGTCATGACCATCCATCACACAAATTGCACCCGCGTCGACCGCTAACGAGGTTTGCGTCACAGCCTTCATGGCCCCAGACTTCAGTCGCGCGTAGTACCAACCTAAACGCAATAACCCGTGCGACTGATGCCCCCACAGATCCGCCTGCACGAGCGTGTCGGCGGCCAGCTGTGCATCTTGGGCTGGCACGCCGATACTTTCATACACCTGTGCCGCGATCTGTCGCAAGCGTGTCGGGTCAAGACGCGCAGCAGTGTCTTGCTGTGATGTGGCAACTGAGATGTTATTCAACCAGCGCCCCGTAGACCAAATTTTTAAAGAGCATGCGCGTATGCGTTTTGTGCGTCGGCCCTTGCGCCATGATCACCGCAGCAAGTTGTTCGGTTGGGTCGAGCCAAAAACTTGTGCCCCACACGCCGGCCCACATCGCGTCATTGGTCGAACCAGGCACCCAGCACATGCCCTGGCCTTGTCTGATGGCAAAACCCAAGCCAAACCCATAACCAGGACCGGTATTCGCGATGGTTGTCCCTGCCATCCCGACTGTATGTTGCGAGAGCATCAGGTCAACCGACTTGCGAGACAAATAACGCTTACCCTCAAACTCGCCTTTGTTAATCATCATTTGCAGGTAACGCAAATAATCGGCGGTTGAACCGATTAAGCCGCCACCACCTTTGAAGTAACTTTTTCCCGTCGGATCATAATGCTGCCGATATGACTTGAGCATACCAACCTTTAAGGGGTCATCATCAAGCGTTTGTGCCAGCTTTTTTTCTTGCTCAAGCGTCACCCACCACCGCGTATCTTTCATGCCAAGCGGCTCAAGCAGTGCTTGCGCGACGATAGTATCTAGTGGCTGGCCCAATACCCGCTCAAGCAAGAGCCCCAAGACATCAACCGAAATCGAATACTCCCAAAACGTGCCTGGTTGGTTCGCCAAGGGGATTTTGCCTAAGTTGCGCAGCATCTCGTCAGCGCTGATGTCATCGACACGCGATTCAATGTTGAATTGCTCGTACAAGGCTTTGATGCGTGGCGATTGCGCCGTCCCCGCATACACAAAACCCGAAGTATGGCGCATCAAATCCTGCACCCAAATCGGGCGTACCAATGGCACATCGCCCGCAGGAGTTTCAACGACTAAGTCCTTGAGCTCAGGTAGCCACCGAGTGATTGGATCTTGAAGACTAAACACGCCTCGTTCGACCATCATCATCGCCACGGTCGTGACTAAAGGTTTCGTCATCGACGCTAACCGAAACAACGCATCCTTTGTCATCGGTTGGCTACGGGCAGCATCCAAATACCCATGCGCCTCAAAATGCACCAACTGGTTGCGATGCAAAATCGCCGTCACGGCACCAGGAAACATGCCTGCCTCGACCTGTGCCTGCATGACGGTCGTTAAATGGGCGAGTCGATGACTTGAAAAGCCTTGCACCAGGCGGTCGTTCGCCATCAAGCTCGGGGTAGGTATCTTTTTATTCGACGAAGACATCATTTTTTGTTCCTAGGCAAGGTCATGCATAATCATGGTTTGGCTGCGCATTCGATCAAAAAAGTCATGCAGCACGCTCAGTTCCACAAAGTACACGTTTTTTTTCACTTTTTACAAGAGATTCTCACGATGTCTAAGCTTCGCCCAGAAATGACCGTACCTGAACTTAACAAGCGCAGTGGTGAAAATTTGCCTGGGCTGATGGGTGTTGAAGCGCTTGAAGTCTCAGAAAACACCTTGAAAAGCCGCATGGTTTTGCGTAAGGTCCATTTCGCACCCAATAGCTACTTGCACGCCGCGAGCGTGATTGCCTTAGCCGATACCACCTGTGGGTACGCGACCATGGCGCACTTACCTAAGGGTGCGCTTTCGTTCACCACCATTGAGCTCAAAAGCAATCACTTAGGCACTGTGCGCGGCGAGGGCGAAGTCATTTTATGTACCGCAACAGCGCAACATCTGGGCGGCAACACTCAAGTTTGGGATGCAGTTGTCAGCGACCAAGCAACCGGCAAAAAAATTGCTTTGTTTCGCTGCACGCAAATGATCTTGTGGCCTAAAGAGGCGTAAGCTAAGGCAGCATATGATGTGGAATAACTGATTTATGGTGAATCACATGACCACCGATACCATCATCATTACGGCGCTCGCGAGCGAGTTAGATGCCAGTCTGCTACCTAACGGGGTGCAGATTTATTACTCTGGCATCGGCAAACTCAATGCTGCCATGACAACGTTCAAGGCCATTGAGAACAGCCGACCACGACGCATTTTCAATTTTGGTACGGTCGGTGCTGTTGCGCCACACGCCAGTGGGCTCATCGAAATTCAGCGCGTGGTGCAACGCGACATGATTGCCGAGCCCTTGGCGCCGCGTGGTCAAGTGCCCTTTTGCACACGCCCTTATGAATATCTTTCAGGCTCGGGGCAGTACACCTGTGGCACCGGCGACAGCTTTGTGATGGCGAAAGACCCTTGGTTTGAGGCAAACAATGTTGATGTGGTTGACATGGAACTTTTTGCAATTGCTGCGATTGCCCACGACTACAACATTGCGTGGCGTTCGTTTAAATATGTGACAGACCACACCAACGAAGACTCGGGTCAAGACTGGCAACAAAAAGTTCGCCATGGCGAGCGTCTATTTCTCGATCAGTTGAAAGTAGTGCTTTCCACGACGTAAGCGTGGCCTCACGCCACCTCAAAGTGGTGGGTGCCATCAACGCCTAGTTGCGCGACTAAGCCGAACTCCCAATCTAGGTAGGCCTGCATCGCCTCGCGCGGCGCATCGGTCCCTTCATAGGGCCGTTTGTAGCGATCGATCGGTCCTGACAGTAACGCGGTAGCGCCTTTTTCAACTGCCAGTCCGGCGGCTTTCCAGGCTTGCATACCTCCTGCCAGCACCGACACGGACGCGCTTAACATAGCGGCAATCTCAGCGTGCGCATACCCCGAGAGCAAACCGTCCGGACATACCAAGACGTAGGCCGAAGCCTGAGGCAGTTGGCTTAGCGCTTGCCTGAACTGCGAGCGCAACACATACTGCGCGCCTGGTAGATGAGCTTGCACATACTGAGCGTACTTGCTCAAATCAATCACGACCATTTTTTTGGCCGCTACATCAGGCACTGCATCAGGCGCGACATCCTCCGCTAAAGCAGCTGCTAACTCTGCCACTGCAATCGTCGGAACAATCGGCAGCTTTGCGCACTCAGCAACCCAAGGACCCGTCTCAGAAAAGACTCCTACTGGCAACTCGGTCAAGACATGGACGTCCCACGCCATCTGAGCCAGCCACGAGGCGGTCATATTGGCGCGTACGCCATCTGTATCTACTAAAACGATGCGCGCCCCGCGCACCGGTGCAACCATTTCTGTTTCTTGCACCAACTGCCCGCCAGGCGTTGACCGAAACCCCGCGATGTGGCCCGCAGCAAATTCTTCGGGCGTACGAGCGTCAAAAAAATACGTCGTACGCTCTACTTGCACTTGCCAGATTTGTGCCTCTGCCCAAGTTGTACGCTTTACGCCCGCACGCTCTGCCACACTGCGAGAACGTGCCGCTGCAGTCAGTCTCGTTTGCTCAGAGACGTCTTTAAATTTTCGCGTCTCGCCTTTGTCTAGTACTTGGCCGGCGAGCGTCCAGCCAATCGTGCCATTGCGCAAGGCCGACACTTTATTAGGGATGCCAGCATTAATTAAAGACTGGGTACCGATGATGCTACGCGTGCGGCCCGCGCAGTTAACGATGACCTGGGTTTCGGGTCGTGGCGCTAATTCGGCAATACGCAACACTAACTCTGCCCCCGGGCAACTGGTCGCGGTGGGAATACTCATCGTGTTGTACTCGTCGTAACGACGCGCATCAACAATCACAACGTCGGCTTGTTGATCGATCAAGGCCTTCACCTCTGGCGCCGAGAGTGAAGGGGTATGTCTCTTGGCCTCAACCAACTCGCCAAAAGATTTACTTGGCACATTCACATCGCGAAACAACTCACCACCGGCCGCTTGCCAGGCGCACACTCCACCAGCAAACACAGCGACTCGGGTAAAACCCAGAGCAACCAAACGGCGCGCGGCCAACATGGCATCAGACTCTAATAAATCGACATCGCCTTCATCAAGCGTTACAATCTGCACATCGCGACGCGGCAACTTCGAGTAGGCATCTAGCTCAAGACGCGACAAGGAGAGATTTGCCGCAAACAAGGGGTGCGCCTGCGCGTGCGGGTCTTCTTCGCGCACATCTAAAAATGCGATCTCACGTTTTTCAAGCAAGGCGCTACGAACATCTTGGTATTCGCACACCTGCACAGCATCGGTCGGACTAGGTTTAAACACGATGATCAATTCCAGAGATTAGGGACAACATCACTGTTGTAGCCAGAGATAAAGGTTTTTTCTGCACCTGTGACCGGGTCAAACACATGCCGACTGATACGGCCGATATTGCCGCCGTAGACATGGATACTGATCGAGGTCTGGTCTGCATGAAAATTAGCAACCTCGTGCACGTCATGCGTAGCAGGTGATACGCTGCACACGCTGCCCGGCTTCAGCACATGACTCTCGCCTCGCAGATAACTGCCATCGGCTTGCTTAAAATAGTGCGTATCGATCTCTTGACCGCGCAACATCCCAATCAGGCCCCAAGTCATATGGTCGTGTACAGGGGTCTTCTGCCCAGCACCCCACACGAAGCTCACCACTGAAAACCGCTCAAGCGGATCTGCGTATAACAAATACTGACGATAAAACTCGGGGTGAGGCACAGTAAATTGTTCTGGCAACCAATCGTCTTGCACAACCAGCGTCGCCAACAAGGCAGACCCCTGTTTCAAGAGTTCTGGTTCAGCCCGCTCGCGCGCGAGCAACCCGCTCAGGTCTTGCACAAACGTCAGTAATTTTTGATTTTTCAAGAGTTTGCTCTGCATGAAAATGATTAGATCGAGCACAAGCTTAACAAGGTTCGTTGCCATCTGTCTTCAGACAATCGACTAGTGGCATACCTGCGTTGACAGCACCCAAGCAAGTTTCTACTATCGTAGGCGATTAGGAGACACTATGCGGATCGTTGACTTGCATTCACACTGGGGCACAGAGCGTGGCTACGTACTACGTTCGGCTGACGCACTGGCACAACAAAAAAGCACCTGGAACTCAACCCCAACGTACGACACTGAAGAACAAATGGCAGCCTACCTGCGCGCCAATCAGGTCAAGACTATCTTGGATTTTGGCTTTACCAAGAATCTATCGATTGAAGAGGTCAAGCCTCTGCACGACTACGCCATCGAGACTCAGGCAAAGTTTTCGGATTGTATTTTTGGCAATTGGCTGCAGATGGATCCACGTTTAGGTCAAGCCGCTGTTGATGAGCT
This sequence comes from Alcaligenaceae bacterium, assembly GCA_947484295.1. GTDB lineage: Bacteria > Pseudomonadota > Gammaproteobacteria > Burkholderiales > Burkholderiaceae_B > Zwartia. The sequence continues at coordinate 13,457 of CANKOW010000044.1, read as the reverse complement.
CGAGCGCTGCATCAAGCTGAGCAAAGGCTTTGTGGGTTTTTGCGTCTCAGGCTCCGGCACGGGCTTTTCCGCCAGCGATCCGATCTATCACCCTATATACGAAGTTTTGCAAGCGCACAACCGCCCTGCGCTGGTTTTGGTGGGACATACGGGCGCCGGCGCAGGCTTACGGGGTGGGGCAGGCATCAAGCTTGACCTCTGCCACCCGCGTTATATCGATGAGTTGGCGATTGATTTTCCAGATTTACAAATCGTTAGTGGACGACCTGCGTGGCCCTGGCAAGATGACATGATTTCGATCATGATCCACAAGCCTAATGTCTGGAGCGAAGTGCACGGCTGGTCACCTAAATACTTTACCGATCCGTTTAAAAAAGAGATTCGGTCACGCTTAAAAGATCGCGTGATGTTTGGCGCTGATTACCCGCTGTTTCGCTACGAGCGTCTGGTGCAAGACTGGAAAGACCTGGGCTATACCGACGACATTCTTGAACGCGTGTTTCATCGCAATGCTGAGCGTCTGTTTGGCATCACCGAGGCTAAGTAATGAATTTGTCACTGACCGGAAAAATTGCTTTAGTCGGCGGCGCAAGCCAAGGGATCGGCTACGCTATCGCACACCTTCTGGCCTCAGAAGGAGCGAGTGTTGCCATGGTGGCACGCAAAGAAGAACCCCTGAACGAGGCCTGCGCAAGGATCACAGCCGAAACCGGCGCCAAGACGTTTGCGATACCGGCCGACATCCGCAAGAGCGCTGATTGCGAAAGAATTATTTCTCAGGCCTTAGGCGAATTCGAGCGCATCGATATGTTGATCAATAACGATGGGGCGCCGCCTTTGGGTGAGCTTGAGAGTTTTGATGACGTTGCCTGGCAAAAAGCGATTGAACAAAACCTCATGAGCGTGGTGCGACTGTGTCGCGGCGCCCTGCCCTCGATGAAACAACAAGGCTGGGGTCGTATCGTCAACATTACTGCGCTATCGGCGATTCAACCAATCGCACGCTTTGGGCTCTCAGTGGCAACTTGGGCGGGGGTATTGGGTTATGCAAAGACGCTGTCGCTTGAACTCGCCAATCAAGGCATCACCATCAACACCATCTGCCCTGGGCGCATCGCAACCGGGCGGTTGGCCACCGTGTTTGGCAACGGCACACCCGGTCAACTTGAACAAGAACAACTCGCCCAGATTACCAAACTCATCCCAATGGGACGAGTGGGTGAGCCAAACGAAATCGCGGGACTGGTGGCGTTTTTATGTTCGCCTTGGGGGGCTTATATGACAGGCACCGTGCAACACGTTGATGGTGGCCGACTTGGCAGCCTGATTTGAAAATTAGTGTGACCCTCGTTGACTCGTTGCACTCGTGAGTTTTCTTGTCCGTCAGTATTTAGATACACCAGCCAGCCGGGCCTGCCGTCAAACTAAATACCATTTGTGTAAAACTAAAAAAATGAACTCAAACAACCAAGACATTACCAATTCGCCTGACTCACCTGACTTCGTGCCGTGGTACTTTCGCTCGCTTGATTTTGAGCAACTGTGGCGCGACTATCCGCCGCCGCCAACCTACTTTCACACGACAGCAAAGTTATCGCGTGACGAAATGCGTGCGCTGCAAGAGCAACGCTTTTTAAAAACTGTTGCACGCGGTTGGGAGATCGAGTTCTTTAAGCGGCACTGGACTGAGCACGGCTTAATGCCCACCGACATTCGTACGCTTGATGATCTCACCAAGATCCCAGTCTATGACGTCAACGATATCCGCAAAAGTATTGAGCGCAATCCGCCTTTCGGCGACTTCATGGGGATCTCACCTGAAAGTGGCAAACATATGCCCTTGGTGTTGCAAACCAGTGGTGGCACGACTGGCTTGCCGCGCCCGATGCTGTACTCGCCTCAAGACCGCGAGACCATGGCGATTTTGGGTGGACGCCGCATGGCGATGCACGGGATTAAGCCCGGCGACATGGTGCTCGTGACCCTATCGCTTGGGCTGGGCAACGGGGGCATGGCGCCGCGCGAAGCCCTCTGGCGTTATACCGGTGCGGTTCCCGTCATGACGGGTAGCGGCGCCAACACACCTACCCGCCGCCAGATTGAGATCATCAAAGCGTGGGGCATCAAAGTTATTTTGGGATTTCCGGCGTACTTGCGGCACATGGCAATTGTGGCGCGCGACGAATTAGGCATCGACCCAAAATCTTTAGGGGTTCGTTTGCTAGGCACCCACTTAGGGATGGAGAATCGCGAACTGCTCGAAGACCTTTGGGGCGCCAAGGCCTTCGATATGTATGGCACGCACGAAAGCGGCATGCTTGCAGCTGAGTGCGAACATCAAACGGGCATGCATGTGATGGAAGACGCCTTCATCTTAGAGATGGCAGACCCAGACACCGGAAAAATTTTGCCAGACGGCGAAAAAGGCACCACGTACATCACGACCCTTTACAAATATGGCGCGCCGCAGATTCGTTTTAATGTCAATGATATTTCGGCCTTTCACACCACCGCCTGCCCCTGTGGCAATACCTCGCGACGGCTAAAGCGTATTTTTGGTCGTAACGACAACATGGTGAAGTTGCGCGGAGTCAATGTGTTTCCTGAGGCCGTGGGCGCCGCAGTCCTCGAGGATAAGCGATTGAATGGTGAGTACTTTTGCTTTGTCGATCGAGTTGGCGAGGCGTTAACCGATCATATGGATGTCTGGGTTGAGGTTATTGACCCAACCGCAGACTTAGCAAGCTTGCGCGAAGACCTTGAACGACGAATGAAAGAGGTGCTCAGTCTTAAGGTTCAGATCACGCCAGTTAAAAAAGGCGATCTTGACCAATACACCCTGACCTCACAGAGTTCGAAGGTGAAGCGTCTGTTAGATCGACGAGACTAAGCCGATGCACAGGGTCGCAAATTTGACTGCATCGGGCCAGAGGCCTTATCTAACCGGTAACCTTGCCAAAAGCCGCGTATACTAAATATTGCTTTAATTCTAGCGCGTCTAGCTGATAGGTATGAAACCAGCGACACACGACGGTCTCGGCCGTAACAACTTTAAACGTCTTTGCCCCTGCACCGGTCACTAATACAACTATCTGCTGGGGCGTGCTTCCTCTATACTCCGACACTTCACGGACCAGTGGAAAATACCTATTTTTCGCTCGGTCGAGAGTCGTCTTGCCTAGTGAATTTTTATCTTTAAAAAGCTTAGCTTAGGTCGTTCAGGATGTGGATAGTTAGAACAGCGCTAGAGAAACCCTACACGTTTATCGTGATGGCGATTCTCATCCTGATCACAACGCCACTCGCAGTGATGCGCACCCCAGTCGACGTCTTGCCCGAGATCAATATCCCCGTCATAAGTGTGATCTGGAACTACAACGGTTTGTCCGCCCAGCAAATGGGCAATCGCATCACACAATCGCACGAGAGAATACTCACCACTACTGTCAGTGACATCGAGCATATCGAATCGCAGTCCTTGGGCGGCATAGCAATTATTAAGATCTTTTTTCAGCCAAACGTCAATATCCAATCTGCGCTCTCGCAAGTGGTTGCCGTGTCGCAATCTGTTCTGCGACAAATGCCGCCGGGCATCACCCCCCCTCTCATCATTAAATATACGGCCTCGTCGGTCCCTGTGATTCAACTCGGTATGTCTAGTACTGTGATGGCTGAAAAAGAATTATTCGATGCAGCTATCAATATTCTGCGACCACAACTGATTACGATTCCGGGTATTGCCATGCCGTTTCCGTATGGCGGCAAGGTACGCGCCGTGTCGGTGGATATCGACCCACAAGCCTTGCTCGCGAAGGGAATGACCTCGTCAGACATCATCAACGCCATCACCACGCAAAACCTGACGCTACCAGCTGGCACAACAAAAATTGGCGATACTGAATTTAATGTGACGCTGAACTCGTCTCCTCCAAGCATTGCCGAACTCAACAATATCCCGGTGCGAACCGTCAGCGGTGCCACCACTTTTTTGCGCGAGGTTGCACACGTACGCGATGGCTTCTCACCTCAAATTAATATTGTTCGGCAAGACGGTCAGCGGGGCCTGCTCCTCACAGCACTCAAAAATGGCGGAGCCTCAACGCTTGATGTTGTCAACGCGTTAAAAGCAAAACTACCCTCGTTATTACCTTTGCTACCCGATGGGATCGAGGTCAAACTCCTGGCCGACCAGTCGATTTTTGTAAAAGAAGCGATTACTGCCGTCGTTCACGAGGCGCTCATCGCTGGAGCGCTGACAGCACTGATGTTGCTGCTGTTTTTAGGCAATTGGCGCAGCACCCTCATCATTGCCGTTTCGATTCCGCTTTCGATTTTCAGCTCGTTAATTGTACTGCATCTGCTTGGTGAAACGATCAATATTATGACGCTCGGTGGCTTGGCGCTTGCAGTCGGGATTTTGGTCGATGATGCCACGGTCACGCTTGAGAACATCGAACGACACATGCACATGGGCAAAGGGCTGTACGAATCAATTATGGAAGGCGCAGGCGAAATCGCCGTACCAGCGTTTGTTTCGACACTCTGTATTTGTATTGTGTTTGTACCGATGTTCTTTTTGGGCGGCGTCGCAAAATACCTCTTTGTCCCGCTTGCTGAGGCCGTGATCTTTGCCATGCTCGCCTCATATATTTTGTCGCGCACGCTAGTCCCGACCATGGCGTATCTGTTGATGGGCAACATGACCAATCAGGGGCGTATCGATCGGGTCATTTACGCTGTCCATGTTCGGTTTAATGTTCGCTTCGAAAAGTTTCGCACGGCCTATGTGCTGTTACTGAGCCACTTACTGACCCACCGCAAACAGTTCATCTTTGGTTTTCTGTTCTTTTGTGTGGCGTCGTGCGGCATCTTTGCGTTGCTCGGGCGTGATTTGTTTCCGCTTGTCGACACGGGCGAAATCAAGCTTCATATGCGCGCACCAAGCGGCACGCGCGTCGAGCGCACGGCGATCATTGCTGACGAAGTGCAGACAGTCATTCGCAGAGTGATTCCAGAAAAGGATCTGGCAAGTATCTTAGATAACGTCGGCCTGCCCAACAGCGGCATCAATCTGTCTTACAGCAGCTCAGGCACGATCGGTGCCTTTGATGCAGACATCATGATCACGCTTAAGCGGGGTCACCGACCAAGCGAATATTATATGGAAGCCCTTTTGCCAGAGTTGCGCAAAAATTTTCCGGATGTTGAGTTCTTTTATCAACCCGCTGACCTCGTCACGCAGATTTTAAACTTCGGGATCCCGGCGGCAATTGATGTGCAGATTGTTGGCGCAAATTACGCAGCCAATCAGCAACTGGCCAGCAAACTGGTCACCAAAATTGCAGGAGTGAAAGGCGCGGCTGATGTGCACGTACACCAACGACTTGATAAGCCCGCAATCGCGCTCAAGATGGATCGAACCCGTATGCAAGGCCTGAATTTAACCCCCGCGGATCTGGCGCAAAACGTTCTGTTGCCTCTTTCGGGCAGTGCCCAAACCGCGCCTTCATTCTGGCTCAATCCTAATAATAATATTAATTACTCCATTCAGGTTCAGGCTCCGCAGTCAAGAATTGAATCGCTTGATGACTTGTTGCGGCTGCCGGTTGGCCCTTCAAATGCCGCAGCCTCAAACGTATCAGCTGCCGCCAATGCGGCGAGCGGGCGCGGCACTCAATTGCTAGGTAACTTGGTGACGGTATCGCCGACGGCGGAATTCGCGATTGTGACGCGCTACAACATCCAACCCTCCATCAATATCTACGCCAACGTACGTGGACGCGATCTGGCCGGCGTCGCCAGCGAAATTCAAAAGATCATGGATGCGGCGCAAGCCGAGCTACCGCGTGGCAGCAAGATGGTGATGCGGGGTCAAGTCGAGACCATGAAGAATTCGTACACGGGCCTTGCGATTGGTTTGTTAGCAGCGATCGTGTTGGTCTACCTGCTGATTGTGGTGAACTTTCAATCTTGGTTAGATCCGTTCATCGTCGTGGCCGCCCTGATTGCCGCACTAGCCGGTATTGCTTGGATGCTGATTTTGACCGCCACCAATCTAAGCGTACCGGCGCTCACGGGTGCCATTATGACAATGGGGGTTGCAACGGCCAATAGCGTGCTAGTGATCTCGTTTGCGCGCCAGCGCTTGGCCGATGGTTTGCCCGCCTTATCTGCTGCACTTGAGGCAGGCGCAACACGTTTGCGGCCTGTGTTGATGACGGCTTTAGCGATGATTCTTGGGATGGTACCGATTGCCATTGGTATTGGCGAAGGCTCAGAACAGAATGCACCGTTGGGCCGCGCGGTGATCGGCGGCTTACTGTTCGCGACCATTTCAACCTTGTTTTTTGTGCCGGTTCTTTTTGCGTCCTTTCATCGAATGCTGGCGCTACGCAACGACCAACGAAGAGCACTCACATGACAGAAGAGCGCCACGCACATCAGGGCTTGCCCGAGTTTCATAAACACGGTCCCGATCACGATCTGAGCCGCGCCCGAGTGGTGAAGAGGACCAAAATTTTTGTGCTCGTTCTCTTGTTGCTGCTGGGCTTTGGGTTGGCCAAGTCCTTATTTACCCGCTGGTCTTACGGCGACGTGCTTGCCCAACGAGCAGAACAAAACACACTTATGCATGTGCTGGTCACCAAACCAGCACCGCCCGCCGCAAACAGCCCAAACAGCAGGCTCGTACTACCGGGCACCTTGCTTGGGATCCATGAAGCCCAAATTTACTCACGCGTAAATGGCTACGCCAAACAGTGGCTAAAAGATATCGGTGACACAGCCAAAAAGGGCGAAACGCTCGCGATTTTGGATATCCCCGAAGTCAATAAGCAGGTTGAAGAAGCGACCGCAAATTTTCAATTGGCTAAAACGGCTTTCGAGCGTTGGAAGCGACTGCGTGCAGAAGACGCTGTATCGCAACAAGAACTTGATGAAAAAACCGCACTTTTCAGGCAAACAGAAGCGGTCTTAAAACGCCTACGCGATCTGCAAAGTTTTGGTACGGTGGTCGCCCCGTTTGATGGCACGGTCACCCGTCGTAACGTCAACATGGGCGATTTGGTAAATGCCGGGAATGTCGGCACGGCTCAATCCATGTTTACCATGGTCAATGTCGACAAACTGCACGTCTATGTGTACTTACCCCAAGATCGCGTTGGGCAGATCAAAGTCGGTGACGAAGTATTAATCCGTCAAAATAGTGCACCCGACAAGCCAGTCAAAGGACGTATTGCGCGCACCGCAGGCGCAATTGATACGGCGACTCGCTCGCTACAAGTGGACATCGAAGTCCCAAACGAAGGGCGTGTGCTGATGCCTGGCGCCTACATCGAAGCGACGTTGAATATCGCGATGGGTAACCAGTTAATTATTCCGACAAATGCCTTGATTTTTGGTGCGGGCGGCCCGTTTGTGGCCACCGTCAAAGACAATAAGATTTTGAAGAAGAAGGTTTCACTCGGTATCGATTATGGCTTGCAAGTAGAGGTTCGCTCAGGGCTGACGGCTGATGAAGACATTGTCTTGAACCCACTCGATTCGATTACGGATGGCCAGGTCGTCAAAATCGAAACCCCGCCTAAGCGCCCATGAAACGCTCGTTCTCTCTTTGTTTGATTGCCTTAGCCTGCGCCGGCTGCTCGCCGATCGGGCCCGATTACGCGCGCCCAGAGCTGAATGTGCCGGCCAACTGGAAGACACTACCCGGAGCAGACGCGTCTTTATGGAAAATTGCCGAACCCTCTGATGGTCAACCCAAAGACAAATGGTGGACGCGCTTTGAAGACAGTACCCTGAGTCAACTGATTGAACGTTGCCTTGAAAACAACAATACCCTAAAGGCATCGCTGGCCAGGCTTGATCAGGCAATCGCTCAAAGCGAAGCGCGCGGCGCTGCGCTCTTTCCAACCGTGTCTATCTCGGCGACTGGCTCGCGTACCTTAACGTCTGCGAACCGACCCACCACGACCTACGATAGCGTCAACATTCAGACGGTGCAAAACGACTTTAGGCCGATTGCGCTGATGACCTACGAAATTGATTGGCTGGGCAAGGTCAGGCGCGACGTCGAAGCCTCACGCAATACCGCAGACCAAGCTGCTGCAGACACCGAGAACGTGCGCCTGTTATTAACGGCTCAGGTGGCATCGTCTTATATTTTGCTTCGTCAATATGATGAAGAAATTCGCGTACTGACGATGATCGTTGGGTTGCAAGAAAAGCTGCTCGGGCTGATTCAAAAGCGCTACGACTTGGGCGCTGCCGGCCAAACCGAACTTTCTCAGCAAAAGGCCTTGGTGCAATCCAGCGGCGCTCAGCTAGAGTTATTGAACAATCTTCGTAATCTGCAAGAGAACCTCTTGGCGACCCTTACGGCGACGCCGGCGGCTAGCTTTAAGTTACCCGCTGGACGTTTGCCACAGACCTTACCGGCGTTTCCGGTCAACGTGCCTTCAGCTCTGCTTGAGCGCCGGCCCGATGTCGCCGCCGCAGAGCGCGCAATGGCTGCGGCCAATGCACAAATAGGCGTTGCTAAGGCTGCGTTTTTTCCATCCTTACTCGTCGCGCCAGGTTTTATCGGAGGCGACTCAAACAATATCGCGACTTTACTAAATTTACCGTCGCTGCTTTGGTCGATTGGCTTAACGGCGACGCAAACGATCTTTGACTCGGGGCGTACAAGCGCAAACTATCGCTTTGCTCAAGCGGGCTACGCGGCCACGCTCGCCAATTACCGACAAGTGGTGTTGGTCGCGATTCAAGAAACCCAAGATTCGATGAGCGGCATACAGCAGTTTTCTCGCGCCCGCCTGAAACAAGATGAGGCCGTCACCAACTTAAACCGTGCGCTCAGAGTGAGCGCGATTCGTTATCGCGAAGGCTTGGACACTGCGCAAACGCTGGCCTTGCTACAACAAAATCAACTGACCGCCGAGCGCATCAAATGGCAGATGCATGGCAATCAGTTTTTAGCCAACATTGCGCTAGTGAAAGCTTTGGGCGGGGGCTGGGAGGGTTTTAAACAGGCTGATGAGCCTGTCGTGAGAGTTTTTGACGAGCGCTCTGAGCTTGTTAAGGTTGCTCAATAGAGTCGTGTGGATCGCACTTGTCGATCAGCGAGCGCCAAGATCAGCATGTGCAAGAGAATATCACTTCCCTTATTCGCCCTATTAAGTTACTTTTTGTCTCGTCAAATACTACTTATTTGCGATAGGGTTCTACGATGCTGCTGTTCGCCACCACCGTATTTCTGTCTGCCTTTCTGCTTTTTCAGATTCAACCCATCATCGCCAAAATGATTCTGCCGTGGTTTGGTGGGTCGTCATCAGTGTGGAGTGTCTGCATGGTGTTTTTTCAAGCAGAGTTACTGCTTGGTTACGCCTACGTGCATTGGTTGCACGAAAAACTCTCGGCACAGCGCCAAGTCATTGTTCACCTTGGGTTGTTAGCGTTAAGCCTACTGATGCTACCCGTCGCGGCCGACCCGTCTTGGAAGGGCGATGCCCTGACCAGCCCGAGCTGGGCAGTCTTTGTCGTGCTGACCCTCTCGGTTGGGGCGCCCTATCTGATGCTCTCAACCACTGGGCCGCTGATGCAAGCTTGGTATGCCCATGCCTTTCAGACCACGGGCGCCGATGCCAAGCCCTACCGACTCTATGCGTTGTCTAATCTGGCTTCGATGATTGCCCTACTGTCTTATCCCGTGGTGATCGAACCTTTTTTTGCGGTAGGTCTGCAAGCCCAAGGCTGGTCTGCCGGCTATGTACTGTTTGTCGTGGCAGCGATCGCCACTGGAATGGTGGTCTACCGCAAAAAGTCTAATAGCGTCGTACAAACTCAAAGCACCGAAGCCCCTGAAGCCCGTCCGAGTCTGCGCGAGTGCTTGTTATGGATAGGTTTGGCTGCGTCGGCTTCGATCTTGCTGTTAACCATGACGCGGCAACTCACCAACGATGTCGCACCTGTGCCCTTTTTGTGGGTACTACCGCTCAGCATTTATCTCTTCAGTTTTATCTTGTGCTTTGACGCCCCGCGCTATTACGTGCGCTCGGCCTTTTTGGTCGCCTTACCGTTGTCGTTCATTGCACTTGATTTTGTGATGAACCGTAGCATGAGCGTTCCGGTGATGATCGCCCTGATTGTCTTGACGCTGTTTGTCTTTTGCATGGTGTGTCATGGCGAATTAGTGCGACGCAAGCCCTCTGTGCGTCATCTCACGCTCTTTTATCTGATGATGTCGATTGGTGGTGCCCTAGGCGGTACTTTTGTCGGTTTGATCGCGCCTCTGATTTTTACTGCTTATTTCGAGATGCCGATCGGCTTGTTTATGTGTGCGGCCCTAGTCTGCGTGGTGTTATGGAATGGTACGGCAATAAAATGGCGTGTTCTTCTGTTGGTCGCGTTACTAGGCTATGGCTGGCGTCTTGCCGACAGCGCCTTTGAAAGCGTCAACGGCTCGCGCGTGGTCATGCGTAACTTCTATAGTCAATTGCGCATTGAAGACACGCCGCAAGCTGCCACCGGCCCCCAGCATGGCACCCTACGTAAGATGGTGCATGGCGGTATTGTGCACGGAGAACAATATCTAGATCCAAAATTGCGCCGCACACCAACAGCCTATTACTGCCACCGTTCGGGTATTGGCCTGGCGATTGATAGCCTTACGCATACCGCAGCATTAAAAATCGGTGTGGTGGGGCTTGGGGCAGGCACCATGGCCACCTATAGCCGTGCGGGTGATGAAATGCGTATGTACGAGATCAATGAGCAAGTCGTTGAACTCGCACGCAGCGAATTTACGTATTTAAGCGATAGCCCAGCCAAGATTGTTTCAGTCTTGGGTGATGGGCGCTTGATGCTCGAGCGCGAGCCGCCACAACAGTTCGATCTCTTGGCTATGGATGCGTTTTCGGGGGACTCGATCCCGGCACATCTGCTCACCCTTGAGGCAATGAAGACTTATTTTGGGCATTTGAAACCCGATGGCATGCTGGCTGTGCACATCACCAATCACTATTTGGATCTTGAACCAGTCGTCGCAGCAGCAGCCCAGCACTTTGGCAAGGTCGCCATCGCCTTTAATTTGAAACTCGACCCAAAAGATGAATTTTGCCGTCACTCAGTGTGGGTGCTGCTCATGTCACCCGAGCGCGCTGCGAACCTACCCGAGGCACTCAGGGTTGGAAAAGTTCTAAAACCGCGAGACAACTTTAATGCGTGGACAGATAGTTTTTCAAACTTGTTAGGGATTTTAAAATAAAAGTAGCAAAGTAGAAAAATAGAAAAGTATTTTTAACGTTATTTTGATGCTATTTTAATAAGTTTTAAGTGTTTTTAATGATAATTTGCAACATTGTCTTGTAAAATTAAGATAGGTTACGTTACCTACCTTTAAAAACCGATTATCTAACATCAAAATATCAAATGAAGCTCTTAGATCAGCTCAATCGTCCTCGCTATCTGACAAAAGCTCTTGCAGCCGCCAATAATCTGGCTTCTGAGCGCGGAGAAGCGAATGGCTCAAGTATGGCTCAAGAGCTCATCAGTCAATATCAGTTGCTTGACGAAGCGCAACGCGGCGTGTTCTACACCGCGCTGGCTGAAAAATTTAGTCCGAATCCCGACTCAGTCATGCTGGCCGCTCAGACCTATGCCAAAGATCCCTCGGCAAAAAGTCTCATTGCCCTGACCAAAGCAACCGAAGCACCACGCCAAGAGCTGTTTCGACGCATGAATCGCGCCCCCGGCGGCACTAAGGTTGCCCTCACCATGCGCCGTGAGCTTTTGCGGCTGTTAGCCAAGCGTCCAGACCTGGCCGCACTCGATTACGACATTCGGCACTTATTATCTTCTTGGTTTAACCCCGGTTTTTTAAAAATGCATCAAGTCGATTGGCACTCACCCGCTCACGTACTTGAAAAAATCATCCAGCACGAAGCCGTGCACGCGATCGATGGCTGGGATGACTTACGCAGACGCTTGCAGCCCGATCGCCGTTGTTTCGCTTTTTTTCATCAGCAACTTCCTGATGAGCCTTTGATTTTTGTTGAGGTCGCCCTGCTCTCAGACATCCCTGAGGCCATTGGCCCCTTGGTCGACAAAAAATCATTACCTTCTACTAATAAAAAACCAAAGGTTGCGGTGTTTTATTCGATTAGCAACTGTGAGCCCGGCTTACGTGGGGTCTCGCTGGGTAACTTTCTGATCAAGCGCGTTGCCGAGCACTTGAAAGCAGAACTCCCAAGCCTAAGCACCTTCGTCACCTTATCGCCCATCCCCGGCTTTATCGATTGGCTCACGCGCGGACCTCAGCTCAACCAGATCGATTTACCGTTGACCACGCGCACCCGCTTTGAGCATGCACTTGAAGCGCTCAATTTAGTGAATAAAACATGGGTGCAGCGCTTAAGCGACGGCTGGACGCCAGAGAAAAGCTCCGCAAATGAGCGCGAGGCACTCACTTCGCTCTGTGCAGTCTATTTAATTTATTTTGCGACGCAACGAGAAGGCAGCCCCGTTGCCAAATTTCACCTAGGTAATGGCGCAGAGTTACACCGTCTGAACTGGGCCGCTGACTTATCCAAAAAGGGTCTAAGAGAGTCAGCTGGTTTAATGGTAAATTATCTTTACGATCTTGATGCAGTTGAAGAAAATCACGGGCACTTCGCGCAGGGTCAGGTCATCCACACCCGCTCTGTCAAGAAACTCATCTAAAAAAGAAACATGAGCAACCTCATTGCACTGATTGTCGGTTTGCTGCTGCTAGTCAGCAACCCCACAAAAACCGAGTTCGAGGGTTTTGTCAGCAATCAAATCACCGCAAATATGCCTAGCAAAAATCAGCCGGGCGATCGCTTTGCGAATCAGTTAATTGGGGGTTTAGTCTCCAAGCTCGCCTCTGAGGCGACGCAACGTGATAATTACTATTTACTATCTGTGTATACGGTTGATCTGGCGATGTTGCGCTTGTTTAAACCCGAGTTACCGCCCACGGTCAAAATTATCGGGATTGGGGGGCAGTTCATCCCCATCACCGACAATCAGATTTTTAAAAAAACCCTTTGAGCTCAGGCCCTAAATCTCGAAACTCGAATCTTGGCTCATGGTAATTAGGGCTTGGCCACCCAGCCACCGCCCAAAGCCTTAAACAGATCCACACTGGCTTGCAGTCGAGCCGACCGGTTAATTACAAAAGCCAAGTTCGCCTCATTGGCAACCCGTTGCGATTCAAGCACGTTCAAAAAATCAACGTAACCCGCTGCGTAACGTAGCGCGGCCAGCTCTTGTGCCTTGGTCGAGGCCTGAACCTGTTGCTGCAAGTATTGCTCGGTCTGCAAAGTCTGTTGCACAGAGATCAAGGCGTCGCTGACTTCGCCGAAGGCATTGCGAACAACCTTCACATAGCCGCCTAACGCCTCTTGCTGTTGCGCCTTTGCATACTCCAAGCGCCCCTG
>CANKOW010000043.1 GCA_947484295.1 Alcaligenaceae bacterium | reverse complement strand
GCAAAATCGCAACGCGCTTCAAAACGACAGCCCTGTATCAGTTGCCCCGCCTGGGGGATACTGCCTCGGATGGTGGTCAAGCGGTGTACCTCTGTATTTAAAGCCGGCATCGCGGCCAAGAGGCCAAGACTGTAGGGGTGCTGCGCCCCGCTAAATAGAGTCTGACTTGGGGCGCTCTCGATAATTGAGCCCGCATACATCACAAGCACGCGGTCGCAAATTTCTGAGATGACGCCCAGGTCATGTGAGATCGTGACAAGCGCCATGCCGGTCTCGCGACGGATGGTATCGAGTAATACTAAAATTTGAGCTTGTACCGTGGCGTCTAAGGCAGTAGTCGGTTCATCGGCGATCAGTAGATCGGGTTGCCCAGCTAGGGCCATTGCGATCATGACGCGTTGATTCATGCCACCTGAAAGCTCATGCGGATAAGAGTTCATGCGGCGTTTAGCATCCGGAATTTCAACGTGATCCAATAACGCAAGAACCTCTGCTTTTGCCTGCGCACCTCGCAAGCCGCGATGCAGAGATAAACTCTCTGCAATTTGTGCGCCAATACGTTGGGCTGGATTAAGCGATGAACTCGGGTCTTGAAAGATCATTGCGATTTTTTTCCCACGTACCTGCGATAGTTCGGTATCCGATAAACCAAGAAGTTCTCGACCTTGAAAACTAACCGAACCTGTGACCCGTGCTTGCTGACCTAGTAACCCTAGCACGCCGAGCCACGTGATGCTCTTGCCGCAGCCCGACTCACCCACCAGCCCAATCGACTCGCCACGCGCGATGTGCAGATCGACGCCATGCAGCACTTCAAAAGTGTGCCCGCGTTGATCGAACATAATCCGCAGATCACTAATATTCAGTAGCGGGTTGGAATCAACTACAGTCGAGTTCATTGTTTTGGCGGTGTCAGATTCGTGGCGCGAAAATCCATGACGAAGGTCTTCGAGGGCTTCCACACAAAGTCTTTACGTTTGGCATAAAACACGGCGCTTTGATGCAAAACCGTATAGGCAGGGTCTTCACGCTCGGCAATCTCGAGCATGCGCTTAAACGTCTGTTGCCGCTCAACCGGATCGACCGAGGTCGTAAGTGTGTCGGACAATTTATTAAACTCAGCGTTGGTCCATTCGCCGGTCTGTTGTTGCTGGCCATTTGGCCCATGTTGGTTAACGAGTGAACTGACCGGATCGCTAAACGGTGCTGAATTCGACCAGCCACGGACGCCACGCGTTGGGCCTTTTTCGAAAATTTGTGCCCAGTTTTCTTTCATGGACATCTGGACGTTCAGACCGGCAGCGCGCCACATCTCGAGCATAATTTGATCGGTTTGTGTCTGATTGGTGTAGTAATTGTTTAGGCCTCTGAAGTGAATCACTTCGCCCTTATAGCCCGCCTCGACAAGCAGTTTCTTTGCAAGCGCAACGTCATACTTGGGTACTGTCCAACCTTTCACAAACATGTCGCCATAGAATTCGAATTGTAAGCCGGCAGGTACGCGCGTTTGCCCTCCCCAAAGGGCTACGACGATTGCGTCGCGATCAATCGCATGCGTCATCGCTTGTCGCACTTTAGGATTGGCAAGTACTGGGTGATTTTTGTCGAACGTAATTAAGCGGTGATTCGATACAGGCCCACCCACTACTTCAAGTTTGGCGTTGCCTTGAATGGTCTTAAACTGATCTGGCGGAATATCGGTCACAAAGTCGTATTGACCCGATAACAAGCCGTTGATACGCGAAGAAACCTCAGGTACCACCGTGTAACGAATTTCTTTGACCAGTGGTTTTCCGCCAAAATAATCATCATGCGCGGTCAAGACTAAATACTGATCTAGCTTCATTTCTTTGACTTTGTATGGGCCGGCGCTCACAGGTGCCTGAGCCCAACTTGCCCAGTCTTTTGAGGCCAGATAGGCTTTTTTAGAAACAATCTCAGAGCCCAGGCGGGCGATACGCCCCTCTAAGGTGACGTCTGGTACGGCATTGATCAGGCGCACGGTATAGCGATTAACGATCTCTACGCTTTGCAAAGAGGGCCATAAATTACGCGCGATCGCAGTAATCTCGGGTGGGGGCAGTGCCATACTGCCGGGTGTTGAACTTGTAGTCTTGCGGCCGATATCTACCGCAATCGTTTTGCTGTCTTGATTGTATTGACGTGGGGCGGAGGTACCAAACATGCGTTCAGCACCAAAGCTAAACGCAACATCTTCAGCGGTCACCTCATCGCCGTTGTGAAATTTAACACCCGGGCGCAACTTGAATTCGACGGTCTTGGCGTCAATGCGCGTCCACGATTCGGCAAGTGAAGGCCGTGGCGAAAGGTCGCCTACGGTGTCAAGTTGAATCAGTCCGGCATAAATCATGGGTAATATGCGCGTGCCAACGTTGCTTTGCTCGCGCAAGGGGTCAAGAGCACCACTGGTCAGTAATTGTTGCACGGCGACGCGCACCACAGGGCGAGTGTCAGCGGGTTGTGCGGCGGCGTTTGGCAACACTAAAACACAGAGTCCGAGCGTGGTGAGTTTTAAAAACCAACGTTTAGAAAGAAGCAGCGGCATATAAATCCTGTAGGTAGATAGAGTTAAAGTGCTAGCAAGTCAGAGCGCGACGCTGTGCATTATTTTTAAAAAGTGTGGCAAAGCAGGCGTAAGCGCCTCAGGCGTCTTGGCCAAATCGTCGTAACGGCGAAGCCGAACCGCTTCTTGGGCAAACGACTGTGCCTCAAACTCTGCTGCCTGCGGCGGGGTATACACGCCACCTTGCATGATCAGGCTGTGTTTAGATGCTGTCGAAAGGGTGCTCCAGTACGACTGGTCGGTTGCACAAAGGTAGCGCTTCGCATCGACGTGCAAACGAATAGGCTCAAGAACTGCGTTCGAGAACAACCCACGTAAAAACGGTAAGGCGACGTATTGGTGCAAGTCGTCACCGCTTTCGGTACTGGCACGCGCTTCAATACGACCAGTCTTAGCTAACAAATGCCCAATGTCATGTAATAACGCTGCGGTAATCGTCTGGGCTGTCTCGCCTGCTTGCTCGGCTAACGTCGCGCATTGCAGGGCGTGTTCAAGCTGACTGACAGCTTCGCCACCATATTGATTTTCACCTTCAACGGTGAGTAGGGTTGTCACATCATTTAAAGTTAAAGCCATGTAAAACCTTTTTAAACAAGTGCCCGGCGGATTCGCGCAGACAGCAAATCACTGCATGTCACTGTGGCAATAAGCGTTTGTTCAGATAGGTGATACGCAGGGCGATGATCATAGCGATGGACTGTAGAGCAGACCAAATAAGTATGCCGAGCTGAAGTGACAAATACTTTACAGTTATGTGAAATTTAAAATTCGAAGCGCGCGCCAGAGTGCCGCGGAAACAGCGGTTTTCGATTAAAGAATTCGAGGTCAGCGATCGCTGAAAGTAAAAAATGAAAAGTAGGCGATCCCAACACTCAAACAACTTGGATCCCTTCGCGCCAAACTGTTCGTGCGAAAGCCTGACTAGGTTGATCTGGGGACGCGTGCAGACGCAGGCGCACCAGATCTGCTCTGAAGCCGATTTCGAGTGCGCCGCGGTCGTTTAGACCGGTCGCTTGCGCTGGGTGGCGGGTGACTGTTGCGACCGCCTGGGGCAGCGTCATGACTTCCTCGTGCACCAAGCGAGCGACGGCACTTAACAAGCTGCCTGGTACATAGTCGGATGACAGCACATCCAGTAAACCTTGCTTTGCTAATTCAGTGGCAGACACGTTGCCAGAGTGCGAACCGCCACGCACCACGTTGGGGCCACCCATTACCGTCAGTAACCCTAAATTTTTCGCGTACCGCGCAGCAGCTAAAGTTGTGGGAAATTCGGACATGCTGGCTCCTTCTGCATAAGCCTGTTGAACATGTGCCTCGGTGGTGTCGTCATGACTGGCGAGATGGATCCCTGTATGCTTCGAATAATCAACGAAATACTGTCGATGCGGAGCACTAAATTGACTTTGGAGCAGGGTCGCATTAATGACTTTTTCTTCGAATTTCTCGTGACTCCAGCCTTTTTTACCGATGAAGTACACGCGCGCTTGTTCGATGTCTTCCCATTGGCGTTGGCCCGGGGTATGGTCCATCAACGAAATCAGGCCAAGGCGCGCGTGCCCCTTAAATGGTTCAAAAAGTTCAATGGTGTTTGGCGCTGGCAATTCACAACGTACATGAATGTAATGATCTGCCCGCAATAGATCTTCTTTGGTGTATTGATCCAGCGCCGTCAGTACCGGGCCCCAAGTTTGTCCCCGAACGCTTTCGGTGTCAGCCTCGCCTACGCCAAGCGCATCAAATACGGTGGTGATGCCTGCGCAGGCAATCTCGGCATCATGCGCGATCAGTGCTGGCCTTTCGGCCCACAGGACCTTTGGCCGGGGCATCAGGTGACGTTCAAAGTTGTCGGTATGAATTTCAATCATTCCAGGCATCAAGAAGTCGCCCTCAAGGTCAAGGGCACCTGGGGTTGCGCACAGGCCAGAATCGATCGAATCGATACGTCCGTTCACCACCGACACAGAGCCGTGGATCACCTCTTGATTCATAATCAGTCGAGCGTTAGTGATGACTATTGAGCCGCGCATGTGATGCTCCGAAAATTGGTCATATCGATACGACGTGTGGCGAGCTGGTTACCGACGGCGTGGTCGTGAAAGATTCCGACGGCGGCGGCCCCCGCTGCAATCGCTTCTTGGATGAGTGTCACCACGGTTTGTGTGTTGAGCGCATCGAGCGAGGCAGTGGGCTCATCCAGTAATAGCAATGAGCGTGGCTTGATCATGCTGCGTGCGATATTGACCCTTTGCTGCTCTCCACCCGAAAACGTTGCGGGTGCCAAGCTCCACAGTCGCTCAGGAATGCGTAGCCGCGTGAGCCACACGCCTGCATGTTCACGTGCCTGTTTAAGCGCATGCTCGTCGTGCCCAAGTTCAGCCAACAGTGGCTCGGCTACTAGATCAAGGGTTGAAATCCTTGGGATCACACGTAAAAACTGACTCACGTACCCGATGTGGTGTCGACGTACGTCGATCAGCCTGCGTGGCGTAGCGGTGGTCAACTCAAGTGGGGCGCGGCCGGTCTGTGCGTATTGAATCGATCCAGCACTGACGCGATAGTTCGCATAAATAAGTTTGAGCAAGGTGCTTTTGCCCATGCCTGAGCGGCCGTCGAGCACGACACACTCGCCTGCGGCGACCTCAAAATTGACATTTTGCAACACAGGTAAAGTCATGCTCTGATGGTGCAAAGTGAACTGTTTGCTCACGTTGGTGAGTCGTAAAACGGGTGTGGTCATGGCTGCAGCACCGAAGACACTAATAGTTGGGTATACGGGTGTTGTGGATCGTCAAGTACTTGATCGGTGAGACCCGTCTCTACGATGCGACCACGGCGCATCACAATCATGCGGTGCGCTAACAAACGCGCCACAGCAAGGTCATGGGTGACGATCACCGACGCGAGCCCCAATTGCTGAGTCAACTGGCGCAGCAAGTCGAGCAATTTCGCTTGAACCGATACGTCTAGCCCTGAGGTTGGCTCATCCATAAAGACCAGCCTAGGTTGGGTCACTAAGTTGCGTGCAATCTGCAGGCGTTGGCGCATACCGCCCGAAAAGTGTCGAGGCAAATCATCAATTCTGGCGGGGTCAATTTCTACTCGCGCCAGCCAGTCACAGGCTGTCGCACGCAGTTTGCCGTAATGACGCTGGCCTAAGGCCATTAAGCGCTCACCCACATTGGCACCTGCCGACACCTCCATTCGTAGGCCATCTGCTGAGTTCTGATGTACAAAGCCCCAGTCAGTGCGTGCGAGCAGGCGTCGCTGTGCCTCGGTCATCGTAAAAATATCGGTGAGGGCACCGCCCTCTAATTGAAACTCAACCGATCCCGAGTCGGGTTGGTCACGTGCTGCGAGTGCATTGAGTAGTGTCGTTTTGCCTGAGCCGGATTCGCCCACAATGGCGAGCACCTCGCCCGGCCAAAGATCAAAGCTTGCGTCGATCAGTGCTGCGCGGTCGCCGTAGCTCTTATTTAAACCGGTTGCGCGCAAGATGGGAGATTGTGTGTCGAGTGGCATGGTGTTAGTCATGCTTCAACCCCGACTGCGCTTTGGACTCGGACGCTGACTCAGTGTTATTTTGCTGCGACTCGCAGTAATCAGAGTCAGAGCAAACGAAAATTCGGCCACCTTGATCATCGGTAATGACCTCATCAAGAAAACTATCTCTTGAGCCGCATAACTCACAGGGTGCATCCCAGCGTTGGATTTCAAACGGATAATCCTCGAATCCCAGACTTTCAACGACAGTGTACGGAGGCACCGCGTAAATACGCTTTTCACGACCCGCGCCAAACAGTTGCAGCGCAGGGTTCATATGCATTTTTGGATTGTCAAACTTTGGAATCGGCGAGGGCGCCATCACATAGCGATGATTGACAAGCACAGGGTAGTCATAGGTCGTTGCAATATGGCCATAGCGGGCGATATCTTCATAAAGCTTGACGTGCATCAGGCCATACTCGGCTAAGCCATGCAGGCTGCGTGTTTCACGTTCACGGGGTTCTAAACGTTGCATGGGTTCAGGAACGGGCACCTGATAAATGATGATTTGGTCTTCTGTGAGTGCCATTTCAGGAATACGATGGCGCGTCTGAATGAGGGTTGCAGCTTGCGTCTGCGTCGTAATCTCAACGTTTGTGGTGCGTTGAAAAAAGCGACGAATGTTGACAGCATTGACGGTGTCGTCGGACCCTTGATCGATCACTTTAAGCACATCGCTAGGCCCAATCACTGAGGCTGTAACTTGGATACCACCCGTACCCCAACCATAGGGCAACGGCATTTCGCGCGAGCCAAACGGAACTTGATACCCCGGAATGGCGACTGCTTTTAAGATTGCCCGTCGAATCATGCGCTTGGTACGTTCGTCGAGATAGGCAAAATTAAAGTGCTGATCAACGGCTTGGTTTTCGTGAGAGTCAACGAGCTTTTCTAAGGGTGTAGAGGTTTTACTCTTATTCAGCATGCTCATCTCCAGGCTCATCATTCAATGTCGGCGTTTGGAGTGGTGAGGCTCGCATCTTTCTGACAAGTTCAAGCTCTGATTGAAAGTCAACGTAGTGGGGCAACTTTAGATGTTGTACAAAGCCCGAAGCTTCAAGGCTATCGCTGTGCGAAAGTACAAACTCGGGCATCTGTGCAGGTGATTGCACCAATTCGCCTAATTCAGCTGCACGCAAAGCGCGATCCACTAGACTCATCGCCATCGCCTTACGCTCGCTATGACCAAACGCTAAGCCATAGCCGCGCGTAAACTGGGGCGGTTCAGTTTTACTGCCGGCAAACTGATTGATCATCTGGCATTCAGTGATCTCAATATCTCCGATTGAGATGGCAAAGCCTAGCTCTTCTGGTATCAACGCGATCTCTACCGAACCCAAACGAATCTCACCCACGAAGGGATGGCTGTTGGCGTAGCCACGTTGGGTTGAATAGGCCATTGCGAGCAGAAAGCCTTCGTCACCACGCGCAAGATTTTGCAGACGGGTACTACGATCAGCCGGAAAGCGTACAGGCTGACGTGTCAAGTCAAAGGGTGTGGGATCGTCTTGCGTGGCTTGATGGGTTTCAATTAAGCCCTCGCGGTTCAGCAGATCAATGACGCGTGGCGAAAAATGCTCGTCTTCAAGTTGAGCGCGAGGGCCAGGATCATCAATGGTTGACAACGGCTCACTAATCGCTAGCAAAGAAAAATCTAACAGTCGTTGGGTATAGTCGTAGGTGGGTCCGAGCACCTGTCCGCCAGGTAAATCTTTGAACGTGGCCGAGATTCGCCGATCTAGTACCATTTTGCTGGTAT
Source organism: Alcaligenaceae bacterium (assembly GCA_947484295.1). Taxonomy (GTDB): domain Bacteria; phylum Pseudomonadota; class Gammaproteobacteria; order Burkholderiales; family Burkholderiaceae_B; genus Zwartia. Next base: position 11,599 of record CANKOW010000043.1, on the reverse strand, counting down.
CAAGCGGTTGCGTTGACCCGAGTCTGGGCAACGTAGCACGGTAGGCGCGCAAAAGAAAGATAGCTTCAACCAAGTCGCCACAGGCCTGTTTGATGGCAAGCGCCGCAAGCTCTGGGTCAAAGACTGAACCCTCGGTCATCACCCGATCGACCGCAAGTTTCATCTGTTGGCAAATTTGTGCAATAGAGAGTTCTGGAACGCTCGGGTCACCACGACGTTGTTGATCAAGTAGTTGGTAACTACTTAAGATGGCTTGCTCGCCACCCTTAACGGCTACATACATGAGATGCCCTATCCTGCAATTTGAATACGGGTTGTTCTGGGCAGGCCGATCAGACCCGTGCTTGTCGCAAAAAAGAGGTCGATACCTCTAGGAAAGCTCGCGTGATTTTTTGCCCATTGCTCTGCAAAGCCTTTCACTTGAACAGGAGTGGTACCCAACAGCTCGATAGTTGAGGTGTTAGCAATGCCGGGACCTGTCAAAATAATCGAAGGAGTTGCGCTTGTCGTGGCGCTCGAACTGGCCAGGTCGATGACACAGGTCGTGGAGTGGTCTGGATATTCGTCTGTTCCTAAGGCGAAGCCTTCTAACGCGGGCAGTTCATCCCAGTGTTTGATCCAGGCAAAGTCGGCCTCGTGCTGATGTGGTGTGATTTTGCAATCTGTGTGAAACACAATCCAAGTCGCAGCGTCGGTGTGGACGAGGCTAGGTGAAAGCCAAAGTAGTGAACCAGGTTCGAGCAGTGCAAGCAGCAGACCGCTTGAACTTGCGGGCGCAGCCTTGGGCGCCTCAAACGTCACCTCAAGTTTGACTGGGCGCCCAGGGTAAGACAGCGCTTCGAGCGCCGCTCTAAATACACTTTGGCTGCCAAGTGGAATATCACTAAAGCCGGTGCCGATTTCAGAAAGCTCAATATTTGTCACGACTGTTCCTCGTCGGCGTCATTCGAGCCACTTTCACGCGCGACCGTAAAGAAATCGACCTTGCTTGTGGCCGCGCGTTCTTGGCGAATATTCTTTTTTGCGGCAAGTAGTTCTTTAACAGGGGTGAGGAGGGTGTGTTCAATCTCAGCGCGCGCAGAGTCATCAAGCAATAAGGCGTCTGCGACCGCCGCTAAGTAGGCATGGCGATGTGAGCGTCCAACAATGTAGGCGATACCGACGTGACGGTGCACAGGGGCGTTGGAGAGGCGCAAGGCACAGCGAGTGACAGTCATCTCGCCTAAATTAAAGCGCTCGCCACTACCACCAGCCCGAGCTTCGACCATCATCAGCCCGGTTTCAGGTTTACGTAGCCAATGCGGGGTGACTTGAATATGAGGTCGCAGCACGTCTTCGAGCAGGGTCAGCGGTGCGCGCGATAGCAAGGCGAGCCACTGCGCACGTGCAGTGTGTGTTGTAGAAAGGCGACTGTCAGACGGTTGAAACATTAACTTGTTACTTTACAGAAGCAGAATCGCACCGCGATCGCTGTTTAAGTTAGACCGGTGACCAAGCTTAGGCGGTCAATATTTATTTTTCATGACACGGATGTAAACGTTTTATGACAATCGGCGATTTGATAGCGGTGACCCAGACGCCAACCCCCACACCGCGACGAGCGTTTCGGTACGCTGTGTACTTTGTGCCGAATATCGAGCAGCAATGGTGGGCGCACGCAAGCCAATGGCTTGGGCGCTGCGCGGTTAGCCAACAGTTCAGTGCTCAGCCTCTGATTGCTGAGGTCGCGCCAAAACGATTCGCAGAATTCACAGAGCATCCGCGACGCTATGGTTTTCATGCCACCATGCGCGCGCCCTTTGTGCTGGCGAGCGAATATCAACCGAGTGACTTGATTCGTCAGGTCAGCGCTTTGTGCCAACATCTGAAACCCTTTGTGTTGCCGCGTTTGCGTGTGACGCTGTTAGAGCAGTTTTTAGCGCTAGTGCCTGAGCGCGACGTGCCGCAGATTACTTCGCTTGAGCAGCAGTGCGTGATGCAATTGAATGAATATGCTGTACCACTTGGGCCAGAGGAACTGATCCGACGAAGAAGTGCTAGATTGTCGTCACACGAAGATGCCTTGCTGTTGCGCTGGGGCTATCCTTATGTGCTTGATCGCTTTCGGTTTCATTGCTCACTGACGGGCTCACTTGCAAAGGCTTCGCCGCAAGAGCTGAGTGCTTTAACGCAGGCCGCGCATCAACATTTTGATCACTTACCTTTATGCGTATTTGACTCATTAGCCATTTTTTCTGAACCCACCCAAGGTGCCGATTTTGTGCTGCTTGAGCAGTGTCCACTCATGGGCAGCGCTTGAACCATGCCTCGGTTTTGCTCGCGGTGATGGCCTGTCACCATCTTGTCATGCGATAGCCATGAAATTGTCAAACGAATGGAGCAAGATATCTAGCCATGAAACCTGCTGAATATGAGATTCCAAAACAACAGCCACAGCGTCATCGCGCAATATGGATTTCGGACATTCACCTGGGTACGCCGGGTTGTAAAGCAGAATACCTGCTAGATTTTCTAAAATGGAACGAATCGGATAAGCTTTATCTTGTAGGTGACATCATCGACGGATGGCAACTCAAGAAAGGCTGGTATTGGCGTCAAAGCCATAACGATGTGGTTCAGAAGGTTCTACGTAAAGCGCGAAAGGGCACCCACGTGACCTACATCGCAGGCAACCACGACGAAGTGATCCGCCAATTTTTAGGGATGGCGTTTGGTGACATTAAGATTGTCGACGAAGCTACCCACACGATGTTAGATGGTCGGCGAATTTGGGTGACTCACGGCGACTTGTTTGACGGCATTATTTTGCATGCAAAATGGCTCGCCTATCTAGGCGACAGTATGTATACGGTAATCCTAAAAATCAACAACTGGTTTAACCACTTTCGCCACAAAATGGGTTTGTCGTATTGGTCACTGTCACAATACCTAAAATATAAAGTTAAAAACGCTGTGTCATTCATCACAAACTTTGAAAATATTATGACAGATGAGGCAAGGCGACGTGGCTACGATGGTGTCTTGTGTGGGCACATCCACAAGGCTGAGATCCGCGATATCGACGGAATTTTGTACTGCAACGATGGCGACTGGGTTGAAAGCCTTTCAGCGATCGTTGAGACGACAGAAGGCGTACTGAAGATCGTGCACTGGCCCTACCAAACCAGCGAAACACTCGACGAGCAAGAAGACTTGGCTGTGTCAGCCTAGCAATATTGCTTGCCGCTCGCTAGGCGTCTGCCCCTGTGGCGTCAGTGCGTAGTGTAACCGTGGCCCGCTCAGTGTCTGCACGTGACATCAGTCGATCCAAAATATCAGTCACTTCAAACACCGCGCGATTCTCGATACGCGAGACGGTGTCTTTATAGGCCGGTAAGTTTTCGAGCAGCGCCAATACGCCTTTTCGGATGGCTCGCAATGAGGGGATCACCAACCCGACACCTTGCTCGCGCACCCAGTTCGTGTTGTAACGCTCTTGCGGCATCGTCCAGGCGTTACCAAAGGTGATAACCGGTAAGCCCATGTGCACCGCTTCACTTAGGCTACTGGGACCTGGCTTACCAATAAAAAAATCACCCAGTTGCATGTAATGATTAATTTTTTGTGTAAACCCAATCACCACATGTTGAACACTCGGTTTGAGTGCAGAGATTTTTTTGTTTAAAGTCGCATTCATACCGCATATAAAAATGAGCTGAATGTCAGGTAGCGCTTTCGCGATGCGTAGCATGTCGCTCGAACCATGTCCGCCGAACATGACAATCCCGGTCGGCTTATCTGGATCAAGCCCGAGTTCTAGGCACTCTATTTCGCGATCAATCTCAGGCTGCTCATAAAAAGCTGGTCGTAAGATCATCCCCGACGTCAACGAGATTTGTTCGTCCGTGTAGCCAGCCGTACGCGCTTGTTCGGCTGCGTGTGACGTACCACACACAAGATGCTGTGCTTGATTGGGTTCTATCCAAAAATGCGGGGGGTAATCGGCCATATCTGTCAGTACCGTTACAAATGGCACTGTGGGCAGAGCACTCGTGACGCTTTCGTAGAGCGCTTTATTGAAATTTGGTACCAACGAAACGACGTGATCGGGCTTGGTGTCACGCCAGTGCTGCTCAAGCTTGCGCACCATGGCGCTATGCCCCATCTTGATCATCGCTTGAAACAGTTTGAGTTCTGTCGAAAGCCCGAGCGTGAGGCCATGGCGTAGTCTGAAGTTATAAAGGTCTTCAGGCGCGCAGCGCATCACTTTGTTAAAGTTTGCATTAGGGTCTAACACTTCAAATAGATTCACCAGACGCACATTCCAAGGACGCCGCTCAAATTCAATCGCCTGCTGCAGCGCAAGCGCCGTAGCGCGATGGCCGCCGCCCGCATTGAAGTAGATGAAATCAATAGTTTTATTCATTGAAAGGTATATTCATCCTTTCATATGACAGGGTCATGACAGTACGTTGACAGCACGTCAATGGGTAGGGGCTTTATTTAACCGGTAGCGCGCTTGCTTAAGAGTCGTGTCGCGTTTGTTCTAGGACTACAAGCTCTTGGTACGTCTCAGCACTTTTAATGAAGTGGGTAAAGCTGTAGTGCGCATCGGCATACTCAGCGTGGGCTTTTCCAGCCTTTTTTGGTGTGCTCGAATCCAGCTCGAGCTGCTGTTGCCGCCAGTTTAAAAAAATATTTAAGACGAAATTGTTCCATTCGTCTTCCGTTGCATCGCGTGTATTGCCCGAACAGTAAATCACCCAGCGTTTTTTGACGTTCATCTGTTGCTCCTGGCCTAGGACTAAAAAAAGCGATGCTGCGGCACAGCATTCAGAGGATAGAACGTAGAGTACTCAGTGAATATGCGATTTGTATGACACAGTCAACGGGCAACCATTGGTATGACACAGTCAACAGACACCCTCACACAGAGGATGCGACACAAAGCAGCTTTAAAAAAAGTAGCGGTCGCTAAACGTTCATCTCTTTGTCATTTTTTCTAGTCATACTCAATCTTGCGCTTATTAGCTATCCGGTTGCATTGTTTTGTGTTCGAATTTATAAAGGATATTTTTCATGAGAGCTTTTTTACATAACGTGTTGCGTGTTGCGTTGCTTGGTTGGTTGTTATCTTCGACTGTTGCAATGGCACAGTCTGCGATCTGTTACAACTGCCCCCCTGAGTGGGCAGATTGGGGCACGCAGCTTAAGGCGATTAAGGCTAAAACCGGCATCACCGTACCTTCTGATAACAAAAACTCTGGCCAGTCTTTGGCGCAACTTGTTGCTGAAAAAAATAGTCCAGTTGCCGACGTGACATACCTAGGCGTCACCTTTGGTATTCAGGCGAGTGCTGACGGTGTGGTGACTCCTTTTAAGCCTGCCGCTTGGAATGAAATCCCTGACGACTTAAAAGACCCAGCGGGTAACTGGTTTACGATCCATTCTGGTACGTTAGGCTTTATGGTCAACGTTGATGCTCTGAAAGGCAAACTCATCCCCAAGTCATGGGCTGATTTGCTTAAGCCAGAGTACAAAGGTTTGATTGGCTATTTGGATCCCGCCTCAGCCTTCGTAGGCTATGTAGGTGCGGTGGCAATCAATCAAGCACGCGGGGGCTCGCTTGACAACTTCGGACCGGCAATTGAGTATTTCACAGCGCTCAAAAAGAATGAGCCTATCGTACCTAAACAGACCTCCTACGCTCGCGTGCTATCCGGTGAGATTGCGATTTTGTTGGACTATGATTTCAATGCGTATCGTGCGAAGTACAAAGACAAGGCGAATGTGGCCTTTGTGATTCCAACTGAAGGCACCTTAGTTGTACCTTACGTGATGAGCCTTGTGAACAAAGGACCCAATGCCGAGAACGGTAAAAAAGTTCTTGATTTTGTGCTGTCTGATGAAGGACAGGCAATTTGGGCGAATGCGTATCTGCGCCCTGTGCGTGCCTCGGCCGTATCTGCTGAGGTGCAAGCTCGGTTTCTGCCTACAGCAGACTATGCCCGTGCCAAGACGGTGAACTATGCTCAGATGGCAAAAGTGCAGAAAGCGTTTTCAGATCGCTATCTGAAAGATGTGCAGTAGCACGCTGACCCCTAAGGCAGTGATCACCGAGTGATGACTCGCTCTGTACAACGACTGACATGCTTGATGCCAGTTGTTGTCATTTTTTTTGCGTTTTGGTTGCTTCCGATGGCGTGGCTCGTGGCGTTGCCTGCTCAAAAAGGGTGGGCGACGTATTTCGCGATCTTCACGCACCCTAAATATTGGCTAAGCCTCATGAATACGGTTGGGTTATCGCTGCTTGTAACCGCGTTCACACTCGCGCTCGGCGGCGCGGTTGGTATTTTTCTGGCGCGCTACAAATTTGTCGGGCGCGGAGCACTTCTCTCGCTTCTGACCTTACCTTTATCCTTTCCCGGAGTGATCATTGGATTTTTTATGATTCTGCTTGGGGGGCGTCAAGGCTTGATCGCTGATCTGTCGGAGGCGTTAGGCGCAGGACGCCTCACATTGGCCTACGGCTTTCTAGGTCTGTTTTTAGCTTACCTGTATTTTTCTTTACCACGCGCCATCGCCACCTACACGGCTGCCGCCGAAAAAATGGACCTGGCACTTGAAGAAGCCGCAAAAACAATGGGCGCGACGCGGTATGCAATTATGCGCGATGTGTGGATTCCTGAATTAGCGCCAACCACCTTTGCGTGCGCTGCGATCGTCTTTGCGACTTCGATGGGTGCTTTTGGTACCGCGTTTACGCTGGCAACTAAGTTTGAGGTGTTGCCAATTACGATTTATACCGAGTTCACAAATTACGCCAACTTTGCACTGGCCGCATCACTTTCGATGGCGTTGGGCTTGGTGACTTGGTTAGTGATGTATGTGGCGAGACGTTATACAGACTCTGCACCGGTGGCGGTCTAACGAATGCTTGGTCAACGCGCTCCTCGCCAATTCCCGTTTATGTTAGCGATACTCACGGCCCTCGTGACGCTATTCATGCTAATTCCAATGGCGCTTTCGATTACGGCAGGCCTAGTCAATAATTATTCACAAGGTTTAGCCAGCGGGTTGACGACGCGCTGGCTTGAACAGGTGTGGGAGGGCTACGGGGACACGTTAGTGTGGTCGTTGACGATCGCGAGCCTGTGTGCGTTGATTACCATCGTGGTCGGGGTCCCCTGCGCATATGCGTTGGCCAGAACGCGCTCACGTTGGGCGCGTCTGTTCGAAGAACTGTTGACACTGCCGGTGGCGGTGCCTGGCTTGGCGACGGGCCTTGCGTTGATTCTCGTATACGGTCAGTTTCGTAGTTTTAGGCAAAGCTTTTTATTTATTTTAGTGGGCCATGTCGTGTTTACCTTACCGTTCGTCGTTCGCACGGTATCTTCAGCTTTCGCAAAGAGAGAACTTATCGCCCTTGAAGAGGCGGCGCGTACGTTGGGCGCAGGGTTTACACGCCGACTGTTGGGGGTGTTGATCCCTGCAGTGATGCCCGCCATCATCGCCAGTGCCTTAATGGTTTTTACACTTTCAGTCGGCGAGTTCAACCTGACCTGGATGTTGCACACCCCATTGACACGCACGTTACCAGTTGGTCTGGCAGACAGTTATGCCTCGATGCGTATCGAAGTGGGGTCAGCCTATACATTGATTTTTTTCATTTTGGTGCTGCCGCTTTTATGGGCTCTACAAGCAATTGCCAACGAGGTGCAAAAGCGCTATGGAACTTGAGCGCACTTCAGTCAAAATCCTACAGTGCGCCAAGACCTATCCCGATGGCACGCAAGGCTTATTATCGTCCTCGCTTGAGGTACATCCTGGTGAAGTCTTGGCTTTGCTCGGGCCTTCAGGCTGCGGCAAAACAACGCTGTTAAGACTCATCGCGGGTCTTGAGACCGTTGACCCAGGCGGCATCATTCGGTTTGGACCACAAGAGGTGACTGCCGTACCAGTTGAGCGGCGCCAGATCGGAATGGTATTTCAACACTACGCACTGTTTCCGCAAATGACAGTTCAGGCCAATATTGGTTATGGATTGCGGATAAGAGGCGCCAGCGAGCAACAACTCAAACAGACGGTTGGTGAATTGATTGACTTAGTGCAACTGAAAGGCCTCGAGCACAAGCGGCCCGCAGAGCTGTCTGGTGGCCAGCGCCAACGCGTTGCACTCGCACGCGCCGTGGCGGTACGCCCAAAAGTGTTATTGCTTGACGAACCACTCACCGCCTTAGACGCCAAGTTAAAAGTCACGTTGCGCGACGAGTTAGCAGAGCTGTTGCGCAGGCTTGGTATTACAACGATTCATGTCACGCATGATCAACAAGAGGCGTTAGCTATTGCTGACCGCCTTGCAGTGATGCGCAGTGGAAAAATCATCCAAGTAGGCAAGGGCGAGGCGCTATATCGAAATCCTAAACACATGTTCGTGGCAGAATTTCTAGGGCGCATCAACCGTCTACAGCGCGCGCCTGAAGATATCGTGAACCACACCGTCACCATCGCACAGATAACCGTGCCATGCCCTCATGGCCCCTGGCCTGAACTTTTTGTGCGGCCAGAAGATATTGAACTGAAACCCTATGACAGTCAGCAGCCAGCTGCAACCATTACGCAGCGTACTTTTTTAGGCGACCGTATTCATTACCGTCTAGAGGTGGTAGGACAAGGAGCCCTCACCGCCGAAGCGCATCGCGATAGCCCCTATCTTGTAGGGGATCGCGTGTCTTTCACCATTGCCACCCAACATTTCATGCCTTGTGAGAATGACCAATGACCACACTCTTTGTTCAGTTAACCGACCTACACATTCGCGAGCCCGGCCGCTTAGCGTATGGACGTCTCGACACGGCACCGTATTTACATCGTGCGGTGCAGACCATTGAAAAATTGCGTCAAAAGCCTCAAGCGATCATATTGACTGGTGACCTAACCGATTTCGGTCGACCTGCAGAATACGCCCACTTGCGCGAGTGCCTGGCCCCCCTGACCATGCCGTACTACTTGCTACCAGGCAACCACGACGACGCCACACAGATGCGCGCTGCTTTTCCTGAGCATACCTACTTAGGCGAGTCAGGCTTTGTGCAATACGCCTTGCAACTTGGGCCCGTGCGCCTGATCACCTTAGACACAACGGTTGCCCAGCAAAGCCACGGTGCGCTCTGTGCCAAACGTTTGGCCTGGCTTGACGAAGCACTGAACAACTCAAAAGACCTGCCAGTCGTGATCGCGATGCATCATCCGCCGTTCAAGACCTTAATCGGCCATATGGATAAGATAGGTTTACTAGAAGGCGCGGCAGAACTTGAAGCCATCGTCGCAAAGCATTCAAACATTGAGCGTGTCGTCTGCGGTCACCTGCATCGCGCGATTGATGTACGGTTTGGTTCAACAATCGCGTCGACCTCGCCATCACCTGCCCATCAAGTGGCCCTGGATCTGGATCCCGAAGCCGCCTCGCAATGGACACTAGAGCCCGGTGGCGTCAAAGTGTACGCTTGGGATCCCGAACGCGGCATCGTGTCCCACCAAATGCCCTGCGGCACCTTCGAAGGACCGTACCCTTTTCACGAAGGTGGCAAACTGATCGACTAGCTTAAAAAGACAGCATCTGCCCTTCGGTCATCGGAAAAATCTTGACTGAGCTACCCTTCATCGCCGCTTGAAACTCAGCCAACGTACCTGGCGTCAGAGGATTCGAGTTGTAATGCATCGGGATCACCATTTTTGGCTTGATCCAGGTATTCAACGCAAACGCAGCATCCTCAGGATCCATCGTGAAGTTGCCACCGATTGGAATCAACACCAAGTCAGGCTTGTAGTGTTGGCCGATGAATTTCATATCGCCAAACAAGCCAGTATCACCCATGTGCCAGATCTTGAACCCGTTTTCAAGTTCGATGATGTAACCCATCGCTTCACCCGCTGGATGCGATTCATTTTTGCTCGTGAGCGGATTGTTCCAGACAATTAAAGAAGAGTGCTCGGCCTTGACCGCAGTCACCTTGATGCTGGGCGCCGGCTTAACGCTACCTGACTTATTAAATCGATGCCCCAAGTCTGCTGGGATCATGCCAAGCGTAATCAGTGGCGTCACCATGTCAGCAGGGCCAAACAGCTTGGTCTTGTTCAAAATCGCCAACGCAGGCGCGTCGCCTAAATGATCGCCGTGTGCATGAGTCACCAGCAAGATATCAATTTTGCCCAAGGCACCCAAGTCAGCCTTGTAGTTGGCCGGTGCTTTAGGGCCTCCTTTGATCCAGGGGTCGACCACAATCAGCTTGCCGCCCGGGGACACAATACGAAAGCCTGCCTGCCCGAGCCATTGCATTTCGACTTTAGCGCTAGCAGCCGTGGCGGTGGCCGCCGGTGCCGGTGCCTGTGCCACGGCGAATGAACTGCCTGACAGTGTTGCCACCGATAGCGCGACTGCACACGGTAGTTTTAAGAATTGTCTAATCTTCATGTCAGTCTCTCTGTAAGTGGATAGTCAACAAGCAAAATACCTGCATATCAGCATCGCAACGGGAGGCGCGGCTTAGTTAGGCCTGCGTTGAAATGCTTTTACGCTTTTCAAGCCAGGCATTGAGTTCGCCCACCAAGCCACGTCTAAAGGCCAGTACGCAAATCACAAATATCAAACCAATCACGATGGTGACAGACTCGCCTAGTCGTTGAAACCACTCAACGCCAGTATGTTTGGCGATCGCAGCACCAAAATCACCGACTTTGTTTTCAAGCAGCACCACAATAAAGGCGCCAATGACTGGTCCCACCAACGTGCCCATGCCACCGATCAGCGTCATTAAAATCACCAGCCCCGACATTTGCCACGTGGCATCCGACAAGGTTGCTGATACAAAAATCAGCATCTTGGCTGAGCCCGCCAAGCCCGCCAGCAGCGCAGATAATACAAAGGCTAAAAGCTTGAAGCGCTCGACATCGTAGCCAAGGGATATGGCGCGCGGTTCATTTTCGCGAATCGCTTTGAGTACCTGACCGAAGGGCGAATGTACCGTGCGCCAAATGATGAGATATCCCACAATAAAGATTGCCATTACGACGTAGTACAAATTGAGATCGTTTTTTAGATCAATCAAGCCAAACAAGGTGCCGCGCGGTACGCCTTGCAGGCCATCTTCGCCACCCGTGAATTTAGCTTGCAGAAAAAAGAAGTAGACCATCTGCGAAAGCGCCATCGTGATCATCGCAAAGTAGATGCCACTTCGGCGAATCGCCAACGCGCCCATGACAATGCCCATGAAGCCAGCAATCGCCACACCGTACAAAATACCGAGTTCAGGCGAAAACCCCCAGGTTTTGATGGCATGCCCTGAGGCATACGCGGCACCACCCAAAAAGGCCGCGTGCCCAAACGACAGCAAGCCTGTATAGCCCAGCAGCAAATTGAAGGCACAGGCAAATAAGGCGTAGCACATGATTTTCATGGCAAAGATCGGATAGATCCCGAGCACAGGAATCGCGGCCAAAAATACAACAAATAAAATATAACCAAGCGCTTGACGATTCATTTTTCTTTTCCAAACAGACCTGCCGGACGCAGCAACAACACGATCGCCATGATGATGAACACCACCGTGCTTGAGGCCTC
>CANKOW010000042.1 GCA_947484295.1 Alcaligenaceae bacterium | reverse complement strand
GCCATGATGGTGGTTTCAGCAGAGCGTGATCCGCTGGTGCCGGACGTGCCTAGCGCGAAAGAACTGGGTTTGCCGCAGCTTGAAGTTAGCACGACGGCAGGCTTATTAGCACCTGGCAAGACACCAGCAGCAACACTGGCGCTCTTGAATGCGGCGCTGAACAAGACCTTGGCCGATCCTAAGCTACAAGAGCAATTTACGCGTGCAGCCAGTCGAGCACGCCCTGGGCCTGCCACTGTTTTTACGACCCTGATGCAAACCGAAGATAAGACTGCAACGGCGTTAGCAGCGTCAGGAAAACTCAAGCCCGAGTAAACGGGCTGAGCGTGCCTTGTGTCGCTCTAGTACCCGAGCTGTCGGTTGACTTTGTTGTCAAGCTGCCCGGTTGTGGTGAGCTTGGAAAAATTGGCAAACCAGCAGTCGAATACTCGTTGCACGTAATCGGGTGCATCGCACGAAATATGCGGGGTGACTATAAGATTGGGTGTTGTCCAAAGGGGGGAGCCCTGCTCAAGTGGCTCTTTATCAAAGACATCCAAGATTGCGCCATCAAGCTGTTTACTTTCAAGATGCTTGATCACAGCGGCGTAGTCCACAATCGGTGAGCGGCCAATATTGATCAAGCCCGCGCCTTTTGGTAATGATGCAATTCTGGCGTCAGTGACTAAGCCTCTAGTGTCTGCGGTAAGCGGCGCGGCAACAATGAGGTAGTCGGTGCGAGGTAAGACAGAGTCGAGCTGGCTCACACTGATGGTTTCATCCGCAAGCGGTTGCGCTGTACCCGAACGAGTCACTGCAATGACTTTCATGCCAAGTCGTTTTGCACCCAAGCCTGCAGCGCGGCCAACATCTCCAAAACCAATGACTGTTGCAGTTCTGCCACGAATATTAAACTCATGAATCATGTCCCAAATTTTATTGGTTTGATTCGCAAGGATTTGAGGCATTTTGTTATGCAACATCAACAAGGCCATGCTGATGAAATCTTCGGTCTTGTCACCATGAATGCCGCTACTGTTGGTGACCGTGATGTGTTCAGGCAACCAGTCAAGCGGCAGCAGGTGATCGACGCCCGCGCCAGTTGTGTGAATCCACTTTAGTTTTTTTGCTTGAACGATTTTAGGGCGATCGATTGGGCCCGCAAGCAACGCATCAGCGTCTTGCAGCGCATTTTCTAAGATGTCGCCATCCCAGCCCACCGAGACGTCGATTTGTTTGGCAAGCTCTGGATGCCTACCTGCCGCCTGCGTCCACTGCTCGCGCGTGAGATGAAAGAGCTCGTTGCGTTGGCGGCCATTTTCTAAATGAAGTCTGAAGCGTGTTGACATAGTGATGTGTAAAAAATCGTTGTGGTGGCTAAATAAAATGAAAAGTCACGAGCGATCTCTGTGAGCTTTGCGCTTTTGTGTCTGCAGTCAATTGTTACAGCGTAACTCGAAAGCTGTTTTGTTGTAGAGATTCACATCTTTTGGTCTAGCGGTTCAGATCTTCTTATGCAGCCTTCTATATCCTCAGGCCTGAAGTTGTATATTAAGTGACTATGTCTGCGCGATTATTGCTGAGCTTGAATTGGCGAGTCTTTTGGCCGCTTTTTGAGCAGTCACGAAACGAGATCAAATGGTTAAGGTAGAGAATGCTAGGTGTGACTGACTATGGCGCGTTCGTTGTCGCCTTCACAATATTTTTGTTGATCCCCGGGCCTGGCAACCTGGTGTTAATTACGTCAACGAGCAAAGGGGGCTTGTGCGCCGGCCTTGCCGCTACGACGGGGATTGTTCTCGGAGACCAGGTCTTGGCGTGGCTAGCCGTTGCAGGGGTTGCAGCGATCTTGACGGCGTACCCCGCAGCTTTTGCTGCGGTGCAGTGGGTGGGTGCAGCCTATCTTGCGTGGTTAGGCCTAAAAATGTTGCTCGCTAAACCGGGTGCTGCGCCCATTTTGAATATCAAACCCTATCATTACTTACGCCAGGCATTTTTCATTACGCTGTTAAATCCAAAATCGATTGTTTTTTATATGGCTTTTTTTCCGCTTTTCATCGACCCGGTGCGGCAACAAGGTTTATTGACGTTTGGATTCCTGGCAATCACGATTGCTGCCTTAGCGTTTGTGTATGGAGTGATCGCCACGTTCTTGACGCATTTTTTTGCCGAGCGCATGCGTCGCAACCCAAAGGCCGGTTTTTTACTTGAAAAGCTAGCGGGCCTATGCCTGATTGGGTTTGGTGTGCGTCTAGTCTTGACACGTTAGCGCGACGGTTCGAAAGAGGGCCTCGCAGCCTGCTTCGTGTATGGGATTCAAGGCGCTACAGGGGGCGGCACTTGTTCGGTGAACCATCGCGCTAGCTGTTCGCCCTTCACAAAACATACCTCTGGTGTTGCCAACAGCAGATCGAGCATTTTTTCGAAGCTCTCAAAGCGGTGCGGTACACCAATCAGATGCGGATGCAAGCCTAGCGACAGCACACGCGGTTGTACGACGCACTCTCGCTTGAACAAACTCAAGGTGTTCGATAATCGCTGAAACATCTCATTAGATTGATGTTTTTCAACAGCGTAAATGATTGAATCGTTGATCTCTAGGTTATAGGGTAGGGCGAGTAGTGGCCCCTCTTTGGTATGCATCCAATGCGGCACATCGTCGACAACCCAATCAAAGACGTACTCAATACCTTGTTTTTTTAAGAACTCTGGAGTGTCGTGCGACTCACGCAGACCGGGGCTGAGCCAACCTTTAGGGCGCTTGCCTGTAAAGGCTTCGATCATGTCCAAGCTTGCGGCGATCAAGGCTTCTTCTCCTTCGGCATGGTTGAGCGCCTTTTGATGTACGCCATGGCCGATGAATTCCCAACCCGCTTCGTGCATTGCCTGGGCGGCTCGCGGATAGGCCTGAATGACGCCTGCATTAAAACTGGTTGAGGCAGGTAGGCCACGACTTTGAATGGCGTTGATGAGGCGTGGCAAGCCGGCTCGCATACCGTAATCAACCCAGCTGAAGTTGGGGACGTCTGGCACGGTTTCTTTGCCATGCGGGGGAGTGAGTATGGTGCGCGGCATGCCAGCATCAAATTGCCAGTGCTCAACGTTCACGACCAAGTGCACCAAGATGGCACCCTCTGGGTGAGGACTCAGTTGTGGACCTTCGTTAGAAAAGCGATACGGAATACGTGGATTAGCCATGGTGGTTTCGGATAAGGTTTAGAACATCAAGCTTCATTTTTCTGAAGGACTCGCTCGCCGTATCAGCGACGGAGCGTGGCCGCGCCAGTGGAACGGTGAGTGCAGATTGAATGCGCCCGGGCCGCGCCGACATGACATAGATCGTATCCGATAAAAAAATCGCTTCATCAATATCGTGTGTGACGAAGAGGATAGTGGGTTTTAATTTTTGCCACACTGAAAGCAATAACTCCTGCATCGTGAGTCGCGTTTGGGCATCGAGTGCTCCAAAGGGTTCATCCATTAACAAGACACGAGAGCCCAGGGTGAGGATCCGTGCAATACCCACGCGCTGGCGCATACCGCCAGACAATTGAATCGGCAAATGCTGCTTAAAGTCATTTAACCCAACGATGCTGAGCATTTCGTGAGCACGCTCTTCGTACTCTGCCCTGGGCAAGCCTTGTACCTTTGGGCCGAAAATGACGTTCTCCCAGACCGTGAGCCACGGAAACAGGGCGGCTTCTTGAAACACCACGCCTCGGTCAGGTCCCGGTGCTAGAACCGCGCGGTCATTTACGTGTAAGGCCCCAGAGGTGGGTGATTCAAAGCCAGCGATGAGGTTGAGTAGCGTCGACTTGCCACAGCCAGAGGGGCCCAATAAGGCCACGAAGTCACCTTCGCTTACCTCAAGCTTGATGTTCTCTAAGGCGATGACCGGCGGTGCGGTCGGATAAATTTTGCTGACATCTTGAATAGAAATATTTGACATAGGGAGGTCAATGACTTTGTAAAATACGCCAAACTAAAACTTTGCGTTCAATGAACACAATCAGACGGTCACTGATAAATCCCATGGCGCCAATCGACACCATGTCGGCAAGCACAATGTCCATTCGACCCATGTAATACGCATCCCACAAGACATAGCCGAGTCCCGATTTGACCGCCACCATTTCAGAGACGATCACTGCGGTCCACGAGATCCCCAGCCCGATACGTAACCCTGTAAAGATAGAAGGCATCGCAGCGGGCAGAACGACGCGATAGAGCAACTGGCTGCGGCTAGACCCCATCATGAGCGCAGCCCGCACCAGATTACGGTCGACATCGCGCGCGCCTTGAGTCGTATTGACGACGATGGCATAAAAGCCGCCTAAAAAGATTAAAAAGATTGAGCCAATATCCCGAATGCCAAAAATCGCAATTGAAAATGGTAGCCACGCTGTGATGGGGATAGGACGCAAGCTTTGTATTAAAGGATCGAACATTTGCGCGATCAGTTTGCTCCAGCCAATGAGTAAGCCAAGTGGGACACCGATCACAGCCGCCAGCACGAAGCCTTGCACAACGCGCATCGAAGAGTATTCGACGTTTGAAACCCAAGTGCCTAGGTAGGGGTTCAATCCCAACCCGGGCGACCCAAAAATCCAAGAGTGCCAGCCCTCAAGGACCTTCAGCGGTGTTGGCATGATGCCTGCCATGTTAGGTTGACTGCCCGTCCATTGCCATAACAAAAGAACGATGGCGGGGACGAGCAAGCCCAATAGCAAACGCTTGAGATGCACCGCTTTATTCATCAATAACATCCGGCCCACCTATTTTTTGATCGCTTTGGCCATGCTGTCATCGTAGAGGTCTGCGGCTTCTTTGGTCACGTTTTTTTGCACAATCCCTTGTTTGAAAGCCGCATCGGCCAAGCGAGCGACTTGTTCTTTGTCTAAAACCCCGCCGAGTTTAATGATCTTGCTCGACTCTGTGGTGACACTTAAGGGCAAGCCAGTGTATTTGGCATAGGTCTCTGCAAACAGTACATCATTGCGGGCGAGCTGCTCTTCAATCTTGAAGTATGCCCAGAGAAAACGTTGAACCAATTCTTTTTTCGTCTTCATGGCGTCGCCAGAGGCCGCCAGCATTCCAAGCTCTGCCCCGACTGCGCGCGATTGGCTGTACTCGAGGTTTTTGGCGAAATAGGCATCACCTTCGGCAACCGCTTGTGATTCAAAGGGCTCCCATAAGACCATGGCATCGATGTCGCCACGTTTCATGGCTTGGATAAAGGCAGTACCACCGCCTTGGACGTTCACGGGCGAGAAGGCCGTGTAAGGAATATTTTTTTCAACCAGCGTCATGGCCCACTGAAACCACACGGCAGAGCCAGGTGCGATTGCAATTTTTTTCCCAGCGATGTCGCTCCAGTTGTCGATTTTCACACCCTTGCGGACCACTAGATATTTTGCTGAGCTTGCAACCCCAGAGAGACCAATGAGATTTTTGCTACCTTGTGCAGCCACGATCGCCAAATCGCCCGGGCCGACTGTTGACACATCGACCGAGCCTGACAGAAGAGCAGTGCGGGCATCTGCATAGCGAACAAACTCAGCGCGTTTGACTTCGATGTTGAATTGCTTGAGCTCTTCTTCGAGCATCAGCATCGCAGAGAGATGGCCGACCTTGACGTAACCAATCGTCAGAACCTCTTTTTGCTTTAAGGGGGCAGGCGCTGGCCCGACGGCGATCGCAGCGTTCGTAGCGAGTGCACATGCAAGTGTCGCCAAAGAAAGTAAGAATTTCATTGATTACTCCGGAAAATATCGAATCATTGATAAAAAAAACTTAGTGCGTTGTTCAGACCTAGCACCTGTCGGATTGTTGCAACTTCAGCGTACATGATCATGCAAGGTGAAGCATGCAGTCAATCATTTAATTGCTTAGTCAATCGCAGGGTTAGAGAGAGCACACGAATCATGGCTAGGTAGCCCACTGTCTTATTCGCCGCATCTATATTACTTTTGGTAATATAAAGCGTTGGATTTGATCGTTTGTGTTTTTCTAACCACTGGCTATCATTCGGTGCGCGGGCTGGGTACGAAATGTCGTACCGGTCGTTTTAATCGTTGCGTCGGCGCTTAAACCAACATAAATGATTCATGGATACGAGAGAAATACTACTTTGGTCGGGGCTAGTGATTGGCCTGTTATTTGGGATCAACGGCCAGTGGTCGGGCTTTTGCCTGAACCGCGCGTTGAAAGAGGGCTGGGATTCAGGCGCGAAGCAAAAAGCACAGTCTTTTGCCTTGGCGCTGGTTGTATCGATACTTGGTGCCCAAACACTCTCGGCGTTTGAAATTGTTGATTTGAGTACCTCGATTTATCGCGGCAACGGTGCTTCGTGGTTGTTCGCGATCGTTGGGGGCTTGATGTTTGGTTACGGCATGATGCTGGCCAATGGCTGTGGCGCGCGCGCAGTGGTGTTGCTTGGCCAGGGCAATCTCAGATCGTTTGTGGTGTTGTTGTGTTTAGGGATTTCAGCGTACATGACGTTGACAGGATTGTTAGCGCCCTTACGTCTGACACTCACACAGGCGACGGCCTTGCCTGCTCACGGCTTGTTTGAGTTTGGCATCGCCACGCGTTTTGCGTTGATTGGCCTATTGTCAGTCGCTTTGTTGAGTTTTGTGTTTTGGCGATGCGCAATTTTTAACCACAAGCGCGACTTGGTGAGCGGGGTGATGGTGGGGGCGTTGATTACGGCCGGTTGGTGGGTCACGGGCTGGCTGGGTCTCGATGAGTTTGAACCTACGCCCAGCGCCTCATTGACCTTTATCTCCCCGATAGGTGAAACGATTCAGTACTCGATGATTGCTACAGGGATGCGGCTAGGGTTTGGTGTCACTGTGATCGCTGGCGTGGTGCTTGGGTCTTTTGTGGCTGCGAGGATGTCTAAGACTTTTCGTCTGCAGGGGTTCGCGACGCCCACGGATATGCTTCGATACATGGGTGGAGGTACGCTGATGGGAGTCGGCGGTGCATTAGCGATGGGCTGTTCGATTGGCCAGGGGCTAACCGGGATTTCGACCTTGACCTATACCTCGATGCTAGCGTTTGCAGCGATGATGATTGGGGCGCGACTCGCTCAGCGTAAAGCGTAACTTGACCGACCGTTCTATTTGGCCATCATCTGAGGCAGCCACAGAGCAATCTGTGGAAACAGCACGACCACTAACAGGCCCACCAGCATGACCACAATAAAAGGCGCAGAGCCCGCCATGATGTCGGTCATGGTGACCTCTTTCGGCACGATCCCTTTTAATACAAAGAGGTTTAAGCCGACCGGAGGGGTGATCATCCCGATTTCGACCGCGATGGTAACGATAATGCCCAACCAAACTGGGTCATAGCCCATCTTGCTTAATACTGGAAATGCCAGGGGCAGTGTGATGACCATCATCGAGGCTGGGTCCATCAGGCACCCTAGAATCAACAGCACAACGATATAAAGTGTCAGTACCATCCAAGGTTGCAGATTAGCCGAGGTGACGGATTCGATCATGCCATGCGCGATCCCCAGGCGAGACACCACAAACCCAAAGAAGCTGCCGAAAATGATCAGCATCATCAGCATGGTGGTCGTCTGCGCGGTGGTGAGCAAGACTTTGCTTAGTCCTCCGTGGCGCATATCTGGGCGACGAATGGTTAAAAGCAGGGCACCCAAGGCGCCGAGCGCTGCTGCCTCTGTAGTGGTGGCTAAGCCGCTGTAGATTGAACCCATGACGATTAAAAACAAAAGCATAACTGGCCAAATACCTGTCAACGAGCTAAAGCGTTCAGACCAAGTCACGCGGATGTTAAGCGGTTTGGCAGTGCCTTCGCGCATACTTTCTACTATGACATAGGTAATCATTAAAGCCGCCAGAAAAAGTCCTGGCACGATGCCTGCGATAAACAGTGAGCCGATTGAGGTTTCGGTCAAAATACCGTAAATCACCATGACAACGCTTGGGGGGATCAGGATGCCGAGGGTGCCGCCGGCAGCAACCACCCCCACCGCCATGCGCTTTGAGTAACCATGTTTAAGCATTTCAGGAATTGAGGCATACCCGATTGCAGCTGCGGTGGCAGGGCTTGATCCCGAAATTGCGGCAAAAGCAGAGCAGGCCACAATCGTGCTGACAGGCAGGGCACCCGGAACCCGGTTAAACCATTTTGTTGCTGCAAGATATGAGCGTTCGGCAATGTCAGAGTGCGAAACGACCCCCGCCATCAAGACAAATAGCGGCGCGACCAAAAATAGATGGCTCGTCGATACGACAAAGCTCATACGAGCCATCTGAATCAGCATCGCTGGATTCAGGAATAAAACTACCATAATGGTTGCGGTGATACCCATTGAAAATGCAACCGGTATTCCGATTGTCATAAACACAAGCAAAAACGCAAACAAAATCAGAGTTAAACCTAACCAGCCGAATTCCATGGCGTATCCTTAATGGTGTGCCTACACTGCCTTACCAGTTATCTTGATGAGGGAGTTCGCGTCCGTCGATGAATCGCGCCGCAATCACCAATAACTGAGTGATAAACATCAAGCCCGCACCAAAAGGCATTGACCACTGAACGAGGGCGACCGGCCAGGCTAATTCAGTTTCATCGATACGTCCGGTTGAATAGCCTTCAAAAAAAACTTTCCAGACCTGATAGAAAAAAAGACTTAAAAAAAGTGTGGTGAGAATGTCGCCGATCGTCGTGGCGATACGTGTGGCCTTGCCCGGAAACCATTCTTGTAAGAGATCAATTCGCACATGAATACCCTCTTGCAGCGCGTGACTCGTTGCAAAAAATACAACAAAGCAAAGAAGATAGGCGCAGACAGGATAAGACCAGGTGTCTGGCGTACCCAGCACGTAACGTGTAAAGACTCCGTAACAACCAATTAATGTGATGAGTAACACTAACCAACCTGATGCCATCGCCAGAAAGTGATTCAGACGAAAGATCCGATCTCTAAACTGCGCCCAAAATACTTGCTGAATACTCATAAGCCTCCCGCGACGTCAATGGTGGTGCCGGTGACGTAGTCTGGGGCATCGAGAAGCGCCCAAATCACGACCTCAGCGATCTCTTTCGCCTCTGCCGCACGGCCAAGCGGCGTCAGCTGAGCCATGAGCTCTATGCGTTCGGGTGCACCGGCAATGGCGTGTAAGTTGGTCGCTACGCCGCCCGGGGCAACTCCCGTGACCTGTACCCCTTCCTTCGCGACCTCGCGCGCCAAGCCCAAAGTGAAGGTATTCAAGGCGGCTTTGGATGCAGCATAGTCAACCCAGTCGTTCGGGCTCCCGGTTCGGCTTGCGATCGAAGACACATTAATAATTCGTCCGCCGCTACCACCATGCTTGGTCGAGAGGCGTTTGAGTGCTTGCTGGGCGCAGAGTATGGGACCAATGACGTTGATGTCAAAAGTTTTACGCAGAGTGTCGATGTCTAACGTGTCGATGCGTCTGCTGGCTTTACCAACAAATCCCGCGTTGTTGACTAAACCACCTAGTGCGCCAAACTTTGCGTCGCATTCCTCAAAAAGATTCAACACTGAGGATGGCTGTGAGACGTCTGCCTGCACCATGCAAAACATCTGGCCTTGCTCCTCGAGTTCGCGCGCTAGCACTTGCGCCTCGGTGAGGCGGCTCGTGTAGTTAAAGCAAACCGGTATCTTGCGCGCAGCAAGCAGTCGAACAATTTCTGCACCAATGCCTCGACTCCCGCCCGTCACGATGACGGGTCGTTGTTTTGTTTGAGTCATGTTTAAACGCCTGTTAAGCTTTCTCTTAAGGGCATTCAGACACATCGCCGACTTGTGGTCGAGCTAACACTTGAGGACGATAGCGTTTGATGACTTCAATAATGCGAGTACCGTCTGCGCTCGTTTTGGGAGAAATCTCTTTGTCGAAGACATCCGTCGCCGCGGCAACCAAGCGATCAAACTCTGCTTGTTTAGGTACGCAAAATTTCGCACCGCGATCTCCAAGAGTTTTCATCGTTTGTTCGTAACCCTGTGTGTAGGCAATGAGCCCCCAATCCATCGTCTCTTGGCCGACTTTCAGCATGATTGCGCGATCTGCCTCAGACAGGCGCTTCCAGCGGTCATTGCTGATGTTGATCGTTGCAAACGCGATTGAATGGTCAACACGGGTAATGAATTTTGCGGGTTCATATAACTTTAAAGACAATATGCCGCTGTAAATCATGAGCGTGCAGTTCACGGTGCCCAGATCGAGCGCGTTATACAGCTCTGCGGGAGCGAAGACGACGGGACTGCCGCCCCAGCGCTTGATTGTCTCGGCTTGCCACCGACCCGCAGTGCGCAGCTTGACGCCTTTCCATTGCTCAGGACCGCTTAAAAAACGATCTCTGCACGTGATTGGGTCGGGCAATAACGAGGGTGGTGCAGAGACGGCACGCGAGCCTCTTTTTTCGTAGATTTTGTCGACAAGAGGCAAGACCTCGCGATTGAAGGCACCAAGGCCTTTAGGGTCGAGCGGAAAACTGAATGGAACATCAAACCCCGCCAGATCAATGATTTCACCCGACACATAGGGTGTAAACGATAAGGCTGCGTCAACCACGCCATCGCGCATGGCATCGACCATTTTGTTACCCACTAAGCTGCCGGACCAATGAATGCGAAACTTAATGCGACCATCGGTAGCTTTTGTGACGCCCTCTGTCCAGTGCTTGACCGAAAGCGAAGAAAAGTCTGACTCAGGAAACACTGAGGCGAACTCTAGGGTTTGTGCGTTTGCAGGCACGATACAAGTGAGTGCGACCAAGCTCGCACAGGATATCGCCCAGTTTTTTAGCTGCTTTTTGATTAATGTTTGCATCATTGTCTCCAGTTATCCATACGACTTCAGCGGGTCGTTATTAGGTTAATTGATTGGTAATAATTTCGATTTTTCTAGACGGGTCTTTGCCATCCCAGTTCACTGAAGCTTGTTGCATTAAAGATAGAAACTTCAATTGAGTAGCGTTGTATTCGATCAGCTCAAGCATCCCGGGTAGGTCGCCTGTAGTGTCAAAGTAGGCAAACCGAATGCCCCGTGGTGTCAGGCCTTCAAAGGCTAAGACGTAGCCCATTTTTTGATAGCGAGCCACATCGACCTCGTACTGGGTGGTCGCCATGCCTAAATGATGAAAACCATAGCCCTTTTTCTTGATGACATCCCAATACACAGAAGGCTTGTCATCAAGCGGCTGAATCACTTCAAAGCACATGTTGCCCGAAAAACTCAGTGCCAGCCCCATGCGCATATCGGTGGGCTTGCCCAGATATGAGGCTTCTTTCAGCGTGTAGCCATTTGAGTAGAACCAAGGACCGATATTAAATTTTTGACTAAATTCAGCAATCGATTTTTGCAAGTCTTCAACGACATAGGCGACCTGCACAATGCCGCCCAAAGGTTGGCCAAAAATATTTTCAATCACGTGTGTCCCCTGCGGTACCGCAGCTAATCGGTTTTAGATTTTTGATTATTTGATCGAACGCGTAACGAGTTATAGCAGGAATTTACTAAACCGAGCAAGTGTTTCACTGCCAGTGCCCCAGCTTTTTGCTAAGAGCTTGAGGCACCGGTTATTGGCTTTTATCTTGCTCTACGACCAAATGCGTATGCGCGAGTTTTAACAGCGGGCACGAAACGCCTTTGACTACGCCGCGTTGAATCATCTGCCCAAGAATATGCTCGTGCTCAGTCATGTTGCCTTGCGTCAGATCCCTAAGCATCGAGGCGGCGAAGCTTGACTTCACGTTTGTCAGCATGTCAAGAGAGCGTTTTTGTGCAGTGTCTTTGGTTGGAAAACCATTGGCTGCGGCGATTGCGCAGCTTTCGGCGTAAAAACTGGTGGTACTTTCGATTCCCCAAGGTGTCGCTGAGATTTTACCGACGTGACCACGACATAAGGTGGTCATGCCCGCTAAGCTAGCCAAAAAGACCCACTTATCCCATAAAGATTGTTCAATATTTTCGCTATACAAGCGATCAAAGCCTGAGTTCTCACAGAGCGCAAAGAAGTCGCGTGCGATGTTCTCGTGTGCGGTGGAGCGATGGCCAACGGTCAGCATGTGAAGGTCAGTGAGTTGCTTGACGGCACCTGCTGGTGAAAGCGTGGCTGCGATTTGAGCGACACCGCCCATGACGCGGTCTTTGCCAAACTTTGTATCGAGTTGCTGGATGTGATCCAAGCCATTTAAGAAAGGTAAAAAGACACCTTTGCTGCTTGCACCCTCAAGCGAGGCGAGGGCATCTTCGAAGTCAAAGGATTTTGGTGCCAGCACGATCAAGTCGTACTGTGGTTTGAGTTGCTCGCGGGTAATGGTTTTAGGTTGAACGGTAAAGGTCTCTGTGGGTGTCTCGATGATCAGGCCTTCGGCCAGAATCTTTGCCTGACGTTTTTCGCGCAACAGGTAGGTGACATCGGCGCCCGCTTTCAGCAAACGAGCCCCAAAATAACCGCCTACACCGCCCGCACCCAAAATTAAAATTTTCACTTGATGTCTTCCAAGGTTTTTAGTGATATGGTTGAAGGAATACCGCTACACAATCTATAGCCATCATTACATAAAAACGGTAGTTCTGGAGAACGACTTGAGCAAGCTTAAACAGAGCCTGAATATTTTGGGTGCGCTGGCCTTGTGGTTAGGTGCCCCGTCCTTGGGTGTGGCCCAAGACGCCTACCCTAATCGACCGATCAGCGTGGTGGTGCCCTTTCCGCCCGGGGGCGTAGCCGATATTGTGGCGCGCCCGGTTGCACGTGCGATGGGACAATTTTTGAATCAAACGCTGGTAATTGAAAACAAAGCTGGGGCAGGGGGCGGTATTGGTATGGCGCAGGTCGCCCGAGCCGAGCCAAACGGCTATCACGTGCTGTTTGCCTTGTCCTCGGTCGTGGTGATCCCCGAGGCTGATAAGGTGCTGAACCGCGCGCCCATGTATCAGCTCAGTCAGCTCAAACCGATCGCCCGCTTTGCGGCGGATCCGACTGTGTTGGTGGTGAAGGCCGAGAGCCCCTGGAAGACCTACGCCGAATTTATCGCGTATGTCAAAGCAAATCCTGCAAAGGTATCGTTTGGCTCGTCAGGCAACTACGGTTCGATGCATATCCCCATTGAGCAGCTCACGGTCGCCACGAACACCAAAATGTTGCACGTGCCCTATACGGGGGCCGGTCCAGCCGTTGCTGCATTGTTGGGCGGACAGATCGAGGTGCTCTCAACCGGACCTGCCAGCGTCGTTCAGCAAATCCAAGCAGGTAAGCTACGTGCCTTGGCCCATTGGGGGCCTGGCACACTCGCCGCTTTACCCGAGGTGCCAAGCTTGACCGCGCTGGGTGTGCCGATTGTTTACGCACAGTGGGCCGGTTTGTTTGTGCCCGCAGAGGTGCCAGAGCCAATTGTGCAAAAACTGCGTGAGGCTGCGCACTTTGCCGCAAACGACGCGGCAACGCAAAAAGCCTTGATAGCAGCCGGCACCGTGATGCAGTACCAAGACGCAAAAGAGTTCTCTGCCTACGTTCAGGTCGATGCAGAGGCAATGAAAGCGCTGGTGCAAAAGATTGGTAAGCTCGAGTGACTTGGTCTCACAAGCTGCTTAAAACTCAAAACCACCTTGGCGCCGAATATGTTCAGATTGAGCGCCCGTCAGCCATTGTGCTAGTTGTTTAGCAAGAGCAGGATGCGCCGATTGAAGGCAAAGGCCCAAGGTATAGTCGGTGGCCAGTTCAAATTCCTTTGGTAAGTTGGCCACAAGAGCGACCCCTTCGGTGTCATTGATTTCAGTCGCTTGCGTGCAGCCTATCAAGTCGGATTCATTGCTCTGCGCCATGGCTTTCATTGCTGTTGCGCCGTTGGGAAACTCGCGAAGGCGTGCGCGAACCTCTTGCTCAAGGCCGAGTTCAGTCAGGACTTTCATAAAATGAATTCCCGCAGTCGATTTTTTTGTATCGGGGCAGTAAATGGCCTTTGCTTGTCTGAAGGCACGGCCTAAGGCTTCGCGTGAGTCAACGGATGGGTAGGGTGTGCCTTGCTTCACTGCAATCCCAGTTTGCACTTTGCCCAAAGATTGAGAGCTGCCGTGAACAACATGCCCTGAGACGCTGAGTTGTTCGATGAGCGAACGCGTCAGAATCACTAAATCGCAGGGCGCGCCTGCCAGTAAAGCGTCGCGCATTTCACCGACCGCGCTAAAGCGACCCTCGAGCGTACAGCCATGCTCGTGCTCAAAGTTAGCTTGAATACCTTTGACCGCTGAGGCAGCCGCGCCGCCACTGAGTATGTTTAAAGTCAGCATTTTTTCTCAATTGAATTTTTAAGCAGTGCGCCGTCGAGCGTAATGAGCTGCACCGCACTGAATCGGGCTTCAAAGGCGGTAGCCTGACGTGCAAACGAATTTACTCTTGTTTTGCGCCCGAGAGCGCTACGATCTTTGCCCATTTTTTCACGTCTTGCTCTAGGTAGGCTTGAAACTCGACGGGCGACATCACCATTGGCGTTGCACCTTTGTCACTCCATTGTTTTTTAATATCTGGGCGACTAACAATTGTCGTGATGGCAGCGTTCAGACGATTGACTACGGTGTCAGGCGTGCCCTTTGGGGCCATCAAGCCAAGCCAAATCGTTGCCTCATAGCCAGCGACTCCTGCTTCAGAGACGGTGGGCATGTCTGGCAAAATGCTTGAGCGCGCTTGGCCCGTAGTCGCCAAGCCGCGCACGGTACCGGCCCGAGCGTAATCCGTCATGGTGGTCACGGCGTCAAACATCAAGTCAACCTGGCCACCTAGCAAGTCGGTGCGTGCGCCCGAGCTTCCTTTGTATGGGACATGCGTGATGTCCACTCCTGCCATGACTTTAAATAGCTCACCCGCCATGTGATACGGCGTGCCCGAACCCGAAGAGGCGTAATTAAGCTTACCCGGTTTGCTTTTTGCTAAGGCAATAAGTTCGGACAAGGTTTTTGCAGCAACACTTGGGTGCACGACCAGCAGCAAGTCTGAATAATTGATCGGTGCAATTCCAACAAAATCTTTGAGCAACGCGTAGGGCTTTTTAGCCACTAAAGACTCGTTAACGGTTTGTGCGTTTGACATCATCAACAGCGTGTACCCATCGGGCGACGCTTTTGCGACCAGATCGGTACCGATAATTGAACCTGCGCCTGGCTTATTTTCAACAATAAAATTTTGGCCTAGCGTAGCTTGTAATTGTTGCCCCATGAAGCGCGCATAGTTATCAGCAGGCCCGCCAGCGGCAAATGACACCACAATTTTGACCGCGCGTGTGGGGTAGTCTTGTGCCTGAGCGGGTATAACCGCCACGCCTAAAAGCAGTAGTCCAGCAAGCGTCAATTTAGAAGTCTTCATCGTATTCATCCGTTGTTCTTGGCGGTTGATACCGGCCACTTATATTCAGTAAACTCTTCTCGCAGTTTAAGTTTTGCCATTTTTCCGGTTGCAGTCAAAGGGATTTTCTCGACAAAAACGATGTCGTCGGGTAGCCACCACTTGGCGACTTTCTCTGCAAGCATTTTAAGTAGCTTTGCTTTGATTGCAGCAGAGTCGGTAGTCGAGGTCTCGCGTTTAACGACGACCAACAAGGGACGCTCATCCCATTTGGGATGGGCAATGGCAATGCAGGCGACCATCGCGACCTCGGGATGCGCGCTTGCAATGTTTTCGAGCTCGATCGATGAAATCCATTCGCCGCCAGACTTAATCACATCTTTGCTACGATCGGTAATCTGAATATGGCTATCAGGGTCAAGCGTGGCCACGTCACCCGTTGGAAACCAACCGTTGATTAAAGGGCTATCGGCTACGCCGAAGTAGCTATCAATTGCCCAGAAGCTTTTCGCTAGCAGATCACCAAAGGCGACGCCGTCATGCGGCAAAGACTGGCCTTTTTCATCAACGATTTTGATATCAACGCCAAACATCGGTCGACCTTGTTTAGCAAGGATCTGATCTTGTTCGGTTTTGCTTTTTGAATAATCTTTTTGCTTGAGTTGAGCGACCGTACCGACCGGAGATAACTCGGTCATGCCCCAAGCATGGATGACTTGGACGCCTTCTTTTTCAAAAGCCTGAATCATCGCAGGCGGACAAGCAGAGCCACCGATCACGGTACGCTTGAACGTACTGAATTTTAGCTTTTGAGCCAGGACGAGTTGAATCAGGCCTGCCCAGATGGTGGGAACGCCGGCAGACATCGTGACAGACTCTTGTTCAATTAGTTCGCATAACGAGGCACCGTCAAGCTTTGGACCTGGGAAAACCATGCGTGCTCCTGCCAGTGGGCAAGCATATGGGAGGCCCCAAGCGTTGACGTGAAACATCGGTACAACGGGCATGATTGATTCGCGCGCGGTGATGCCTAGCGAGTCGGGCAGCGCGACGGCGTAAGAATGCAGAATGGTTGAGCGGTGGCTATAGAGTGCGCCCTTCGGGTTGCCGGTTGTGCCCGAGGTATAGCAAAGGCTTGACGCTGCGCGTTCATCAAAAACAGGCCACTCGTAATCACCTGACTCTTGACCAAGCAGAGTTTCGTAGCACTCGATTTTTAAGACGCTGCTTTGGGGCATTTTGTCGGCGTCTGACAGACAAATCCAGTGCTTAACCGTCGGACACTGTGCGTGAAGCGACTCGATGAGTGGCAAAAAGGTGGTGTCGAAAAAAATCACCTGATCTTGCGCGTGATTGACGATGTAACGTAACTGCTCAGGGAACAGCCTAGGGTTGATGGTGTGGCAGACACGTGCACTGCCCGAGGCGCCATAATAAATTTCAAGGTGCCGGTAACCGTTCCAGGCAAATGTGCCGACGCGTTGGCTGGGTTGAATTTGCAAGCGCTCAAGCATTTGTGCCACTTGCTTGGCTCGGATGTGACATTGGGCATAGGTGTAACGATGGATATCACCCTCGGTGCGCCGCGAGACGATCTCGGTGTCGGCATGGTGGCGCGCAGCGTGCGCCAGTAGCCCGGAGATCAGCAAAGGTTGACTCATCATTTGCCCCATCAACAAGGCTGAGGTTTCGATCGTTTTGGTCATGGAGTCTCAGTGTCTCAACGTAGCAGGCTGTTTAGGGCGTGTCTTCTGTTGCTATCATAGCGACGATCGCCTCGATAGCGACGGTTACTTTCATAACAATATGGATAAATGTACACTCGTTCTCTAGCTTGGCTTTAACTTTTTCGTTGTAGGTTTGGTTATCAGCTTTGCTATCGTTTTCTTTACCGCTATTTTTTTGGGGTTCTGATGAGAATTTCCTTTTTACGCTCTTTTAGTTTGTTGGCAGCAGCTTGGATGGGTGCATTCAGCGGCTCGGCGTGGTCCCAAGAGTTTCCGACAGGGCAGACGATCTCTATTATTGTGGGTTTTGTGGCGGGTGGTGCGTCTGACGCCTCGGCCCGACTGATTGCGAAAGAGTTGGCTAATAATTTGGGTCAGTCGGTCGTAGTCGAAAACAAACCAGGTGCCGGCAGTATGTTGGCGGCGCAACAAGTCGCAAACGCCAAGGCCGATGGTACGGTGTTGATGCTTGGCTCAATTGGCCCGATGGCGGTGATTCCGCACTTGATGAAACTTTCGTTTGATCCCTTAGTGGATTTGGCACCCATCACTATGGGTGTCATTTTTCCAAATGTTTTGGTCGTGCCTGCGTCTTTGAATGTCACAACGTTTGCTGAGTTTGTGGCACTTGCGAAAAAAAATCCAGGCAAGTTGACTTATGCGGCAACAGGAATTGGCTCGGCCTCACACTTGGCCGGTGAGTTGCTAGGGCAACGCGCGGGCGTTGATATCGTCAATATCCAGTACAAAGGTGGTAGTGCAGCCATGATCGATTTAATCGGTGGTCGTATTGATGCTTACTATTCGACCCCGTCGTCTGCAGCACCACATATTCAAAGTAAAAAACTAGTCGCGCTCGCGACAACCGGTTTGACCCGTCCGGAGCTGTTGCCTGACTTACCAACCGTTGCTGAATCTGGCTACCCAGAGTTCAACGCGGTCAATTGGTATTCTTATGTGGCGCCCGGCAAAACGCCAGCTCCGATCCTCGAGCGCTGGAATACAGAGTTCGTCAAAGTTTTAAATACACCGTCGGTTCGCGATACTTTGCTAGCACTTGGCTTAACACCACAGCCAATGAGTCGCCAAGAGTCGGCTGCTTACATGGCCAAAGAATCAGCGATTTGGAAGGCAGTGATTAAAGAGCGGAATATTAAGATCGAGTGAGCGCGCTTGCCGCAGGCTCTGCGGTTCAAGGGAAGCCTCGCGTCCCTCTCGTACGCTAAGGCTTTTCAGCTTTTTCAGGTTTGTCGCGGCGAGCAATTTGAACGCTGCGACGTTCGTGTTCTTTGTTGTAGCTAAAAGCAAACGGGATCGGCTTGACGTCGGTTGCTTGCTTGTAAGCTTGGGCAAGAGATTGTTGTTTGTGAAGGCTGAATTGCTCAAAGGGCAACGAAAAGCCTCCATAAAGTTGTACATTACCGATTTTTTTAAGCTGCGCGTAGTCAACGCCGGTTTCATCTTGCACGACGATCGGAGCGTTCTTAACAATCATATCCCGCAAGACGATAAAGTTACCGTCTTGTAAGAGGTGCGAGGCGGCTTTAATCAGCATGGGGTGTTGTGTCATATGACTCAGCCAGCCGCGCATGGGTTCATTGACTAAAAGGTTTTGGTCAGAAAGGTCAAGGCTTACGTAGTCAAGAGCAACCGTTTTGCCGTTTTTCTTCAACACCAGGCGTACCGAATTCCAGGGCCCTTGCGCTTTAATGAATTGTCCCGAGGCAGGATCGTACGCGATTGGGTAAAGCTCGGCCACGTCATAGCCGGTATACAACGCAAAGGTAGTCAAAATCGTTGTGATGCCAATGTGGGCGCTCTTTGCAAAGCGATCCGCCTCAAGCTCAGCCGTGATAAAAAAGGCGTTATAGGCAAAGCGTTTCCATTCCCGTAGAAACTTTGTCTGAAAATGTTGTGCGCGTTCGGGTGACATCGGCGCAAGTAGCGCTGGCTCGCCTGCTGCTTGCATCGCCACCATGACATAGCGATCCGCATCAGGATAAAGTTGATTCACGGTGACGAAGTCGGGGCCAGAGAAAGGATAAAAAACCGTGCCGGTACGCTCAAAGCGTACTTCGCTCTTAGCCCATTCTTTGATCGGTTGACCATGATCCTTTTGGTAAACGGCCCAAGACTCATCGGCGAGTTTTTTGTTTTCTGCAGTTAAAAAGGGAAACGCAGCAGACGTTGTCGCGGCGCTTACTTGATATTTGCCTTGTAATGGCGGGGCTGCAGAAGGCTTGACTGCTATAGGTGTAGCGCTAGGCTCTGTGGTTTGAGCCACCTCTGTCGTGGGCGCTGTCGTCGTCGGGGCTAAGGTTTGCGCCTGCACCGTGAGGGGGAAGGCGAGCGACATGCTTAGCAGTAATAACGCGGTCTTGACGGCAAGAGTTAAAACACAATTCATTCGGTTCATAGTTGTAGTAACGTATTTTTTAAGAGTTCAGCATGCGCGAGATATTAGCCTACCTTGCACTTTTTGTGCCTTAAACGATCGAGCGCG
>CANKOW010000041.1 GCA_947484295.1 Alcaligenaceae bacterium | reverse complement strand
GTCGTCGGCCTGCAATCGCGTTACCCACGCTTGTTCGACAAAACTGTCAGTCACCCCATAGACCCCGTGGCCAACTCGCATGAGTAAGTTGGCTGAAGTCATCAAATGAATGACCCCCTGCACATCTCCGGAGGTGACTTCTCGACCGAGTTGCGCAGAAAACTCCCTCAATGTTGGCCCCGTAAAACTGCCTTTGACATTTCCGCCGATATTGCAAATGCGAGAAAAGACGGCTTCTGCAAGCGGGCCCAATGCTTCTATCTTTTGAATTTCAACATCCGCTGCGGCCGTGCCAAAAGCCTTGGCAATGGTCGGAAGATGCTCGTCAGCGAGGGCGCCTTGCGGCAACTGACGACAAACGTTTAGTGCCTTTAACAACTCTTCGGGTCGGCTCCCCATTTGCTTGAACGCCGCTTCAGCGACAGGTAATGAGGGGGTTTTAGAGCCTAACGTCGACCTGACTTGCTGCAAGATATATTCAACAAAGTCTTGTCCGAGCACTGGAAACTCATGCGTGACCGCGCCATTGAACGCCTGATTTCCTTTGACCGCGAGTTCTTGGACTCGCGCTCGATGCGAACCTGTTCCGACAAAAAGAAAGTAGCCAGGGGTGCCGTTGCGCGTGTTTACCGCATCTCGGGTTGCCTTCAGCGCATGAAGCAAGTGATCCCCTTCGAGGGTACCCATCGCATGCTGCACTTCGTCGATGATAAGCACCACATCTGTCTTGGCTTGGTCAACAAGCTCCGTGAACGCTTGGGCAAGGCTTACACCGCCATTTTTACCTAATTGCGCGAGCTGAAAACTAAATTTGAGGCCCGCTCCACCCACGCTGAGGGTCGAAACTCGTTTGAGCTTCTGGAGAATTCTTGAACCCGGAGTTTGCAGTTCACTCAAAGACTTCTTAATTGCGTCGTGAACTAAGTCGGCTGGGTTAGTTTGCGGCTGACTCCAAAGGTCGACATAAATGACGACGGCACCTCTATTTTCCAAAGCCGGAATGAGATCACTGGCGAGAAATGTAGTTTTGCCAACTCTTCGTGGCCCAGAAAGAAATAACCCCGAGCGCAGTGAGGTGTCGAGATACGAAGGATTCAGCAATTGCTGGACCATTTCTTCAGCGAGCGCAGTGCGGTGAAAGGTCATTTTTATAAAATTTTATTCGAATGACATAATTATGCCTATTACATAATTTATTGTAAAGTGAAATTTTGACTTCATACTCAAAATGAAGACGAGCAGCTAACATCAGTCTTGTTCGCAGCCCTGCCCTACTTTTCAAAAATACACATTGCCGGAGTACATAATGACAGTCATTCAACAAATAGGCAGCGTACTGGTCTCACTAAGTCTCGCCATATTGAGTGGAACAGTCTTTGCACAAAAATTCCCTGAGAAGCCCGTTAAGATCATTGTTCCCTTTGCGCCGGGCGGCGGCGCCGATATGCTGGCACGTACGTTGACTTCTGGACTGACTGAAACGTGGGGACAGCCGGTCGTTGTAGAAAATCGTGCCGGCGCAAGTGGAAACATTGGTGCAGAGGCGGTGGCCCGGTCAGAACCTGACGGCTATACCCTGCTATTAACGAGCAGCGCATTTGTCATCAGTCCAGGCATGTCAAGCAATCTTCCTTTTAATGTTGAAAAGGACTTTGCGCCCATCACGCTGGCGGCAGAGCTGCCAAACGTTTTAGTCGTTCACCCTAGCGTTAAAGCCAATACGGTTAAAGAGCTCGAGGCCTTGATACGTGCCAATGCGACAAAGATCAGCTATGCATCCCCCGGCAACGGGACAGGCGGTCACTTGGCGGCAGAGCTATTCAAGCAGTCGGCTGGTGTTGAGATTACCCATGTTCCCTACAAGGGGGGTGGCGCTGTCATAGCAGACTTATTGGCGGGTCATGTCCAAATGACTTTTGCGACCTTGCCGTCTGTGATTGCGTATATCAATTCCGACAAAGTTCGAGCGCTTGCATTAACGACAAGTAAACGTGGATTTATTGCGGTGCCCACTATGATTGAGTCGGGATACGCAGGGTTTGATATTTCTACCTGGCTTGGTTTTTTAGGGCCTGCAAACATGTCGCCTGCCTTGGTTCAAAAGATCTACGGCGATATTCAAAAGCTGATGCGCTCAGATGCTATGGCAGACAAGCTTAAACAGCAAGGCATGCTAGAGGTTGGATTATCACCGGTAGAGTTTGGAAAGAAAATTACTAAAGATGTGGATATGTATAAAAATATTATTCAGAAGTCTGGTTTAAAAGCGGGCTAAATATGTCTTTCAATAATATCGTCACGCCAGAATGGTTGTCTGCGCACCTCACCGATCCTGCAATCAAAATCCTGGATTGCACCACCTACATGCTCGCCCAGCCCGTTGGGCCCTCAAAAATTGAGAGTGGTCGCGCTCAATATCTGAAGGGGCATATTCCTGGTGCGCAGCATGTGTGTATGGAGAAAGATTTTTCTGAGCCGGGTGCGCGCTTTGCCTTTACCGTACCCAGCCCTGATACCTTTAATCGCTTGATGCAACGCCTTGGTATCAATCATGATGATCACGTGGTGCTCTACGGACATCAGCAAATGTCGGTGGTGACGCGGATTTGGTTTGTGCTGCACGCCATGGGACATCAAAAAATTTCGATTCTGAATGGTGGTCTAGCGCTGTGGGTGAAGTCTGGCTTGGCGTTGAGCAATGAGTTGCCCACGTTCAAGGCAAGTGAGTACAAAGCCGAGCCAAAAGTGGAGCGTGTAGCAGGCATCACCGAGGTAACTGAGGCGATCACTAACCCTCAAAAAGTGCTCTTGAACGCACTAAAAAAAGAACAGTTTTTAGGAACAGGTGGAGCCCACTATGGCCGGCCTGGACGCATACCAAACAGCGTCAGCTGGCCCGCCACCGACCTTTACGACCCACAGACAGGCGAATTCAAAAGCCAAGACGAGTTGACTGCACTGCTCAAGCAACTTGACTTGCAACCTAGTCAGCAGGTGATCAATTACTGCGGAGGTGGCATCGCCGCCACAACAACCGCTTTTGTTCTTGAGACGCTAGGCTTTACCAGCTGGTCTATGTATGACAACTCGATGAACGAATGGGCTAATACACCTGACAAACCGCTCCAAACTGGCTAAGCGTCTCAGCCGTTTGTTGTAAACGTTACCGCTTATGAATTTGCAGCGTGATACCTATTTAGAACCCTTGCCACCCACCAACCAAAGCGCCGTCGGACCAAGCAGTTTAGAAATGCGATGGCGATGTTTCGCAAAAAAACGATAGCCTAACGCAAGCAACGGAGCAAGGGTCTTACGAGACATTATCCACGCCAACCGAGGCAACCCTGCACGTCGATAGGCCTCACCAAATACTGCATGCCCTTTGATGACGAGGCCGTGATCAAACTGCCCATACATTTCAGCGAGCGCTTGCGAACAGCTGACGCCCACAGCGCGTTCATCGTAAAGATCAGAGTTGATATCAACAAACCCAAGCAAACCAGCTTGATTTCGACGCGACAAGAACACAATCTCTGCCTGGCATAAGGGGCACTTGCCGTCAAAAAACAACGTGAGTTTCGGCAGATTAGCAGTATTCAAAAACATTCCGTCATTTAAAAAGTGATAGATATAGTTTAATCGACCCTCGCACCTGAATGCTTGATCATCGCGGGCCGCTGAGTAAGGTCATCTTCCATGGGCTTGGCTAAGGCGGAGGAGACTCGCGCTGGGACCACGTCAAAGCCCTGCTCCACGAACTGAACGATTAGAGCTTTATCTTGACTGGAGCTTGAAATGTTATATATTGTTATATAGTATCTCGATACGCCCTGCGGCTAGCTGCTTGCTTGCGCCCGCAGCAGGTCCTGAAACAGAACCTCTCTAGTATTTTTTATGAACTCAAAAAAATTTGATGGCGCAATGCACGCAGACAAGCGAGTTGGCTTCATCGGTCTAGGCCTGATGGGTGGTGGCATGGCGATGAATATTCTAAAAAAACATGGTCAGCTAAACGTTTGTGACCCTGACGAGGCTGCAGTCGCGCGCCTCGTTGCACTCGGCGCGACGCGCATGGCCTCAGCTCAAGAACTCGGCGCTGCGTGCGATATCGTGTTGTTGTCTTTACCTGACCCTTCAATCTCTCTGGCAATTGCCTTAGGCCCCGACGGCCTGGCTGAGCATCTGGCACCCGAATCAGTCGTGATCGGGATGTCGACCGATGGCATTGACGCCGTGCGTCAGTTACACGCAGCACTGCAAACGCGGGGCATCAGTTTTATCGATTGCCCGGCTGGTAAAGGGCCGCCAGCCGCTGCGGCCGGTGACCTGCGCTTGTTCGCGTCTGGCGATCAGGCGACTTGCACCTCACTGAATTGGCTTTTATCGATGATGGGCAGCACGATCGATTACTGCGGCCCAGTAGGCTCGGGTCAAGCCATCAAGCTCGCTAACAATTTGCTGTCGTGTGGTTACGGCGCTTTGATTTCTGAAGCCTATGCCATGGTTAAACAAGCAGGCGCAGATCTGAATATTTTCTGCGATGCCCTACCGCAAACCGCAGCAAACAGCTGGCCTCTGCAAAACGTCTTTATTGCCAAGGCGTTTCAGGGCGACTTTACCCCGTACTTTCGGTTATCAGCTGCCCACAAAGACTATAAACTTGCCATCGCGATGGCCGACGCACTAGGAACACCGAGTCGCACAGCAAAGACCGTACTTGAGTACTACGCCCTCGCAGCACAGGCAGGTCACGGTGGCCGCGATTTTGGTGCCTTGGCACTTGTCAATAACCCAGAGCTCCTGCGTGAGTAAGAAGGACACTGCGCCAGCCGGCAAGCACCCGGCCAAAAATCCCAATGCGCCAAGCCCGGCTGAAGATGCTTTCGTCAGCCTGCAGCGAAACAGCCCGGTTGCCATGCACCGCCAGTTGGCTCAGCACTTACGCAACGCGATCACGACCGGCGTATATAAACAAGGCGACCGCATCGCCACCGAGCAAGAGTTATCTCAAAAATATGGCGTGTCGCGAATCACAGCCAGGCAAGCTGTGATTCAACTCGTGTCTGAAAGCCGGCTCGTTCGTCGCCAGGGAAAAGGAACCTTCGTCACTGCACGTCCTGTTAAGCATGATCTGGTCGAACTGCATGGATTCTTTGATGCGTTAGTCGCCAGGGGTATTCATCCTGAAATGCAGTTGATCGAGTTCAGCAAGCAAGCTGCACCGGCACATGTTTCTGAAAAACTACAGTCAGACAACAAACAAGTGACCTACTGGAAAAGACTATATTGCCGCGACGGCGAGCCGTTTGCTGTTGCTTGGGTCTACCTGGCGCCACAAGTATCCGGCGTAACGCGCGCCCTCGCTGAGAAGCACGCGTCGTACCACATCATCGAGTCGCTTAGACAGTTAAAGATCGCTCACGCCGATATTTCAATTCGGGCACAGCTATCAGATGCCAAGACACGAAAGCTGTTGCGTATGCCGCCTGGCACCCCGTTGATTGCGCTCGAAAGAGTTTCGTATTTAGCGGACAACACCCCGGTTGAATACGCTCTTTATTGTGCCCATGCAGATTCATACGAGTACGCTTTTCGGGTCAACAGCAAGGTCAACGCGGCAGGTACCTTAACGCGAAGATCCACTGAGCGCTCAGAATTATTTGCCTGGCACAACGACTCATTCAACTTCATCTGAAACGACGAAAAATTCATCTTTGCCTGAAACAACGAAATATTCATCTTTACCCAACACAACGACTCATTCATCTTTGCTTCACACCACGACTCATCAAATTAAATTTGTCACCCGACTAACAAACGAAGAGCCCAAGATGTCACAAACCAATTATCTTTCTGAGCGCATGGGTAGTGCGACCGTCTCACCTTCTGGTTCTTTCGAAGCTGGCAGTTTTCAGTCCTTCACGCTGGTATACACGGCGGGCTACTTCGGGGTGGATGACACGGGTTCACTCAAGATTGTTCACCGTTTTGCAAGCGACATGGGTCGCCCACAATGGAGCGACCCCACTGCAGCCAACTACACCACAGTTGTTGCCTCAAACGGTGCAATCCTTGAGGTGCAGTATGACGGCAAGCGCAACGTCAGACCTTGGGATAAAACCTTGTTCATTCGGGTCGTTCGCGGTTTTCTTCGCGAAGGCGATCAAATCATTGTGTGTTTTGGCGACCGCTCAAAAGGATCGCCCGGCATGCGGATTCAGACGTTTGCAGAACCCACTTTTGAATTTCGCGTCTTGGTCGACCCGTTTGCCACCTATCGTTATTCAGGCTTGCCTGAACAGCCTTGCATCGCCGTCGTCGCAGGTGCGCCGGTGACTTGGAAAGCCATTCTGCCCACCCTACGCAACTGCGGACAAACATTCAGCCTTGGGTTCAAAGGCGAGGATAAATGGGGCAACCCGAGCGATCAGGTGCAAGGTGTTTTCACGCTGCGTGCCAGTCAACCAATCGCCGGGCTACCTAAACGCATCGAAATGAAACGCGGCCAACATGCCCTCAGAATCGATAGCCTGACAATCGCCACACCGTCTGACGTCACCATCTCGGTCTATGACGCAACAGAAAAATTACTTTGCGTGAGCAATCCCTTGCGTATCGTTTCAGACGCCCCACTCTTGCACTACTGGGCTGATTTGCACGGACAATCTGAAGAAACGATTGGCACCAATTCAGCTCGCGAACTGATTGAGTTTGCCCGCGACAGGGCGTTTCTAGATGCGATGAGCCATCAAGGCAATGACTTTCAGATTACAACGCCCTTTTGGAATCATCTGAACGAACTGACGGCTGAGTTCAACGAAAATGGTCGCTTTATCATCTACCCCGGTTATGAGTGGTCAGGCAACACCGGCTTAGGCGGCGATCGCAACGTCATGTTCATGCACGAGGGTCGTCAAATTCATCGGTCCTCGCATGCGCTGGTCGACGACCTGACCGACGTTGACAGTGATGCGAATAGTGCGAACGATTTATTTGACGCCTTAAAAAACGAAGATACCGTTGTCTTCGCCCATATCGGTGGCCGCTACGCAGACATCACGATTGCACACGATTTGCGCATCGAAAAATCAGTCGAGGTTCATTCAGACTGGGGCACTTTTGAATGGTTGATTCACGACGCCTTCGAACAGGGTTACAGAGTTGGCATTCTCGCGAACTCTGACGGCCACAAAGGACGTCATGGCGCCAGCCATCCTGGTGCGTCTCTGTTTGGTGCCTATGGCGGTTTGTCTTGCTTGCTGGCACCTGACCTGACGCGCGAAGCCTTGTTTGAAGCGTTGCGCAAACGCCATCACTACGCCACGACTGGCTGCAGAGTCCTGCTCGATGTCAGAGCAAACTTTGAGAGCGAGGCCAAGCTGTTTGCAGATGACCCCAGCATGGGCACCACCAATAGTTCGTTAGTTAAAACAGCCATCATGGGCGACATTCTCGAATCTCAAGATGCCTACGTTGAACTTAAGATGGAGGCAATCGGTTCTGCCGCAATCGAACGTGTTGAAATTCGCAATCGGCTCGAAGTTTTAGAAACCTATCGTCCCTACACGTCCAACGAACTCGGGCGCCGTATCCGCGTCATCTGGGAAGGCTCAGAATACCGTGGGCGCGGAAGACAGACGGTCTGGGATGGCCACTGCGCGATCGAGGGCAATCAGGTCGAACGTATGTCTCAATTCAATATGTGGAACCTGGATAAGCAAGTTGTCCTTAAGGGCCCGCAACAAATCGAGTGGTCGGCGTTAACGACAGGTGGCTTTGGCGGCTTTGATATCTGGTTAGACGACCCGCAAGCCGGTACACTAAGTATCGATACTGCGTTGGTCAAATGCAAGATTGCAATTTCCGACATTGGACTTGACGACCTAGTATTTGAGGCTGGAGGAATTAAGCGCCAGCTTCGTATCTTTAGATTGCCAGACGAGAATCACCATCATGCAGTCGATATTTCGCGGCGTATCAAACTCAACGATCATGTTGATAACGCTTTGTATGTTTGTCTAACTCAAGAAAACGGGCATCTGATATGGTCAAGTCCAATTTACGTGACGCGCTAAAAAACATGCGAGTTCTCAACAACACTTCACGTTGGCTTAGCGTTTGTATCGCCATCTTTATAGGTGCGGTCTTTAACGTACCCGCGAGCGCGCAAGACTATCCTGACAAACCGATACGACTCGTCATTCCTTGGCCAGCGGGCGGGCTTGTGGATATTGCAGGTCGCACCGCCGCGAAAGTGCTTCAGCCTTCACTCAAGCAAACAATTGTCGTCGAGAACAAACTCGGGGCCGGTGGAATTCTGGGTGCTGATTCGGTTGCCAAAGCACCCGCAGATGGCTACACACTTTTGTTAACAACATCAGCCCTAAGCATCAATGCCGCGCTGCGCTCGAAGATGCCTTTTGACATGTCTGCTGATTTGGCACCCATCGCGCTGATCGCTTGGGCACCATCGGTACTCGTGGCAAGCCCACGACTCAAGGTGACAAGCGTGCAAGAACTGATCGCGCTTGCAAAAACTCAACCCGGCAAGCTCACCTACGCGTCGGCAGGAGTTGGCTCGCCGGCCCACCTTTCAGCAGAACTGTTTAAGACCTTGGCCGGAATTGACTTGTTACATGTCCCTTACAAAGGCGCACCTCAGGCGATGACGGATGTCATTGCGGGTGAGGTAGATTTATTGTTTGCCAATGCGACCGTCGCCATCCCGCAAATCAAAGCGAATAAAATTCGTGCCTTGGCGGTCACAAGCGCAAAGCCTTATGCTGGCTTGCCAGACTTGCCGACCATGGCGCAAGCAGGTGTTCTGCAATTTGAAGCAGACCAATGGCTAGGCATCTTCGCGCCCTCAGGTACACCAGAAAATATCTTGACACTGCTGCATCGTGACATTGGTAAGGCACTGGTTAACGACGAAGTGCGCGCCACGCTAGAACAAAATGGCATGACTACCGCCGTCTTGGCGAGTAGGGTCGATTTCAAAAACTTTCTGATGCAAGATAAAGAGAAATGGGCTGGTGTTGTCCGCGCAGCCAATATCCCTAAAGAATAGAACTTAGTTCAAACGCATCCTCAGTTCATCACAAGCGCAAGCACAAAAATAAAATCGTGACTATGCCCAAAGATCCTGCAAGCTCACTAAACTGGCCAACGTTCAATGGCCGTGTTGGCAAAACTCTTGCTGAGTCGACCCCACACTGGAACACCCCAAGCCGAGCGCCGACGGGTGCGCCAAACGTGATTGTGATCCTCATGGATGATATGGGGTATTCAGATCTCGGTTGTTTTGGTGGCGAAATTGACACCCCAAACATCGATGCCTTGGCGGCAAATGGGCTTCGCTTTACGAACTACACAACCGTGCCGATGTGTACGCCCGCCCGCGCCGCCTTACTGACCGGTAAAAACCCCCACAGCGTTGGTTGCGGTTGGCTCTCACACAATGACCCTGGGTTTCCGGGCTACAAGGGCGAGATCGCCCCCGACGCACCCACCATCGCTGAAGTGATGCGCCAACATCATTATGCGACGATGGCAGCCGGAAAATGGCATAACACCTACGACCGAAATAATTTTCCCGGCGCTGACAATAGCTCTTGGCCTGTTCAACGAGGCTTTGATCAGTTTTATGGCTTCATGGCGCCTGAAACCAGCTACTTTCAGCCCGACAACATGATGGAGGGCAATCAGTTAGCCGGCGCGCTGCGCTATCCAAAAGGATACTTCGCGCCTGACGACTACACCGGACGTGCAATTGACTGGATTGCCCAGCAAAAAAGCTGTGCCCCAGAAACACCTTTTTTTCTTTATCTGGCTTTTCAAACCCCCCATGGCCCTCTGCAAGCAAAACCCGCAGACTTGGCACGGTATCGTGGACGCTACGACTTGGGTTGGGACGCGATGCGCGAGCAACGCTTTGAGCGCCAGCGCGCAAATAACCTGATCGAACCCACCGCAGGCTTCGCTCCTCGTAACCCCGGGGTGCCCGCATGGGCAGACATGAACCCAGACGAGCAGGCTTTATTTGCGCGTTATATGGAAGTCTACGCCGCGCTAGTCGATAACGCCGACCAAAACGTTGGACGCCTGGTTCAATGCCTAAAAGACACTGGGCAACTCGACAACACAATCATCATGATCACGTCGGATAACGGCGCGAACTCTGTCGCTGGCCCCAAAGGTGTCATGAACCTAATTGGCCGCCGAGTGGGCGCAGTCGATAACATGGCGTTAAACCTGCAACTACTCAAAGACGGTGAGGTCGGCGGAGAGCACACCTACATTTGCTACCCAACCGGTTGGACACAAGTCAGCAACACGCCCTATCGCTTTTTTAAACGCACCCCAATGGCGGGCGGTATCCGTGTGCCACTTGTCGTGCACTGGCCTGCCGGAATTTCTGACCCGGGCGCCCTACGTCGCCAGTGGACCCACGTGACAGATATCTTGCCAACCTTAATGGATGTCACCGGCGCCGCTCGACCCGAACACTTCAAGGGTTATCAAACTCGAGGGCTTGATGGGGTCAGCTTTGCAATCGCCCTGAAAGATTCAGATGCCCCCGCCAAACGAGAGCGTCAATACTACGAACTACAAGGCAATCGTGCTTATATCTCTGGTCAATGGAAAATCGTGTCACTACAAACTCCAGACAAGGCGATCGACCTCGATAATTGGATGTTGTTCAACTTAGAGCAGGATCCAGCTGAGTTGACTGATCTGGCGAGCACTCACCCTGAGATCGTGGCCAAACTGATTGCTGAGTTTGATGCAGATGCAGGCACAAACTACGTCTATCCAATCGACACTCGCAATGAAAGTCGCAACACCACCTTTCCGCCGTACGAGCAAAGTCGGCTGTTCATCGAACGTGATTTTTTCCGAACGGCACATTCGATACCTGGGCTACTTTTAACGCCCATGGTGGGGGATCGTAGTTACGTCATGCGTACAAATTTCGACTGGCATGCAGGCGATGAAGGCGTGATTTTTGCGCTAGGCGATAGATTCTGTGGCATGACCTTATTTGTTGAAGACGGCGCGTTACATTTTGTGTATCAGTGGTGGCATAGCCCGAAAACTGTCACCCCCATCACCTTAAGCAGTGGCGCGCAAGTCTTCGAGTTCAGCTATCACGCAACGGGTGACCGCAAAGGCAATGCCGATATCGCGCTGAATGGTGTGCAGCTCTTTAACAAAGTTGATTTGTCGCCAAGCTTGTTACGTATCCCAAGTTGCGGGCTGAGTATTGGTATCTCAAGGCGAACGGCCGTCAGCGAGCGCTACGAAGATAAAGGCTCTTTTGAATACTCTGGCAAGATCGATCGTCTGCGGATAACGCCTGGTGAATTAGCGCCAGCGAGCCTCGAAGAACCCAGCGAGGAGATCTATCAGGATAGGCTGCGTAACCGCGTCAAGAGTTGAATCAGCTGAATAGCGGTTTTGAAAATAACAATGACTTGAGGCGCTCGCGATGAGCGCCTCAAACTCGTACTCGGTGTTGCGCTAAAAAATCTAGCCCTTCTGCGCTTTACGCGCAGCCTTTTTATCCATAAAGTCTTTGATGATCACAGCATGCTCGGGCGTTTTGTGCGCAATGGCCTGATAAGCCGCTGAGAGCTCAAGCAGGTTTGAGAGCGAAGACGTCTGACCCTCGCGCAACAGGCGTTTAGTCATGCGCATCACTGAGGGTGAGTTCACCGCCATCTTGCGCGCAAGCGTATGCGCCGTACTCAACAAATCTGCGGCCGGCACGACACGCGACACCAATCCCCAGCTCAACGCCGTTTGGGCATCAATAGGCTCACCCGTAAATGACATTTCAGCGGCGCGTGCCATACCGATCACGCGTGGCAAAAACCAAGCGCCGCCGTCACCTGCCACGATTCCGACTTTGACAAAACTTTCAGCAAAGGTTGCGGTATCGGCGGCAATGCGCAGATCGCACATGCAGGTTAAGTCAAAGCCCGCACCAATGGCTGGGCCATTGACCGCAGCGATGGTTGGCACTTCAAGTTGGTGAATCGCCAACGGCAAACGCTGAATGCCATGCCGATACTCTTGGCGCAACACTTCACTGCCAAACTCTGGGCCAATCTGACGCTGCATTTCGTCGATTTTGCCGCCCGACGAAAAAATGGTGCCCGTGGCCGTGATCACCACGGCACGCACTGACGGGTCGCACTCAATGCGATGACAGGCTTCGAGCATCGCCTCAACGATGCCCGTGCCCGTGAGCGCGTTGCGCGTCTCAGGGTGATTCAGCGTGAGTGTCACCACGCCCAGATCGTCTTGTTCGTATAATAAAACTGAAGACATCGCGTTTATCTCCCGGCCGCTTTTGCGGTGCGCCCACCGGCTACACCCACGTCTGTCGTTGGCAGATCAAACAAAATCGAGCGTACGTTTTCACTCGTGACACCGATCGACGCTTCAACCGCTTTGGCCATGGCAGCAATCAGCGCCGCCTTCAGTTCATCGGTGCGCCCGTGAATCAGGCCCACCGTGATCATGACCATTTCGTGACCGATTTCGCCGGCCACAATCACGTTTTCAGGCGCGATCTCATGAAGCACAACACGTACGGACGACAAGGGAGCACTGACGCTATCGACCACAGACTGGGTCAGCTTTTTTAATAAATCTGTTTTTTGTGCTGAGTTGTAACCCTGCATAATTTGTACATTGAGCATTGGCATGGTGTGCTATCTTCCTTTTAGCTTTAGGGGATCTTGCTGTCCCATACGATAAACCAAGTTTGAGATCATGGCTCCACATCCCTCGCCTTACAAGAGTAGCGGCGGTCTAAAACGTATTGCCAATGCCGTCCGCTACTCAATGCAGGGGCTGGTTGCTGCACTGCGCTACGAGTCTGCCTTCAGGCAAGAACTCTTGCTCGCTGCAGTCTTGACGCCTGCCGCGTTCTGGGTCGGGCAAAATGCGGGCCAAATCCTGCTACTCATCGGTTCGCTGGTCTTAGTGCTGATCGTTGAGCTCTTAAATTCGGCCATCGAGGCGGTGGCCGACGCTGTATCGCTGGAAACCATTCAGCTGATTGGTCGCGCCAAAGACTTAGGTAGCGCAGCGGTGTTTTTAAGCCTGTTGCTCTGTGCAATGGTCTGGCTGGTGCTGTTTGCGAATCGTTGGCTAGCCTTTATCTGACACAATAGCGGTATCCGATCTTTCTACTTGCCTGCACCTACATGTCTTTTATTCAAAAACTCAATGCCGCCTGGGCCTCGTCGCACTCACTTTTAATGGTGGGACTTGACCCTGACTTGCCGCGTTTACCAGCAGAACTGCAGGGCAAATCGACAGCCATTTTTGAATTTTGCCGCCAAATCGTCGATACGACCGCACCCTTTGTGTGTGGCTTTAAGCCCCAGATTGCGTATTTCGCAGCTGCGCGCGCCGAGGGGCAACTTGAGGACTTGTGTGCCTATATTCGCGAGCAATACCCCCACCTACCCTTGGTACTTGACGCCAAGCGTGGCGACATTGGTGCCACAGCCACCCAATATGCTCAAGAAGTCTTCGGTCGTTATCAGGCCGATGCAGTCACCGTGAGCCCGTACTTGGGCGGCGATTCAGTTGAACCCTACCTTGAGTGGGAAGATCGCGGCGTGATCGTGTTGTGCCGCACCTCAAATCCAGGCGGTTCTGACCTTCAGTTTTTAGTCTCAGACGGCGTGCCTCTGTATTTGCGTGTCGCTGATTTAGTCG
Source organism: Alcaligenaceae bacterium (assembly GCA_947484295.1). Classification (GTDB taxonomy): domain Bacteria; phylum Pseudomonadota; class Gammaproteobacteria; order Burkholderiales; family Burkholderiaceae_B; genus Zwartia. The sequence goes on along the minus strand of CANKOW010000041.1, from coordinate 5,833 downwards.
CAAATAAATGGAATAAAACAGGGCAATGCGGCTTAGTCGTTGGTGCGACGTTTCCGAATGAATTGGCGGCGGTGCGCAAGGCGGTCGGCGACAGCGTGCCCTTATTGGTGCCAGGCATTGGCGCGCAAGGTGGTGACGTTGCGGCAACCTGTGCGGCAGGCTGCAACGCGCAAAAGACTGGAATGATGATTAATTCGTCGCGTGCGATTTTGTACGCGAAGGGCGAAGGTCACTGGACTGAAGCGGCCGCGGCTGTCGCGCGCCAAACGCGTGATGACATCAACGCCCATCGTTAAAGCTCGATAACTTAAGTTTCTTTCAGCAGCATCTGTCCAGTCGCCAACGAGAATGCCACCGAAGCTTCGCGCACGGCTTTGCGATCGCCTTCGAATATTTTAGAAATCGCGTGCACCACCACCCCTGACGGGCGGCGCTGTGCAAAACCAAACCAGACCAAGCCCACCGGCTTACCAGGCGAGCCGCCACCGGGGCCCGCAATGCCTGTGGTCGTCAAGGCTAGCGTGGCGCGTGGCGCCATGTTTAACACCCCCACAGCCATCTGACGCGCAACTTCTTCGCTGACTGCGCCAAACTGCAACAGAGCTTGTGGCGTGACGCCTAGCTGCGCTTGCTTAGCCGCGTTACTGTAGGTGACCCACCCTTGATCAAACCAGGCGCTAGAGCCAGCGATCGCGGTCGCGGCGCCAGACAACAAGCCACCGGTGCAAGACTCGGCCGTGGCAAGTAGCCCTTTATGTTTTAAAAGAAGCTCACCGAGTTCGGTGGCTAACTGATCGATCTGTGTTGACATATTTTTGCCTGTGAACGCGTGAACAACAAACGCAAAGAGATGGAAGCCTATGACAGGGTCACGCCAAAGCGAATTACAAGCGCCATCACTAAAAGCGTGTAACCCGCTGCCAATAAGTCATCGAGCATCACACCAATGCCGCCTTTAAAGCGGGCATCCACTTGTCGGATTGGAGGAGGCTTGACGACATCAAAAAATCTAAACAACACGAAGGCGAGTGCTTGAGCAGACAGGCTTTGGGGCACGAGCCACAGTACCAGCCAAAACGCCACAAACTCATCCCAAACAAGGCCGACATGGTCGGGCACACCAAGTTGCTTGGCCACGCGTTCAGCAGCCCAACAACCGTAAATAAAACAGACCAGCAAGAAAAGACCGATGTAGAGATCGCTCACGCCAGGTGCGGCGACGCTCCAGAGTAACCAGGCCAGTAAAGTCGCCCACGTACCAGAGCCCGGACGCAACAACCCAGAGCCCATGCCAAACATCAACATTCGGCCCGGATCAGAAAACACCCACGCCGCCTTAGGCCAACTTGTACGGTGTCTTTTTGAAACGTCTGTCATCGAAAATTAAATCCTAAAGTGGGCGAAACAGCGAGCAGAGTCAAACCTATCGTTGAGTGAGTCAAAAGAGAGCGCAAGTTCAAAACCATAACTCAATGAATCGAAACTTGAAGCCAGCAAAGACTAACGCCTAAACCAATTGAAACAAGTGGCACTCAAGGCTCAAGGCCTAAAGTGATCGAAGCCCCTAGGCAGATCTGGGATTATATTTCTGGCCTCATCGTAAACGAACAGGCCTGGCTCAGCACGAACGGAGCCAATACGTGAAAGCGTCAGACCAAGCGCCGAACCGATTTTTTCAAGCGCCGCGCGCTGCGCGGGCGCGGCGGTAAAACAAAGCTCATAGACGTCGCCACCGGCAAGCACAGCGCGCTGCAGCACCTCGGGCGGCAGTGCGTGCTGAGGTAGCCCACTTAAAGCGGGGTGCATGGGTAGGAGCTGCTCTTGCAGTTCTGCACCCACACCACTTGCTGCAAGGATATGCCCAAGATCTTGCAACAGACCATCCGACACATCAATCGCGGCATGGGCATGCGCGCGCAACTGCTGGCCTAAGTCAATACGGGGCGCCGGCCACTCAAGCGCACTGCGTGTCGCTTGCAAAAGCGCGGCATCGAGCGGGATTTCACCGGCAAGCATGCGACAGGCAATATCGGCTGCCCCAAAAACACCAGACACCCAGATGTCGTCGTCAACCTGCGCAGCGTTGCGTCGTAGTGCCAAGTTTGGTTCGACTTCGCCAAACACTGTCACGCTCAGGGTAATGCCTTGCAAACTTCGGGTGGTGTCGCCACCGATCAGGGCGCAACCGTGCTGGTCGGCCAACGCGTAAAAGCCCTCGGCGAACTGCTCGATCCACGCCTCATCAATCGCGGGCAATCCCAATCCAAGCAAGCAACCCAGCGGACGCGCACCCATGGCAGCCAAATCTGAAAGATTCACGGCAAGCGCTTTATGTCCCAATGAACGCGGGTCAACGTCTGAAAAAAAATGACGTCCTTCAAGCAGAAGATCGGTGCTGGTGGCGACCTGCAAGCCAGGCGTGACCCCGAACAAGGCACAATCATCGCCTCCCCCCAGCAGACCCGCCGAAACAGGCCTGCTAAAGAAGCGTTTGATCAGGTCAAACTCGGTTGCCACACCAAGGCTCAGCGACGCACAGGTGCTCGCGCTTCGGCGGCGCGTGTTTCAGCGGCGAGCTTATCGAGCACACCATTGACGAATTTAAAACCATCGGTGCCGCCAAAGGATTTGGCCAGCTCAACCGCCTCGTTGATAGCGACGCGGTAAGGCACCTCAACGTGATGAATCAGCTCGAAGCTGCCGATCAGCAAAATGCCATGTTCGATCGGCGAAAGCTCAACCAAGGGCCGATCCACAAAGGGAGCGAATTTTTCACGCAATGCAGGTGCTTCTTTCATCGAACCATGCAGCAAAGTTTTAAACCAAGCCGCGTCAGCGAGCTCAAATTCTTCTTCTTCGTGCAAGTGGGCTTCAATCTCACCGGCGTCTTGCAAACTATCGGTACCGCTGACCAACCAAGCGTACAAGCCCTGCAACGCTAGCTCGCGCGCACGCCTGCGCGCGCTGCGCACAGGCTGTACACCAGCCGAATTAGCGTCGTGTATCGGCTTGTTCAAGATCTTCGTCCTCGTCTTCGTCTTCATCAGATTCAGGTTCCAGCGCTGCAACCAAGTTAGCCATTTCAACTGCACACTGGGCGCAGTCACGGCCCTTGTCGGCAGCGCGGACTTCGGCTTGCTCGTCGGTTTCAGTGGTGAGCACGCCGTTGGCGACTGGGATACCGGTTTCGAGTGCTACGCGCGCAATCGCCGAAGCACTTTCATTACTGACGATTTCAAAGTGATAAGTTTCGCCTCGAATGACTGCGCCCAGCGCAATCAACGCGTCAAATTCAAAAGTTTCTGCCATGCGGGCGAGTGTGACGCCAAGCTCGAGCGCACCCGGAACGGTCACGACCATAATGTCGCGCTCGTCAACACCAAGAGCCTCGAGCTCTTGCAAGCAAGTGTCGAGTTCGATCAAGCCAATATCTTCGTTAAAGCGGGCACGCACGATACCGATGTGCAGGCCTTCTCCGTTCATGTCTGGCTCTAGGGTAAAAGGGCTCATGGTGTGCTTCCTATGTGTTGCGATTGGGGGGTTGATGGTCATAGCCTGTAATCTCTAGGCCAAAACCAGGCATCATGCTTGGCATTCTTCGAGGGCGCGCCATCAGTCTCATTTGACCGACTTTTAGGTCGCGCAAGATCTGTGCGCCCATGCCGTAGGTGCGCAAATCCATGCGCCCTGCGTCACGTTTGACTGCCGTGGTCGCTTGCCCAGGCCAAGCACCAATTTGGCCAAACAGGTGCTCAGCAGAGCCTTGACAATTTAAAAACACCATGACGCCCGCGGGCGCCGCTTTGATCGCTTGCAAGGCTTCGGCTACACCCCAGGTGTGCCCCGCGCTGTGCACATCCAGTACATCAAGCATTGAGGTGGGTTCGTGTACACGCACTAGCGTTTCAGTTAACGGATCGACTTGACCCGAAATCAGCGCGATATGTGGGTTGCCCGCGACCGTGTCGCGGTATGCCACCATCTGAAACGTACCCCAGGGGGTTTGAATCTCGCGCGTACCAACGCGCTCGATCACGGACTCGTGCTCGCTGCGATAATGAATCAGGTCAGCGATGGTGCCGATTTTAAGGTTGTGCGTACGGCCATATTCGATCAGGTCAGGCAAGCGTGCCATCGTGCCATCGGCTTTAAGGATTTCGCAAATCACAGCCGCTGGCGTTAAACCGGCCATCCGCGTGAGATCACAGCCTGCCTCGGTGTGCCCAGCGCGCACCAAGACGCCCCCCGCCACAGCTTTTAACGGAAAAATATGGCCTGGCTGCACTAAATCTGACGCTTTGGCGTCGCGCGCCACAGCCACTTGCACCGTGCGTGCCCGATCGGCCACCGATATGCCGGTTTCGACGCCTTCTGCGGCCTCAATCGAAACAGTGAAATTAGTGCCGTACGCCGTACCGTTGCGTGCCGACATCAAGGGGAGTTCAAGTTGCGCGCAACGCTCTTCGGTGAGCGTTAAACAAACCAGACCACGCCCGTGGGTCACCATAAAATTAATGGCCTCTGGGGTGACGAATTCGGCAGCCATCACCAGATCGCCTTCGTTTTCGCGGTCTTCTTCGTCGACCAAAATCACCATACGCCCCGCGCGAAGCTCGTTGATGATCTCAGAAACAGGCGAAATCGCCGAGGCGGGGACGGGGTCAGAAGAGCTTGCGAGCGAAATTTTGGCAGACATAGGGTTCAAATTATCAGGCCTGAGTAGGCACCTATTATAGAATCGATCAGCGCGATTCCATCTGCGCCCTCCAAAACCCTTGAAAAGCCTCATGCAAGCACTTCAAACAATGGATTTAAGCGTGGCGAAACAGATCCGTTTTGTTTTAACGGATATTGATGACACCGTCACGACAGAGGGCAGATTGACGGCAGACGCCTACGCCGCGCTTGAACAGCTGTCGGCGGCTGCGATCACTGTGATCCCGATTACGGGGCGCCCGGCGGGTTGGTGCGACCATATCGCCAGAATGTGGCCAGTTTTCGCCGTAGTTGGCGAAAACGGCGCGTTTTACATGCGCTATGACCGTGCGGCGCGCAAAATGGCTACCCATCACTTTGCAAGCGAAAAACACCTTCAAAGCAATCGGCAAAAACTTGACCAACTCGCTCTTGAGATTCTGCAGCAGGTGCCAGGCTCGGCCCTCGCAAGCGATCAGCAATACAGGCTGGCCGACTTGGCGATTGATTTTTGTGAAGATGTTGCGCCCTTGCCCGAACGTGCTGTTCAGCAAATTGTTGCAATGTTTAAGGCGGCAGGCGCACAAGCCAAGGTCAGTTCAATCCACGTCAACGGTTGGTATGGCGCCTATGACAAGTTATCCATGACCAAAACGCTGTTTGCCCGAGAGTTTGGCCTCGATCTGCAAAACGACAACGAAAACGTTTTGTTTATTGGGGATTCGCCCAACGACGAGCCTCTGTTTCAGTTTTTTAAATATTCTTTAGGTGTCGCGAATATTCAACACCAATTACATCGCTTGACGCATCACCCCAAGTTTGTCACCCCCTCTGAGGGTGGCACAGGTTTTGTTGAAATGGCCCACTGGTTGCTGCTTGCACATAAAGTGTAATTTCAATGATCTAGATCAAATGCGCCCACGCTTGTTATAAAGAAACTCTTTGTTCAAGCCTGTTTCTTGCAGATTTATGACTGGTCATCATTTTTGCCACAAAAGTATCTACAATCTGTTTTGGCTCTCACATCAAAGCGCATCATGCCAGAACAAGAACTCAAGCTACACGTACCAAAAGAGGCACGCGCAGGCGTTGAGAAAGAGCTATTGCGCGGCCGGGTGACGCGTATGCGGTTGCAAGC